>JAFOPS010000104.1 GCA_017394205.1 Clostridia bacterium | reverse complement strand
GATCCGCTTTCGCGAGGTGAAGGTCCTGTTCTGGTTCACCTTTGTCTTTATGGTGCTGAACAATGTGCTGATCTATGTCTTTTCGCCGGAGCACGGAGTGGAGCTTTACGGAGCTCGTCATGTGATTTGGGAAGGCGTCGGACGGTTTACGCTGACGCAGGAGCAGCTGTTTTATCACCTGAACGTGATTCTGAAATATCTTGCCACCATTCCCATGGTGATCCTGTTCGTCAGCACGACTCAACCCTCGGAGTTTGCCTCTTCTCTGAACAGGATCGGCGTCAGCTATAAGATCGCCTATTCCGTTTCGCTGGCGCTGCGCTATATCCCGGACATCCAGCGGGAGTATCACGACATTTCCACTGCCCAGCAGGCCCGCGGGCTTGAAATGGCAAGCCGAAAGCAGAGCCTTGTGAAACGACTGAAAAATGCCGCCGGGATGCTGTTTCCACTGATTATTTCCAGCATGGACCGCATCGAGCTTATCGCTAACGCCATGGAGCTGCGGGGCTTTGGAAAAGGGAAGAAGCGCACCTGGTATTCGGCGCGCCCCTTCCGAACGGCGGACTATGTCTGCATCGCCGTCTGCATTGCCGTGCTCCTGCTGTCCGTGGGCATGAGCATCCTGCATCACAGCCGTTACTTCAATCCGTTTCACTGATCACTGCGGGATCTGCCTCCCGGTGTGATCCATGTAATAGTTTTCCCGATAAATCAGCTGTGAAACAGGAACGAGCGCGTATCCCCGGCGAATCAGCTCCTCAATGATTTCCGGCAGCGCCTGCGGCGTGTTTTTTGCCGCATTATGAAACAGAACGATAGAACCCGGCGTGACACGTTCCAGAACTCTTTCGGTAATTTTCTCCGGCGGAGGATCCTTCCAGTCCAGGCTGTCCACGTCCCATTGGATGCAGTACATCCCGCATCCGCGCACCGTTGATACTACCTTGTCGTTGTAATCGCCGTAAGGCGGGCGGAACAATATAGGCGATACGCCGGTGATCGCCCGGATCTTTTCATTGCAGGCATCCAACTGTGCTTTCATCTGGTCGGCACTCAGCTTGGTAAAATACGGGTGGTCATCAGAGTGATTCATGATCTCATGGCCTGCCTCTGCCAGCGCTTTTACCGATTCAGGATAGCGGTCGACCCACTCGCCAACGACAAAAAAGGTCGCCTTGATGTCGTATTTTCCCAGAATGTCGATGAGCTGCTGGGTATCTTCATTGCCCCACGCCGCATCAAAGGACAGTGAGCAGACCTTGTCGCTTTTTTGGACACAGTAGATGGGCAGATCCCTCTGCGCTGCCGCGGTACGGCGCGCCCTTGGCGCGATGCACAGCGCGCACAGGACGATCCCGATGAGGCCCAGCAGGCAGGCGACGAAAAGCGGCCGATGCTTTCGAAAGAATACAGTTGCTCGGTTCAATTTGATCCCTCCTTTTCCGTTTACCATATGCAAAACGAACGCGGTCCATGACAAAAAACAGCTGGATTCGCTTGACAAATGAACACCGTTCACTTATAATGTGAACGGTGTTCATTTTTTTGCGTTGAGGAGGGAGAAAATGGCGCATAAAGGGCTGAATCGCGACGTGATCGTTGATGAAGGGTGCCGCCTCGTTGAGGAAAAGGGGATCGAGGCCTTTTCCATGCGGGAGTTGGCGGCAAGGCTGAACGTCCGCCCAGCGGCACTGTATAATCATGTTGAGAGCCAAAACGCTTTATTACAGGAGATGGCGCTTCGCACGGCTGAGCAGCTTCGGACGCTTTTGGCAGAAAGCATGGAAGGAAAGTCGCCCGATGAGGCGTTTCTGGCAGGGGCGCGGGCTTACCGTCGGTTTGCCGCGGAGCACCCTTACGGTTATCAGACGCTGATCCGCATGCCGGGCTCCGATGACGAATCGCTGATCCGCGCTTCTTTTGCAAGTTTTGCGCCTTTGCGCGAGCTGATCCGCAGCTACGGTGCCGGCGAGCCGGCGACGCTTCATTTCTTGCGGTGCTTTCGGGCGGCGATCCACGGCTTTGCTGAGTTGACGGCGAACGGATTTATGATGCGTGGCCCGGCGACCCGGGACGAAACATATGAACTGATGATCCGCGTTTATTTAGTTCAATTGAAAGGACTTTGCACGCATGAAGAAATATAGTCCGTATGTCAGGAAGTATTGGTACAGCTTTTTGCTGGGACCGCTGTTTATGGTGCTGGAAGCTTGCGGAGAGTTTATTTTGCCGTATATCAATGCCGATGTGATCGACGTGGGTGCCGCCAACGGCGATATTCCCTATATCCTGCGGCGCGGAGCGCTGATGCTTGTGATCGCCTGTCTGATGATGGCTGCCGGCGTTTTGGGCGCCAATTTTGCGATCAGAGGCGCATCGCGGCTTGCGGCTGGCGTCCGCGGCGACGTGTTCCGGAAGATCCAAACCTTCTCTTTTACCAATATTGATGATTTTACTACCGGATCGCTGATCACCCGTATCACCAACGACATCACGCAGATCCAGAATTTCACGCAGACCCTTCTGCGGGGAATGTTCCGCAGTCCGGTGATGCTCATCGGCGCACTGATCGTATCCTTCCGGCTCAATCCGGCACTGGCAAGGGTGATCCTGATCGTGATCCCCGTCCTTGCCGCCGTGATCGCCGCGATTATTGCCGTGGCTTCGCCCCGATACAGCCGGATGCAAAAGCAGCTGGACAAGCTCAATATCGGCATCCGGGAGACGATCACCAATGAACGTGTGATCAAATCCTTCGTGCGGGAAGAGCATGAAAAGGAGAAATTTGCCCGTCTCAACGAGGCACTGGTGGAAAAAAGCACAGCCGCCCTGAAAATGATGCTGTTGATGCAGCCTGCGTCGGCGATTGCCGTAAATGTTACCACGCTGGCCGTGGTGTGGTTTGCCGGAAAGCAGATCATGGTGGGCGGCATGGAGCTGGGCACGCTTACGGCATTTATCACCTATCTTTCCCAGATCCTGATGGCGCTTAACTTTCTGGCAAATATCATTTTGCAGGGCACCCGGGCCGCCGCCTCCGACCGACGGATCTCCGAAGTGCTCAACGCCGTCGTCGATCTGAACGACAGCGCCGCTTCCGAAAAAGATCATTTGGTCGGCTCTGGCAGCATTTCGTTCCGCGGTGTGTCGTTCCGTTATTTCAAAAACAGCAGAGAAAAAGTATTGGACCGTGTCGATTTGGAAATCGCTTCCGGCGAGCTGGTGGGCATCATCGGCTCCACCGGATCGGGCAAGACGACTCTGGTATCCATGATCCCCAGACTGTATGACGCGGACGAAGGCGCCGTTCTGGTGGATGGGGTGAATGTGCGGGAGCTCTCGCTGCAGCATCTGCGCGACAGCGTTGCCATGGTCCTTCAGAAAAACACCCTTTTTTCCGGGACCATTGCGGAAAATCTGCGCTGGGGAAATGAAGACGCGTCGGATGAAGAGCTTCGCAAGGCTGCCTCGATCGCCCAGGCCGACAGCTTTGTAAAAACCTTTCCCGATGGGTACGAAACGGAGCTGGGGCAGGGCGGCGTCAATCTGTCCGGCGGACAGAAGCAGCGCCTTTGCATCGCCCGCGCTTTGCTGAAAAAGCCGAAGATCCTGATTCTGGACGATTCGACCTCGGCGGTGGACACTGCGACAGACGCCTCGATCCGCAAGGCATTCCGGGAAGAGCTGCCCGGTGTGACCAAACTGATCATTGCGCAGCGGATTAATTCCGTGATCGATGCGGACAAGATCGTGGTAATGGACGGCGGACGGATCGTGGGCTGCGGCAATCATGAAACTCTGATGCGCGATTGTCAGACTTATCGCGAGATTTACTGGTCCCAGAATGATCGGAAGGAGGCGATGTGACATGGCGGATACCCGATACGAGCGTCTCAACCAAAAATACGGCGGAAAAGCCGCCGGCGCGACTATGAAAAAAGAAATGAACGTTGGGCGCGGCGGGCGCGGCGGGATGACGGCCCAGGGAAAACCGAAGGATCTGAAGAAAACGGTATCCCGTCTGATCCGCTATCTGTCACAAGAGCGCGGCGCGCTGGCCGTTGCTGTTATCTGTGCCATAACCTATACGCTCACCTCGCTGGCGGCCTCTTATATGCTGCGGCCGGTGATGAACGCGTATTTGTATTATGATCCTGCCGAGGCCGATCTTACGCCGCGTCTGGCCGCGCTGGCAAAGGGTCTGTCGCTGATGGCGGTGTGCTATGGCCTTTCGATCTTTACCCAATGGCTGCAGCAGCGGCTGATGCTGCGGGTCTCACAGCGTTCGCTGCAGCGGATGCGGTCTGAACTGTACAACAAATTGCAGACCCTTCCGATCCGTTATTTCGATACGCACCCTGTGGGCGACGTAATGAGCCGGTTCACAAACGACGTGGATACGGTGGGCGAGATGCTCAACACCACGCTGATCCAGATCATCTCCGGCGCCATCACCATTGTTGGAACGCTTGTGCTGATGATGTATACCAATCCGCTGCTGGGCGCGATTACCATTCTGATGACGCCGCTTTTGACGCTTGCCAGCAAGATCATCATTCAGAAGAGCCGCGGAGCCTATGTTCAGCAGCAAAGGACCTTGGGCATGCTCAACGGCTTTGCGGAAGAGATGATTTCCGGACAAAAGGTAGTGAAGGTTTTCAATCACGAGCATGTTGCGGAAGACGAGTTCCAATACCTGAACCAACAGCTCTGCGAGGCCCAGATCAAGGCCCAGTTTCGTGCTGGCATCATGGGCCCTGTGACCCATCAGATGAGCACGATGACCTATGCGCTGACGGCATGCGTCGGTGCGGTCATGGTGGTGACAAGAGGATTTGATATCGGCGGCCTGACGATCTCGCTGAATTATACCCAGCATTTCAGCAGGCCGATCAACGAGGTGTCCATGCAGATGAACACGGTGTTTGCCGCGCTGGCGGGCGCCGAGAGGGTGTTTGAGGTGCTGGATGCCGAGCCGGAGACGCCCGACATCGACGTTGTCCCGCTGGAGAAGCTGAAAGGTCACGTGGTGCTGGAGCATGTCAGCTTTGGGTATGTGCCCGGCGTGCCGGTGCTTCATGACATCAGCCTTTACGCCAAACCGGGGCAGAAGATCGCTTTTGTCGGCTCAACAGGTGCGGGCAAGACCACGGTCACCAATTTGCTGTCGCGCTTTTATGATTTGGAGGAGGGAAGCATCACGATCGACGGTGTTCCCATCAATCATATCGATCGAAAATTCCTGCGGCAGAATATCGCCATGGTCCTGCAGGACACCCACCTGTTCACCGGGACAGTGCGGGAGAATATCCGCTATGGCCGTCTTGATGCAACAGACGAAGAAGTGGAAGCTGCGGCAAAGGTGGCGTCGGCTCATCCGTTTATTCTTCAGCTGGAAAACGGCTATGATACCCTGTTGGAAAACGACGGTGCGAATCTTTCCCAGGGTCAGCGGCAGCTGCTCAATATTGCCCGCGCAGCCATATCCCGGGCTCCGATCTTGATTTTGGATGAGGCTACGTCGTCGGTGGATACCCGCACCGAGCGCCACATCGAAGAGGGAATGGACGCGCTGATGGAGGATCGCACGACCTTTGTGATCGCCCATCGTTTGTCCACCGTTCGGAAATCCAACGCTATCATGGTGCTGGAAAAGGGAAGGATCGTCGAACGGGGGACGCATGAGGAGCTTTTGGCAGCCGGAGGACGGTATTCCGACCTGTATCACGAAATCGCCGAACTGGATTGATGGCAGAAATCTGAATTTTTATCTTTACACTTCGATTGTAACGTGGTAAACTAATAACAGATATAATCGTATTACCATTTCGCTACGGAATCATGTCGTAATGGGAAAGGAGAACGTCTTATGCAGAACAACCTGCGCGACGAAAATATGGATCGCATGTTTCAGGCGATCCTGAAGCTGGATACGCTTGACGACTGCTATGCGCTCTTCAGCGATCTCTGCACGGTAAACGAGCTGCTGTCGATGAAACAACGGTTCTGGGTGGCTACGCTGCTTCGCAAGGGCTATATCTATTCAGATATTGTCGAGATCACGGGAGCAAGCACGGCGACGATCAGCCGGGTCAACCGTTCGCTTCAATACGGCGACGGCGGTTATTCCCGTGTGTTGGATGACGAGGAGCAGGAGCAGTGAGTCAATTCTCGCATCTGGCTGCTTACTATGATTGCTTGATCGACCAATCCGTATATCCGCGGTTTTCCAAACGAATCACGGCGCTGCTTCGCGGCGCCGGTATTTGTGATGGGATCCTTTTGGAACTGTGCTGCGGCACGGGGAGCTTGACCAGGCTGCTTTCAGAGCAGGGATATGAAATGATCGGCTGTGACATTTCCCCTGAAATGCTTGACGTGGCGCGGACGAAGTGTGCGGAGCTTCCGATCCCTCCGGTCTTGATCTGTCAACCGGCAGATGAGCTCGATCTTTACGGTACGGTGCGCGGTGCGGTGTGTTGTCTGGACAGCGTCAATTATTTTACCGA
Organism: Clostridia bacterium; assembly: GCA_017394205.1. Taxonomy (GTDB): domain Bacteria; phylum Bacillota; class Clostridia; order Oscillospirales; family Butyricicoccaceae; genus UBA4644. Next base: position 1,517 of record JAFOPS010000104.1, on the reverse strand, counting down.
CCTGCGGGAACTGAAGAGGGTTTTTTCGCGGGTCAGCCTGTTTCTGGAGCCGGGAGGGCTGTTTTTGTTCGATATCAGATCCCGCGGGTTGTTTTTGGAGCTGAACGGGACTGCCAGTATCCAGGAAACGGAGGATTTTTTCTGTTCCTGGCAATACGGATTCGATCCGCGCAGTGGGCGCGGCATGCATCAGGTGGATATATTTCAAAAAACTGGTGACAAGTATCATCGCTTTACAGAGATTCACGAACAACGGTGTTACAGCATTGAAACGCTGAAAAGTGCTCTGTTTGACGCCGGTTTTTCGACATGCGACGTATACGACGGATTTACAACCAAGCACGCGGCAAATGAGAAGGGGCGCCTTCTGTTTGTCGCCAGGAAATGAGGATTTTGATGAAAGACTTTCTGGTTCGGGGCATGACTGCCGACGGATATGTGAAGATCACTGCTGTACAAACGACCGAGCTCACCGAGCGGATGCGCCGGATCCATAAGACGCTTCCTCTGGCAACGGCCGCGCTTGGGCGGTCACTGGCTGCCGTTTCCATGATGGGCAATGAGCTGAAGTATGAAAACGGCTCGGTCACGCTTCAGATCCGCGGCGGCGGGCCGCTGGGAGCTATCACTGCCGTCAGCGACAGCGAAGGAAACGTGCGGGGCTATTTGCAGAATCCTGCGGCGCTTCTGCCTCTGCGGGCCGACGGACATCTGGACGTGGGCGGCGGCGTGGGCCGTGACGGGGTGCTGACCGTTATCAAGGATATCGGTGAGCGCGAGCCCTTTACCGGGAAGATCGAGCTGCAAAGCGGCGAGATTGCCGAAGACGTAGCAGCCTATTATGTCATCAGTGAGCAGATCCCCACAGTGTGTGCTCTGGGTGTTCTTGTGGGCGAGGACCAGAGCGTAAAATGCGCCGGCGGCTATCTTTTGCAGCTGATGCCCGGCGCGCCGGAAGGGCTGATTGACCTTTTGGAATACCGCATCGCGGAGTCGGGCAGCGTGACGGGCAATCTTTCCAAGGGGATGAATATGCGCCAGGTCGTGGAGGAGCTGTTGGACGGGATGGGCCTCGAGCTGATGGAGGAGCATCCGATCGCATACGAGTGCAAATGTTCCCGCCGCAAGGTGGAATCCGCCTTGATCAGTCTCGGACGCAAGGAGTTGGATCAATTGATCGCAGAGAACAAGGAGATCTCTGTCACCTGTCAATTCTGTGACAGCGTTTATACCTTTACGCCTGCTGAGCTGGAAACTTTGCGAAAAGACGAAAAAACTTCTTGACAACGGGCCGAATCCTCGATATAATATCTCTTGCGCTGAGGGGAAAACGGGAGCATAGCTCAGCTGGTTAGAGCACATGCCTTACAAGCATGGGGTCACAGGTTCGAGCCCTGTTGTTCCCACCATCGCAACATGGCCAAGTAGTTCAGTTGGTTAGAACGCTAGCCTGTCACGCTAGAGGTCGTGGGTTCGAGCCCCATCTTGGTCGCCATCATTTGCCTCTGTAGCTCAGT
>JAFOPS010000103.1 GCA_017394205.1 Clostridia bacterium | reverse complement strand
TGGATCCGCCGTGCAGACGGCCGATTTCTTTTAACGCGGCGCGCCGGGAATAAAGGCTATCCCGGCCTTTGGGAGTGCCCGGGCGGCTCTGCTCTTGCGGGGGATGACAGTCTTGCGGCGGCGCTGCGGGAAGCGCGGGAGGAAACGGGAGTCCTGCTTCAGCCCTCTGAGGGAGCGCGGATCCTGTCCTTTTCGATCCATGAAGATACGCACGTTGACGTGTGGCTGTTTTCCCGTGAGGTAAAGCGGGAGGACATCGTGCTTCAGCCCGGTGAAACCGACGGGGCCGGTTTTTACACCGCCGACGAGATCCGTGCGCTGTCGCGGGACGGAAAGCTGGTGCCCACCGGTTATCTGGAGCGTCTTTTTTCGATAACGGAGACTTGACACGGAATTGCGAAATGTTGATAATAATACCATGATTTTGAGGCGGGGGGTTTGCTGAATGCCGAAGGATATTGACGAGCTGCTGAGGGATGTATTTGGCAGCGGAAAGACGTCTTCCTACTCCATTACGCCGAAAACGGCAGAACAGTATAAGGAAGGCGGCAAAAAGATCGGCGAGGGCATCGATGCGCTGGAAAAACAGCAGAATGCTTTGAACAAAAAACTGCAGGAGCAGCTGGAAGAACTGAAAAAGATGAGCGGCGACTTGGATATGGACAAGATCCAGAAAGAGGTCGACAAGGATTTCGGCGTCGGATCTTCCGGAAAGACGCAGAAGGCCGCGGCCGAGAAGGTACAGGATCCGCGCCCCGAGGCCCAGCGGTTCGGCGATCTGATGCCGGTGCTGACAGATCAGCTAATCGGACAGGATCATTTTCTTAAAAAGCTGATCATCGCCTTCAAGCGCCCCTTTGTCACAGGATGGGATTCGCCCAACGGAGTACGCAACGCCATGCTTGTTTACGGCAGAAGCAATTCCGGCCGCCATACGGCGATCCGTCTGATTGCGGAAAAAATGGCGCAGCTCGGCCTTTTGCCCACAGGCGAGGTCCAGGTGCTCGATCTTGCGCTGTATCCAGGGCAGAGCGAGGAACGCCTGTTTCTGCAGGATCTGTACCAGGCGCTTTTGCCCGGCGGCGTGCTGCTGCTGGATCACTATGAAAGCTGCCATCCCGCGTTTTTGCAGCAGCTTGGCGAACTGATCTGCACGGGCAAGCTCAATCTTGCCTCCCGATACGTGATGCAGAAGGGGCATCTGGTGGACGCGGGCACCGCGCTGGCCACGCAGGCCATCGGCTCGATCCATGCAAACGGCAGTTATATTATTATTGTGTCGGAAAAGGGCAGGGAAGGCCTTGCCGGCGCGTTTGGCGCGAAGGTGGTTGACGCGTTGGGGGATCATTGTCAGACCGATCCGCTGAAGCAGGAGGATCTGGAGAAGATCGGCGGGATCCGCTTTGCAAAGCTCGCCGAAAAATGTGAAAAGCAGCTTGGCTTTACACTCAAGGCGCCCGAGAATATCAATAAGCATTTTGCCATGCAGTATTCGCCACGGGCGGGCATGGGCGACATGCTGCGCTACGAGGATGACTGCTTCCAGGCGCTGGCCCAATATAAGCTGGAAAAGGAATCTCCCGCGCAGGAGGTGGTCCTTTCTGTGGCGGACGATCATCTTTACGCTGTGTTGGACGGGGCGAAGACCGATCTTCAGTCGCTGCTTCCCGCCGGCTATCGGGGCGAGCTGGACGCCGTAAAGGCCGAAATGGATAAGATCGTGGGCCTCAAGGAGATCAAACAATATATCCTTTCTTTGGAAGACAACTATAAAGTACAGGAAATGCGCCGGGAGAAGGGAATGAAGACCGGCAGCGTTTCGATGCATATGATCTTTACCGGCAACCCCGGCACGGGCAAAACCACCATCGCCCGTTTGGTTTCCAAATATCTGAAAGCCATCGGCGTGCTGTCCGGCGGTCAGCTGGTGGAGGTGACCCGTGCCGACCTGGTGGGAAAATATGTGGGACATACGGCTCCTTTGACCATGCAGGTGATCAAGAGCGCGATCGGCGGCGTATTATTTATTGATGAAGCCTATTCGCTGTATCGCGGTCACGACGACAGCTTCGGTCTTGAAGCTATCGACACGCTGGTCAAGGGCATGGAGGACAACCGGGACGATCTGATCGTGATCCTTGCCGGCTACACCCGGGAAATGGAGGTTTTCCTCACGGCCAACTCCGGCCTGCGTTCCCGGTTCCCCAATATTATTGAATTCCCGGACTACACCGGCGAAGAGCTGACACAGATTGCCGAGATCAACGCTTCTTCCAAGGGCTACCGCCTGACGGATGAGGCAAAAAACGCACTCCTGGATTATTTCTCGATCATTCAGGCCATGGAGGATCAAAACAGCGGAAACGGCCGCCTTGCCCGCAACGTGATCGAAAGTGCGATTCTCGCTCAGGCGAAGCGTATCGTTCGCGAGCCGGATGCGCCGCTGGATCTGCTGGAAAAACGGGACTTTGACCTGTTTGAAACGCCGGAAGGCGAGCCAGATGCCATATAATATTTCGATGGCGCATGTTTTTATACTTTTTATAATCTAATTTATTTATTTCTGAAACAACGAATATTCTATCCTGCAAATTTTGTGCAAACAAAATAAAACTAAGTAATGGTTTTTAGACAGTTTTCACATTGCAAATCTTTGAATTGTTTATTTTTCACAAGAATCTTAACTTCTGTTTGTACAGACATGCCGGCAGAAAAGAAAACAATATACTTTGCGAAGTAATATTTATCCGCATTTTTTGAAATATCGAACATTTTTTTCGTTATTTATTCGCATTGATAGTTGACTTTTTTCGATTTTAACGGTAAAATTCATATGCTTAAAATTTGCTTTTTTGATGAAAAAAGGCGAAACGGCACATTTATGATTATTTTGTGCGGCTGTTCAAGACGTACATAATAAAATAAAGTTAGGAGGACTAACATGAAAAACACGAAAAAGGTGCTTGCTCTGTTGGTTGCCGCTATGATGATCGTTTCCGCTCTGGCAGCTTGCGGAAACAACAACCAGCAGCCGACCGTGGATCCCACTCCCAGCACCGATCCTACCCCCGCGCCTGTTGACCCCACTCCCGCGCCCGTTGAGCCCACTGAGCCCGAATACGTGCCCACCGCCGCTCAGGCTGTCGCCGGCAAGGAATACGGCGTTGACTATACTGCTCTGTATGAGAAGTATGGCAAGACCTGCTCCATCGCCGACGTCACCGAAGATCCCGAGACCGGCCTTGCTTATGCCACCTTTGACGGCACCGAGTATGAGCTGGGTCTGGACTTCCTGACCATGGCCATGGTTTACAACACCTCTACCGAAGGCACCAGCTATGAGACCGAAGACGATGTCTACGCCGAGTGGTGGAAGTACTACATCACCCGTTGGAACTACCTGCTGCCTGAAATCCCCCTGTACTCCAACGAGTATTACGATGTTTACAACGCTGCGATCAAGGGCGTTGACGAGCATCCCACCAACCCCTTCTGGTCTCCCGCTTCTGCTCTGATCGACTGGACCTCTGAAAAGGCCGACGGTTCCTTCATCATGGGCAACACCACCGACCTGTCCGGTAAGTTCCGTTATTCCTCTTTCGGCGCCTCCAATCCCGGAGCTGCCGATAATGATGTGGACGGCCTGATCAACGGTCTTGATACCGTTGTCAACACCAAAGAGGGCGGCTACGTTGTCAACCCCACCGTTACCAAGAATCTGGAAGAAGTCGACAATGAAGACGGCTCCCGCACCTACACCATCACCATCTATGATGATCTGGTGTTCTCTGACGGCAGCCCCATTACCGCGAAGAACTATCTGTATTACTCCATGGCGTTCTCCACTCCCGTTGCTCTGGAAGCCGCCGGCCGTGACCACAAGTCTCTGATGCGCGTTGTTGGCTTCGACGATTATGCCGCTTACGACGGCACCGAGGGCGACAAGGTCATGCACGGTCTGCGTCTGATCGACGACTACACCTTCTCTGTGACCATTTCTCCCGATTATCTGCCTTACTTCTACGCCATTACTTACGCCGCTTTCTCTCCCACCCATCAGAATCTGTGGGCCTGCGGCGCTGATCTGATGGACGACGGCGACGGCGTCTATTGGACCGACGACTTCTATGCCAAGAACGGCGACAGCTATGTCAACGCTGCCAAGATCCTGGCTGCTTCTCAGAACACCGACACCAGCATCCCCTATGCCGGCCCCTATGTGGTCGAGAGCTACGATGCTTCCGATAAGTCTGCCGTTCTGAAGCGCAATCCCTACTTCAAGGGCAACTATGAGGGCACCAAGCCCGGCATCGAGACCGTTATCTACAAGAAGATCATCCCCGAGACTCAGCTCGAAGACCTCCGCTCCGGCGGCGTCGACTGCCTGGCGGCCATCACTGGCGGCGCTCAGACCGACGAAGCCATCGCCATGGTCAACAACTCCAACGGCGGATTCGTTTACACCCACTACAGCCGCGCCGGTTACGGCAAGCTGGGCTTCCGCGCCGACTACGGCCCCGCTCAGTTCACCGAAGTCCGTCAGGCTATCGCTTACTGCATGGACCGCGCTACCTTTGCTAAGGACTTCACCGGCGGTTACGGCGGCGTCGTGGACGGCCCCTACTACACCGGTTCCTGGATGTACAAGGCTGCTGTGAAGTCCGGCATGCTGCTGGATGCTTACGACACCTCTGTTGACTCCGCCATTGCTGTTCTGGAAGCCGGCGGCTGGATCTACAACGCCGAGGGCGGCGAGTACACCGACGGTGTCCGCTACAAGAAGATCCCCGCTGAGTTCGCTTCTGAAAACGACATCAACTACAAGTCCATCGACGGCGCTTACACCACCACCAAGGTCGGCGACGATTACTACATGCCGCTGGCTCTCAACTGGTACGGTACCGTCAATAACGACTTCTCTGATCTGCTGGTTCCCGGCTTCGAGCAGAACGACAACGTGAACAACGCCGGTATGACCGTCCAGAAGACCATCGGTGACTTCGCTCCCATGCTGGACGAACTCTATCAGGCTCAGGTTTACGGTTACTACAGCGGCAGCCCGATGTACTGCGTCTTCAACTTCGCCACCGGCTTCAACTCCGCTGTGTACGACTACTCCTACAACATGACCATTGATCCTTCCATGTATGATGACTATTCTCAGTACTACATCAAGGATATGGCCGACGTTCTGTGGCTTGACTGATTTCTGACTGAATCGCTCAAGACAACCGAACATTGATCTGAATTGCAACCAGAGGGTGGGCCTCGGCCCGCCCTCTGGTTGAGGATTCTTTAGAAAATTTTATCGCGTTGCATTGCTATTGCGTTATAAACTGCAAAAGCAAAAGGGAGCTTCCCGGCCGCGGCTGCGGAAGCTTTAATCTTGAATACAATTACGCCTGTTTGGCGCATTATGATAATATGCCCGGCAGACGGTAAAGCGGGGGAGACCCCTCAATGCCAAACCTACCGTCGCATGAGCGACAGATCGGAGATACGGTATGGGAAAATATGTGCTCAAGAGGATCGGCTTTATGCTCATCGTTATGGTCATATTGTCCATCCTCATGTTTCTCATTTATAACCTGCTTCCCAGCAACCGAGCCTACACCGATGCCCGCGCGGATATGACCACGATGAAGCAGCAGCTGCGCGGCAAGAGTGATGCTGAAAAGGAACTGGTATTCCAGGAGAGATATAAGGAATATCAGCGGCTGTACGGCACCGACACCAAGAATATGGCGATCCGCTATCTGAGATGGATCGGTGTCTATCCCAAATACTACGGCAACTATGACGGCCTTCTTCAGGGCAACTTCGGCTATTCTTACGAGCTGAAGGACACGGTGCTCAACGTGGTCAAGGAACCCATGAAGAACACCATCTTTATCAACATTTTCGCAATGGTGGCCGCACTGGCCATCACGATCCCTCTGGGTATCGTATGTTCTACCCATAAGGGAAGCAAAGGCGACCAAGCAGTGCAGGTGATTACCATCGTCGGCTACAGCTTGCCGTCGTTCATTATCTGTATTGTATTTATCTGGGTCTTCTGCTCGCTGCTCGGCTGGTTCCCGCCCAGCGGCATGAAGACGCCCGGCAGCAACTACACCGGATGGAAATGGTTCGTGGACCGCATGTATTACCTGGCTCTGCCGCTGATCTCCATGACATTTATGTCCATGGGCGGCATGACCCGCTATGTCCGCGCCTCCATGATCGACGCCTTGAGCCTTGACTGCATCCGTACCGCACGCGCCAAGGGCGTCAAGGAAAAGACGGTCATCTATTCTCACGCCTGGCGCAACGCCCTGATCCCCGTGGTCACGCTGGTCGTCGGCTGGTTCATCGGTATCTTTGGCGGCTCGATCGTGTTTGAAAACATGTTCGGCCTGAACGGTATGGGCAAGCTGATGATCCAATCTCTTCGTACGGCCGACTGCGACGTGATTATTCTGCTGCAGCTTTTCTATGTGGCGGTCTCCCTGATCGGTAACCTTGTCATTGACCTTGTTTACGGTCTGGTGGATCCCAGAATCCGCGTGAGCGCGTAAGGAGGTGGCACGAATGAAGAAAAGAGGATTTTTTGCCACCGTTGGCAACTGGTTCAAACGCGCATTTTTCGGTGGAAGCAAAGAGCTTGCCGATGCGAGCATGGATGTAGAAGAGATCGTTAGCCCGATCAAGCAGATCTGGCGCGGATTCCTGGAGCGCAAGCTGGCTGTCGCTGCCGCCTGCGTCGTTATCGCCATGTTCCTGATCGTCTTTATCGGCCCGTTCTTTATGCCGAAGTATTACGACTCTTATACCGAGGTCACTCAGAAAAACGTGCCGCCCACCAGCAGCATGCTGTCTGTTCCTCGCGCAATGAAAAATCAGGTCCGCTGCATCGACAGCTACGGTTCCTTTACCGTTGGCGTGTCCGACGAGGGCGAAACCTTCGTCTGGGGCACCACGAAGCTGGGCACTACGGGCATTGATATCGGCAAGATCCCCGAAGAGGTCAAAAATGACAAGATCGCTATCGCTGCCGCCGGCATTGACCACATCGTAGCGGTCAGCGAAGCCGGCAAGGTTTACACTTGGGGTCATGGCGGCTTGGGCCAATTTGGCTATTTTGATCCTGCCAAATATCCGAATATCATTTCGGAGCCCGAAGAACTGATGAACGGCACCATCGACGTCAGCAACATCAGAAAACTGACCTGCGGCTATCAGTGCTCCGCCATTCTGATGAACGACGGCACGCTGTATCTGTGGGGCAACAAGAATACCTATCAGAATATCGAGAAGTTCATCGGGAGAGACGATCTGATAGATATCGACTTTACCCTGAACTACATCGTCGGCCTGACCGAGGCCGGGAATCAGATCGTTACCGGTACCCGCGGCCTTTACGATCAGTACCGCGGCAACATCAATGAGAAGCCGCTTCCCTCGAGAGAGTATCTGGCGGGCCGCAAGATCATTGCGATCTATGGCACCTCCAACAACGTGTGTGCCGAACTGGATGACGGTAGCCTGTGCTTTGCCGGCGATTTCCCCAGCAACAGCATCCCGATGCCTGCACTGCACGCCGGTGAAAAGTTCCTGGAGGTTTGCTCCGGAACCTATCACTATACCGGCCTTACTTCCGAGGGCCGCGTGCTCAGCTGGGGCGGCAATACGCTGGACCAGACCCTTGTTCCCGAAGGAATGACCGATGTTGAAAAGATCTATGCCGGCGCCTTCCAGAGCTACGCAGTCAACAGCAATCACGAGCTGGTAGGGAAGTGGGGCTTGAAGGGCTATTTCTTCGGTACCGACACCTACGGCGCGGATATCTTCCAGCGTATCATTCAGGGCGGTAAGATGACGATGACCATCGGCGCCGTCGCCGTTATCATCTCCAGCATCATCGGCATCATCGTCGGCTGTATCTCCGGTTATTTCGGAGGCAAGGTCGACCTGCTGCTGATGCGCGTCACCGAGATTTTTGCGGCGATCCCGTTCCTGCCGTTTGCGATGATCCTTTCGTCCATCATGGCCCAGTCTGATATTTCTGAAAACAAAAAGATCTATCTCCTGATGGTCATTTTGGGCGTCCTTACCTGGACCGGTCTGGCCCGTATGGTGCGCGGCCAGGTGCTGGCTGCCCGTGAGAACGAGTACGTTGTTGCGGCCAAGGCCATGGGCGTGAAGGAGTTTACCATCGCCTTCAAGCACATTCTGCCCAACATCATCTCCATTATCTTCGTTTCTTTGACGCTGGATTTTGCCACTTGTATGCTGACGGAATCCTCGCTGAGCTATCTGGGCTTCGGCGTTACTTATCCCAGACCCACCTGGGGCAACATGCTGAGCGGCGCGAACAACGCGACGATCATCAAGAACTTCTGGTGGCAGTGGGTGTTCACGTCGCTGTTCCTGGCGATCACCTGTATCTGCATCAACATCGTGGGCGATACGCTTCGTGACGTCATGGATCCCAAGTCTGACCGGGATAAGTAAAGGAGGAAGAGCATATGGCATTACTTGAAATCAAAGGACTGCATACCTTCTTCCGCACGAAAAAGGGAATCGTAAAGGCAGTCAATGACGTGTCTTATTCTGTGGACGCCGGCCGCACATTGGGTTTGGTTGGCGAATCCGGTTCCGGCAAGAGCGTTTCCGCCATGAGCATCCTTCAGCTGCTGGACGGCAACGGCTACATCGATTCCGGTGAGATCCTGTTTGAGGGCAAAGATCTGACAAAGGCCACCGCAAACGAGATGTACGCCGTCCGCGGCAACGATATCTCCGTGATTTTCCAGGAGCCCATGACCTCTCTGAACCCTGTGTTTTCCGTGGAAAAGCAGGTTGCAGAGCCCTTTATCATCCACCAGGGAATGAGCAAGGCTGAGGCTAAGAAAAAGGTCGTGGAAATGCTGGCCGACGTTAAGATCCCCAATCCCGAGGTTGTCGCCAAGCAGTATCCGCACCAGCTTTCCGGCGGTATGCGGCAGCGCGTCATGATCGCCATGGCGCTGGCCTGCAAGCCCAAACTGCTGATTGCCGACGAGCCCACCACTGCTCTGGACGTGACTATCCAGGCGCAGATTTTGCGTCTGATGAACGACCTGAAACGGGAAAAAGGCACGTCGATCCTGTTCATCACCCATGACCTGGGCGTAATCAACCAGATGGCGGATGACGTGGCTGTTATGTACTGCGGTCAGATCGTTGAAATGAGCCCCGTCCGGAATATCTTTGCGGGAAGTGAATATATGCATCCCTATACCGAGGGCCTGCTTCGTTCGATCCCGCGTCTGGATGCGGACACCGACGAACGCCTGGAATCGATCCCCGGCGCCGTTCCTCATCCTCTTAAGCTCCCCGTGGGATGCAAATTCGCGCCTCGGTGCAAATACGCCACTGAGCGCTGCTTGAAAGAAGAGCCGCAGCTGGTGGCCGTAAACGAAACGCAGCAGATCCGCTGCTTCTATCCGAAGGGGAGTGAACGCCATGTTACAAAATAACCAGGATAAAAAGGTTCTCCTCCGCATCACCAATCTGAAGCAATATTTCCCGCTGAAGAAGCGCGGTCTGTATGTCAAGGCCAACGACGGCATCACGCTGGATATCTATGAGGGCGAGGTTTTCGGCCTGGTGGGCGAATCCGGATGCGGCAAGTCTACTCTGGGCCGCACGCTGCTGCAGCTTTACCGGCAGACCGACGGCCGCACCATGTATTACGGCCGCACCATCGAGGATATCGCGCCCCGTTATATGCTGGACACCGTTCAGAACCTCCACAAAAAGCGTGAGGAGATCAAGACGACAGCCGCCAAGCGCGATGAGCTTCAGAAAGCCTACGACGCCATGACGGAGGAGCAGCAGTTTGCAAAGCATGCCGAGCTGACCGCCGCCCAAAAAGCCGCCAATGACGCGCTGCTGGACGTGGCCAACATCATCGGCGGACTGACGGTCGCCCCCGATCTGAAGCCTGTGATCCAGGCATATGAAAAGCGGTATCAGATCGCGCTGAAGCGTCGTACGCTGAATGAAAAACGGCAGTCACTTCAGGTCAAGCGCGACGATCTGGCCTACGACAAGAAAAACGTTGACGGCCTTGACGGCAAGCTTCGCGAGGTCGATAAGCAGATCGAACAGCTCAATGCTGAAATGACCCGCTCGGATCAGGAGATCGAGTCGCTGCGTGCCGTGCACCAGAATGATCCCGATTTCCAGAAATACGATGAATTGTGGGATAACGGCATCGATCTGGCCCGCCTGACCTATAACGAGATCCGTCTGCTGAGAGATGAACTTCAGATCGTCTTCCAGGATCCGTATTCTTCTCTGAATCCCCGTATGACCATCGGCCAGATCATCGGTGAAGGCCTGATCGCGCATAAGATCTATCAGAAGAACAACGCCAGAATGCAGGATTACATCATCAAGGTCATGGATGACTGCGGCCTGCAGCCCTATTTCCTCCACCGCTTCCCGCATCAGTTCTCCGGCGGCCAGCGGCAGCGTATCTCCATCGCCCGCGCATTGGCGGTCAACCCCAAGTTCGTGGTGTGCGACGAGGCCGTGTCTGCGCTGGACGTGTCGATCCAGTCGCAGATCATCAATTTGCTGCAGGATCTGCGGGAAAAGCAGGAGCTGACGTATCTGTTCATTACCCACGATCTGAGCGTTGTCAAGTACATTTCCGACCGGATCGGCGTGATGTATCTGGGCAATATGGTTGAGTTGGCGGCCTCCAGCGCGATTTTCGCGCATCCGCTTCATCCTTATACGCAGGCTCTGATCGCCGCCATCCCCACCACGGATCCCGACGCCTCCAAGGAGCTTCAGATCCTTGAGGGCGATATCCCCAGCCCGGTGAATCCGCCTAAGGGCTGCAAGTTCCACACGCGCTGCCGTTACTGCACCGAGATCTGCAAGCAGGTCGTGCCTGAGTGGCGCGAGCTGGAGCCGGACCATTTCGTGGCATGCCATCATCCGTTGATCGACGAAGAAGACGAAGCCATGGGAGCTGCGGAGTAATTGCTTATGTGGATGCCGTTTCAGAAAAAGTATGAACGGGCTCGTCGGTTTCAACGGGAACAGATGGGCCTGCCGCCCGAGGAGGAGACCTCCAAAGGCCGCGCCGATGAAGAACTGCCGCCCGACAGCCAACAGCCGTTGATTCACGAGACCATGGAGAAGGGCGATATGGCCGCCATGTTCCTGTCCGCGTTTCTTACGCTGTTCTTGCCGAGTGTGCTGATCATCGGCGTGATCGTGCTGCTTGCGTTTCTGCTGTTCGGCATTATTTAACAAACCAAAGATGAAAACAGACCGGGACATTTGTAACAGGATGTCCCGGCCTGCTTTTATGAAACAGATTGTCGGTAGGGAAGCGCGCTGAAAAGGCTTGACCTGCTGTCCTTTGGCTGCAAGCCTGCCCGACGATCATCAAAAGACAAAAATCCGCACCATGTGTGGCGCGGATTTTTAGTTTTGGAAAAGACAGCGTTGATTCGTGCGGGATCGGCTTTTTCAGCCGTGGGCTTATCTGCGCCGCGAAAGGCTTCCGCATCCGCAGGAGCAGGACGACGTGCCGCTCTGCGCGACGTTCCCGCTGCCTTGCGCTTGGGCAAAATCACTTGCTCTGGGCGGGAAAAAGGCATCCACGGGGAAGCGGAAGTTCTGGAACAGGGAACAAGGGTCGTCGGGGTCACCGGCGCATTCCTTCTGCGGCATGCAGAAATCGTAAGCAGGCATGAGGAGCTGCACGTCTCGTTCCAGCCTGGTAATGCTGAATTGCCCCAGCGTCACATAAAGCTGACGCACGTCGCTGTTGACTACCAGATCGTCCTCAAAGCAGCTGCAGATATTCGACGGGATATCCACAACGGCGACGGCGATCTCAGCGTCGCAGCATGGGTCTGCCATGCGGCAGGAAAGGCACACCGGGTCGACGACCTCTACCTCGGCGATGGGCAGATTGGTGCGCTCTACTCCCTGAGGATCCTGGCCGTTGGGAACGACGTCCGAACTGAAAATGCGTGCGCTGCCCTCCGAACCAAAGAGCACGGTCCGCTTGTTGAAGCTCGCCAGCCCCTCCAGCCGCGTGGGACGGCCGACGCCGGTAAAGGCGTCGCAGATCACTCGGTAAAAATACCGGGCGTCCACAGTATAGAATCCCTGGTTATAAACGATCGGCTCCACGTCGATGTAGGTCCAGAGAAGCTCTGCGCTTTGAGCTTTGACGTTGATGGCGCTTTCCAGCACCGCCTGGGACGAGGCGGTGAGATACACGCGAAGATCCTGCAGACATTCCTTATCCCGGCAGGAATCATAGATCTTGCGGGTATGGATGCAAACGGCCTCTCTGGGCGGAGGATTGCCGCGGAGCGGGCCGGGTGAAACCATTTCAGGCATATAGTTGAACCTCCTGATCAGATTTGAAGAGTCCCTTCGTTACCAATGTATTCGGGTGTCCGGGATCTGGTGCCTTCCGGGCCTCCTCATCGGTCAGGTCGTAGCGGATGTCCTGATCGTCTGCGGTTTCAAGGGAAAATTTCCCCTTGACTTTCTCGGCGGAATTGGGTATGTTAGTTTTAGAAGCATCCCTTGTGGGCAGCGACGTCCCTTGGCTGTAATGGTCAACACGGCTGCCGGTTCCTCGGGATGCTTCGTTATTTGTTCTAAACCGTCTGCCGTTGTAATCGATATTTACAGCCCTCGGACGCTCCTCTGCTTGAAACTGAATGACTACTCCTACATTTACGATATCACCATTGATGATCACCGGTGCTGCAAAGGTCAGCGCTGCATCACCAGCTCGGCCACCATCCGGTCGCTCTCCGTGCTCTCCGGATCGTCCAGCACCGCCCGGGCCTTGTCCGTCTGCGCCTGCTCCCACTCGGTGGCCATCCGGGACTCCTCGTCGGCAAGGGGAATCGAACCCCTTGACTTTTTCGGCAGAATTGGGTACACTGCTTGTGAGAGAAGTGTTCCCTTTATGAGCGCCGCCTTTGGCGGAAGAGCCGACAGCGGAGGGAATACTTCTCTCTTCCATTTTTCCAACATTGTAAACGGTGTTTCCATCCTTTCCTTGCATGACTGAGATGGATGTTTTATAATACGTTCCATCGAAATCTTGAAAATATGCAGTTCGATAATTCCATCCTTTTTCAGCCGCAACACCATGTCGTCCATTTCGATCCCGCTCTATCACTTTTCCACGTTCAGATATCTTTGCCAATTCGTCGATATGCGAGCCTGCGTTTACCTTTCTTTCAAAGGTTTCAGTTGGCATTGTCCGGCCATAACTATCATACATGGAAGCCACTTTCCCTGCTGTTTCCGCTGTGAGGGTGAGTATGTCACCATCCTCAGCGAACAAATGAACATCTTCGCCTTTTCGAATCTTGCTGTTTATGTAATCCTCAAGCTGTTGACTCCACGCTTTCGGATTGTTTCCGAACACCACCAGCCGATCTGCTTTTACATATTTTTTCCCATCCTCCATTGTGACGATCAAAAGTTTTTCTTTCCCGCCCCCTCCCGGGCGGTATTTTTTTGCCCGTTTTCGGCGTTCCGCGTCGCCTGTTCATAGGCCCGGTCCCACAGCGCCTGCGCCCGCTCCAGCGTTGGCTCGCTCTTTCCGAAGATCTTCCGCAGCTCCCCGTTCCGCAGATAGCCCGGGTCGCTTTCTTCTCTGCCGGTGGCCGCCAGCTCGTCGTCCACCACGATCGACACCTGGCCGCAAAGATGTCGCCGCCTTATTTATTTTACAAACCCACACTGCTGAAACGCTTGAAATATCAGAGGCTATATGGTAAAATGATTTAATCAAGTCATATACCTATCGCAAGGAACCCGATCCATAGGAGGAGCATCATGAAACAAATTTCAGCCGTCAACAAGGTCGTGGAGCATGTGCCGACCCTTGCCCTGCGCGGGATCACCGTTTTCCCGGGCGCGTTGTTCCATTTTGATGTGGGACGGCAAAAATCGATAAAGGCCATGGAATATGCCATGGCAAACGGACAGCGGATCTTTCTCGTGACCCAGCGCGACGTGACTGTTGACGAGCCGGGCGCAGAGGACCTTTTCAGCCTTGGCACCTACTGCAAGGTCCGGCAAATTCTCAAAACCCCCAACGACAGCATTCGTGTGCTGGTAGAGGGTCGTCATCGCGCGTTGCTGCGCGGACTCACCGAAACTGAGCCGTTTCTCGCGTCAGACATCGAGCTTATGCCCGACGTCCTTTTGGCGCGCTCTACCAAGCGGGATCAGGCGATGATCCGCAACGCGCAGGAGCTGTTCATGGATTACGTCACCCTGGTGCCGCAGATTTCCGGTGACATCGTGATGCATGTGATGGGCGGACGGGACCTGGGAATGCTGTCCGACTACATCGCGCAAAACATCCAGCTTCGCTTCGAACAGAAACAGATCCTTTTGGAAACGCAGGATCCCCGCCGTCGGATGCAGCTGCTGCTGCGTTTGTTGGCCGAGGAGATCGAGATCCTGAAGCTGGAGCAGGACATTCAGGAAAAGGTCAAGGAGCAGATGGACAAGGGCCAGCGGGACTATTATCTGCGCGAGCAGATCAAGGTCCTGAACGATGAGCTGGGTGAGGGGGAAGACGCCTCGGCCGAAGCGCAGGAATATCTGCGAAAGATCGAAGCAAAAGTGCTGCCCGCGGAGGTGAAAGAAAAGCTTCTGCGCGAGGTCAACAGGTTGGGCAAAATGCAGTCTTCTTCTCCCGAAAGCAGCGTTTCCCGCAGCTATCTTGACGTATGCCTCGATCTGCCCTGGACCGAAACGAAAAAGGAAAACGACGATATCCGCAAGGCCAGGGCCATACTGGAAGAGGATCATTACGGCCTTGAGAAGGTCAAGGAACGGATCCTTGAGTTTTTTGCCGTAAAGAATCTCACCGGCGGCGTAAAGGGACAGATCCTTTGCCTGGTGGGACCTCCGGGTGTGGGCAAGACCTCTGTTGCCCGCTCCATCGCCCGCTGCATGGGTCGGGATTACGCCCGACTGAGTTTGGGAGGCGTGCGGGATGAGGCTGAGATCCGCGGACACCGCAAGACGTATATCGGCGCAATGCCCGGCCGCATCATCACCGCGCTGCGGCAGGCCGGCAGCCGCAACTGCCTGATCCTGATCGACGAGATCGACAAGTTGGGCAGCGACTATAAGGGCGATCCCGCGTCGGCGCTGCTTGAGGTTTTCGACACCGAGCAGAACACGGCCTTCCGCGATCATTTCGTGGAGCTGCCCTTTGACCTCAGCGACGTGCTGTTCATCACCACTGCCAACGATAAAAACGGGATCCCCGAGCCCCTGCTTGACAGGATGGAGATCATTGATCTGCCCGGTTATACCGACGTGGAAAAGATTCAGATCGCCCGTCGGCATCTGATCCCGAAGCAACTGAAAAAGCACGGTCTGAAGAGCCAGAATTTCCGGCTCGACGACGACGCGCTTGCCCTTTTGATCGAGTGCTATACCAAGGAAGCCGGCGTCCGCACGATGGAGCGCCAGATTGCGAAGCTTTGCCGCAAAACGGCGAAGCATATGAGTGAAACAGGGAAGCGTTCGCTGCACTTTACAAAGAACAATCTGTCTGATTATCTCGGTGTGCCGGATTATTTGCCCGATCAGCCGCTGGAGGCGCCGGAATGCGGCGTGGTCAACGGTCTGGCGTGGACCGCTTACGGCGGCGCCATGCTGGAGGTAGAGGTCCAGGTGGTGGACGGCACCGGAAAGCTGGAGCTTACCGGAAATCTGGGCAACGTGATGAAGGAAGCCTCTCAGGCGGCGCTGACATATCTTCGCAGCCGCGCCTCTTCGCTGGATCTGCCGGAGGACTTCCACACCAAAAAAGACATTCACATTCATTTCCCCGAGGGCGCCGTTCCCAAGGATGGTCCTTCCGCAGGCATCACAACTGCCACGGCGGTGTATTCTGCGCTTACAGGGCGTCCTGTGCCCAAAAACATTGCGATGACGGGCGAGATCACGCTTCGGGGCCGGGTCCTGCCCATCGGCGGTTTGCGGGAAAAGGCCATGGCGGCCTATCGAAACAAGGTGAGCACCATCATCATCCCCGCAGAGAACCGGAAGGATCTGGAAGAGGTCGATCCGCTGGTAAAGGAAAATGTTTCTTTCGTTCTGGTGAAGAACATGGATCAGGTGCTGGACACCGTTTTTACGGTGAACACGCTGCCTGACTCCGAAGAGAAGGATCACGCCATGCCCGTAGTCATCCCGCCGATCCCGCCGCGCACGCCTGCGCAGCGGATCCGTCAGTGACCGCTTATGGACTTTCGCAACACGGTTTTTGTCCGCAGTGCCGCGAAGCGGGCGGACTTTCCCAAGGACGACCGTCCGCGCGTGATCTTTGCGGGCCGCTCCAATGTAGGAAAATCCTCCACCATCAATTGCGTGGTGGGGAGAAAAGGCTTTGCCCGGGTCAGCTCTGTTCCCGGCAAAACGGTTTTTGTTAACCTCTTTCTGCTGGAAGACCGCGGTTGGCTGGTGGACCTGCCCGGTTACGGTTATTCCAAGACATCTCAGAAGGAGCGGGAGCGGTATTCCCGTCTGATCGAGGAATATTTTGCAGAGGACCGGGAACAGATCCGCCGGATCTATCTCATCGTTGACGCCCGTCACAAGCCCACTGCGGACGACGTGAGTATGGCGGAATGGGTGCGATATTACGGAAAGCCCATGACGGTGGTGGCCAACAAGCTGGACAAGCTGAAAAAATCGGAAATCGAGCCCAATCTTGCGCGGATCCGTGAAACGCTTGCGCTGACAGACGCGGATCTGCTGATCCCTTTTTCCGCGGAAAAGGGGACAAATTGCGATCTTTTGAAAAGTGATATTCAAAAAGCAATAGAGGAGAAGTCGGACGTATGAAAACCTATTACAGTGAGCATTTTACCATCGGAGAAAACGGGCACCTCTGCCTGGACGGCGTTGATCTGGTGGAGGTGGCGGAGCGATTCGGCACCCCGGCCTATGTCATGAGCGAAAGCCATCTGCGGGAAAACTGCCGCGCCTTTACCGAGGCCATGCAGCGCAATTTCGGCTCGCGCTACAAGGTGGCATATGCCAGCAAAGCGCTGTGTGCCAGATTTATATATCCCATTCTGGCTTCCGAGGGCATCCATGCCGACGTGGTTTCCGGCGGCGAGCTGTATACCGCACTGAAGGCGGGATTCGATCCCAAGCATCTGCATTTCCACGGAAATAATAAGACGGTCTCCGAGCTTGAAATGGCGGTGGACTGCGGGATCGGCTCGGTGATCATCGACGCCTTTGAGGAGGTCGACCGCCTCGAAGCGATCTGCGCGAAAAAAGGCGTTCATCAGCGGGTCCTGTTCCGGGTGAAACCCGGCGTTCACGCCGATACACACGAGTTTATCTCCACCGGCCAGAACGACAGCAAGTTCGGCTTCGGCATCGAAGACGGCGAAGCCATGCGCATGACCCGATATATTCTGGAGCATAAGCATCTGGACTTTGCGGGGATCCATTGTCATATCGGCTCCCAGGTTTTCAGCATCGACGGCTTTGCCCGTGCGGCAAAGATCATGTTTGACTTCTTCTGCCGGATCGAGCGGGAGCTGCATATCACCATGGATGAAATGATCATCGGCGGCGGCTTCGGCGTGAAATACATGCCCGAAGACGAGCCCGGCACCTTTGGCGAAAAGATCGACGCCATGGGCCAGGTCATGCGGGACGAGGCTGCCCGGCTGGGGCGGGAAGTACCCGAGATCGTGATCGAGCCCGGCCGTTCGATGGTATGCGCCGCAGGCTGTACGCTGTATACCGTTGGCTCTGTGCGCGACATCAAAGACGCTCGCTGCTATGTTTCCGTGGACGGCGGCATGCCCGACAATCCGCGCTTTGCCCTGTATCAGGCAAAGTACGACGCCGTCGTGGCAAACCGTGCCGACGCGCCGCGGGATAAGCTTCAGACGATCGCCGGCCGCTGCTGCGAGAGCGGAGATCTGGTGGCGCGCGACCTGCAGTTCCAGACGGCAAAGGCCGGAGATATTCTGTGCGTTTTTGCTACCGGCGCTTATAACTATTCCATGGCGTCCAATTACAACCGGGTGCCCCGTCCGCCGATTCTGCTTGTGAGCGACGGCATGGTGCGCGAGGTGGTGCGCCGCGAAACCTATGAGGATCTGATCCGCAACGATCTTTGATCCCGTGATTTGAGAAGGGGACAAAATGCTGTTTCATCGTTCGATCGAAGAAATTGCGCTGCTGGTGCCGGCAGTGCTGCTTGCGCTGCTGCTGCATGAACTGGCGCACGGGTGGGCAGCCTATCTGCTGGGGGACTCGACCGCGAAAGAAGCTGGAAGGCTGTCGCTGAATCCCCTGAAGCATCTGGATCCCATCGGGACGCTTTGCATGCTGCTGGCCGGCGTCGGCTGGGCAAAGCCGGTGCCCATCAACCCCAACCGCTTCCGCATGAAGAATCGGAAGCTCGGCGTCGCGATCACCGGCGCGGCAGGCCCGCTCTGTAATTTCGTTCTGGCGTTCTTGTCTCTGTTGATTTATGGCGTTTGGATGATCCGAAGCCGGGGGAATATGCCCCAGCTTGCGGTTTCTGCCCTCACGATGTTTGCCGCGCTCAATATCGGCTTGGGTGCGTTCAATTTGATCCCGGTCCCGCCGCTGGACGGATCTCGTATCCTGCTTCCGCTGTTGCCAGACAAAGCGGCAGCTTTTCTGCACCGTTACGAGCGGTATATCGGTCTTGTGTTTCTTCTGCTGATCGCAACGGATCTGCTGGACGGCCCCATCGGCGCTGTTCGCAGCGCGGTTGCAGACCGGATTGTGGTCTGGGCGTTTGATCTTGCGCGTTTGCTGGGAGGTGCGGCATGAAAGAAGTGACCTATCATCTCGAGGTGTTCGACGGGCCGCTGGATCTTTTGCTGCATCTTCTATCCAAGAACAAGGTGGAAATCAAGGATATCCCCATTTCCGAAATCCTTGAGCAATATCTGGAGTATATTCGCCGGATGCAGGAGTTTGATCTTGAGGTGGCGTCGGAGTTTATCACCATGGCGGCGCAGCTCATGTACATCAAATCAAAAATGCTGCTTCCCGTGTATGACGACGAGCAGCAGGAGGATCCCCGCGCCGGCCTGGTAGAAGCCCTGCTGGAATACCAGCGCATCAAGGAAGCGGGGAGCGCCCTGAGCCTTCGGGCACAGATCGGCCGTGATATCTTCGTCAAGGGGCAGGAGCCGCTGGAGAAGGACCGGACCGCCATCCGCTATCACTATACTTACGAGGCGCTGACGCAGGCCATGGAGGATATCTTCCAGCGTGCGCAGCGCAAGCTGCCGCCGCCGGTAACGGCGTTTCAGGGGATCGTCGGCCGGGAACCGATCTCGGTCGAAAGCAAGATCGGGGATCTGGTGCGGCATTTTGTCCACAAAAAGAAACTGAGCTTTGAAAAGCTGGTGCTTTCAGCGGAAAGCCGTTCTGAGATCGTTGCGATTTTTTTGGCGGTGCTGGAGTTGTCACGCACGCGCAAGATCGTGATCGAGGAGACGGAGGAAGAAGGCTATACGCTTCGTCTTGCCACAAAAGAAGAGCAGCAGGCAGACGAGCTGTATCGGGACGAGGACGAGGAACATGACGGAATTGAATGAACTGGAATGCACCCTTGAGGCGGTGCTGTTCGCCGCGGGTGATTCGGTGAGTGAGGGAAAGCTGTGCGCCGTTTTGCAGATCGACAAGGGAGCTTTGGAAGAGGCGGCGCGCGAGCTTGCGGACTATTATGACTTTAACCGCCGCGGCATCCGCCTGCTACATCTGGACGACCGGTATCAGCTTGCTTCGCGTGGAGAATATGCCTCTGCGGTACGGGGCGTTTTGGAAACGCGCAAGCCCCAGAACCTTACGCCCTCGGCGCTTGAGGTCCTGGCGATCGTCGCATACAAACAGCCCGTGACAAAGACCTATATCGAGCAGGTCCGCGGCGTCGACAGCACCTATACTGTCAGCAGCCTTGCGGAAAAAGGTCTGATCGAAGACTGTGGGCGTCTGGATGTGCCCGGCCGCCCGATCCTGTACCGCACCACGGAAAGCTTTTTGCGCTCGTTTGGATTGAGCTCGGTCAGTCAGCTTCCGTCGCTGGACAGCTTCGGAGAAGCAGACAACCAACAGCTGATGCTGAGCGAGCTGGAGGAGGGAGGCGCCGCCGCACTTCCGGAAGAGCAGGGAAGGGCGGAGCCTGACGCCGTATTGCAGGAAAGCGAGGATTGAATTGCTGAAAATCATCGGCTTTGTTTTTCTGGGTCTGTTGCTGTTGCTTCTGATCCTGTTGCTGCTGCCGGCGCATGTCCGCGCCCGTTACGACGGGACGCTGATGCTGCGGGCAGGGCTCGGCCCTGTCGATCTTCAGATCCTCCCGGGCAGAAAGCAAGAAAAAAAGCCGAAAAAGAGGCCTGATAAAGCAAAAACAAAGAAAAAAGCCGAAAAACCTGCAAAAGTGAAAAAGAAGCTTACGTTGGATGAGATTTTTTCTTACGTTCGTCTTGCGCTGGACGCCCTTGGAAAAATGAAGCGGCGGCTGGTGATCCGCCGCCTGGAGCTGGGGCTCGACGTCGGCGGAGCGGATGCCGGAGCGGCCGCTTTGACATACGGACGTGTCGCCGCCGGTATTTCGGCGCTTTATCCTGTTCTGCAGCGCAATCTGCGGATCCGGAAAACCGATATCCGGGTCGATGCCGCGTTTGATCGCAAAGAGATCGGTGTTCTGGCTGACGTCACTGTGGCGGCCTGTCCGCTGCGTATGCTGTTTGCCGGGCTGCTGATCCTGATCGAATACTGGAAGATCCGAAGAAAATCAACTGTCAAGCATACTGAGAAAGGTGGTACCTCTGATGAGCAGCATCAATGACGCAATGAATTCCACGATGGAAAAGCTACGGGAAATGGTGGATGTGAACGCCGTAGTTGGTCAGCCGATCAATACGCCCGACGGCACGGTCCTGATCCCTGTTTCCAAGGTCATTTTCGGTTTTGCGTCCGGCGGGACCGACGGCACGAATATTCGATTCGGCGCGGGAAGCGGCGCCGGTGTTACGATCGTCCCGCTGGCCTTTGTGGTGATCAGCAACGGCAATATCCGTATGCTTTATGTTGAGCCTCCCGCAAACACCACGCTGGACAAGGCTGTGGATATGATCCCCGGCATTGTCGATCGCTTTACCAAAGGCTCTTCCAAGGACGAGCCGGTTTATTGACCGCATAAAAACGGTTTCCTGCCCGTATGCTTTACGGGCAGGTGATCATTGTGAAAAAAGGTGTTCTGATCGGACTGATTCTTTTTCTTGTGCTTCCGTTTTCGGCGCGTTGCGAAGAGCTTTCCGTAAGTGCCGGAAGCGCTGTGCTTTACGACCCGCTGACGGGCAGTGTCTTGTTTGAAAAGGATGCCTCCGTTCCCAGAGGAATTGCCAGCACGACAAAGATCATGACCGCCGTTGCGGCGCTTGAGCAGTATGATCCTGCATGCAGCGTAACGATCCGGCCGGAGTGGTGCGGGATCGAGGGATCCTCCATGGAGCTTCGTCCGGGCGAAACCATGCAGGTGTCCGATCTGCTTTACGGGCTTATGCTCGAGAGCGGAAACGACGCGGCTACCGCGCTTGCAGGCCTGCATCCTGCCGGCGAAGCGGGCTTTGTTGCCCGTATGAATGAGATCGCAGATGGGCTTGGCTTGGAGAACACCCATTTTGACAACGCCAGCGGCCTTGACAGCGCGACGCATTACAGCACGGCGCTGGATCTTGCAAAGCTGGCGGCATTTGCCATGGATCAGCCGCAATTTGCACGGATTGCCGCAACGCAATCTGTTACGGCGGCCGGACGCGTTATGGAAAACCATAATCGTCTGCTGAAGGATCTGGGCGCCTGCGGCGTCAAGACGGGCTTTACGAAGTCAAGCGGCCGATGTCTTGTTTCCGCAAAAGCGGAAAACGGGCGAATGCTGATCGCCGTTACGCTGGATGACCCGAATGACTGGGCTGACCATGCCGCGCTTTACCGGTTTGGATTCGGACAATATCGGGAATATGATCCGGTGGGCGCGGGAGAATGCGGGAGTGTCCCGCTGACGGGCAGCCTGCGTTCTCAGGTGAGGGTATACTGCAACGAGAGCTTTTCCGTTCTTTTGCAGACGGAGGAATACGAGCATTTGCGGATCGTTTTGTCCGGCCCGCGGTTTTGCTATGCGCCGATTGAGGCCGGACAGCGTTACGGAACCCTTCAAGTATGGCTGGACGGAAGGGTTTTGTTTGAAACTCCGGCTTATTTTGCGGAATCCATTGGCGAAAGCATTGCCGAAAAACCAGATTTTCTGACACGGATCCGCATTTTCTTAAGGAGGCTGACTCTTGAAAGAACGGTTGCAAAAAATCCTTTCAGCTGCTGGGATTTGTTCCAGAAGAGCAGCTGAAAGTTACATAAAATCAGGAAGAGTAAAGGTGAATGGCCTTACAGCATCTATCGGAGATACGGCGGATCCGGAGACCGATGAGATCTTGTTTGACGGGTGCCTTATCGAGCCGCCTGCAGAAAAATGCTATATCATGCTGAACAAGCCGCGCGGCTATGTGACGACTCTTTCCGATGAAGCAGGGAGGCCTTCGGTGCTGGATCTTCTGGAGGGCGTACCGCAGCGTGTTTATCCCGTCGGACGGCTGGATATGCATTCTGAAGGGCTTCTGCTTCTGACCAACGACGGCGAGCTTGCGAATCATCTCATGCATCCCTCTCATGAGGTTTATAAAGAATATCTGGTCAAGCTGACGCCGGACAAAGAGGGGCTGCCTTCGCCGGAGATCCCACTTTCCGGCGAGATCGAGCTGGAGGGAGAACGGCTGCTTCCCGCCCGGTGCCGCCTGCTGGCAAAGACTGAGAACGGATATGTTATGACGATTGCGATCCGACAGGGGAAGAATCGACAGATCCGGAGGATGTGTGCCAAGTGCGGCTACACGGTAAACTCCTTGAAGCGAGTGGCAGAAGGAGATGTAAAGCTAAGCGACTTGCCAACCGGAACATGGCGCTTTTTAACAAAAGACGAGATCGAATATCTCCGATCTTTATGATTTGAGCGAACGGAGGGGAAGATATGAAACGGATCAACGAGGCGATCACAGAAAATGCCGGCACATTTACAAAGGGCCAGCATCTTTTGGCGCGGTTCGTCACGGAGCATTGCGACAAGGCGGCCTTTATGAGTTCCTTTGATCTGGCGTCGGTCACCGGCGTCAGCCAGTCCACCGTGATCCGGTTTGCTTCCGCGCTGGGCTATAAGGGCTACGGTGATTTCCAGAGCGCGCTGCAGCTTGAACTGAAATATCGGCTGAATACGCTGGAACGATTTGAACTGGCAGAGGAGAACTCGTCCTCCGATCTGGATATGCTCAACAGCATTGCTTCCCACGACGCGCTCAACATCAAAAAGAATCTGAGCTTGAATCCGCTGGATGCGCTGAACAATCTATGTACGCGCATGATGCTTGCCGGAAAGGTTTATCTCTACGGACAACAGTATACCGCACCTGCGGCCTCTTATCTTGCGGCTTATCTTCGCGTGCTTCTGCCTAATATCTGCTGCCTGAATATGCTGGGGATCGATCCCCTGAGCGGTGCATCCGGCATGGCTCCGGGCGATCTGCTGCTTTGCTTTTCCTTCCCGGAGCATCAGCAGATGACCTTGGATCTTCTGGCGTTTGCCCGCGAGCGGGAAGCATGCACGGCGACGATCACCGAGAGTCACGATTCCGCAGCAGCGCAGGATGCGGATATCAGTCTGATCGCAGAGTGCGGGGATTACGGTCTGGGCGGCAGTATGGCGCCGCTGATCTCGCTGTGCAGTATGATCGTTTCTCTTTTGGCGCGCAATGATGAAAAGGCCCGGAAGAAGATGGCGGCCTTTGCTTCCGCCGGTCAATACCGCGCAAAGGAGCGGAATCCATGAAACAAATCATCGTCATCGGCGGCGGTCCGGCCGGTATGATGGCCGCGTGTACGGCAGCATCTGCAGGTGCTGCCGTTGCCTTGTTGGAGCGGAACGCCTTTTGCGGCGTAAAGCTGAATATTACGGGAAAGGGCCGCTGCAATTTGACCAATCATTGCTCACGGGAAGAACTGATGAGCAATATCGTTACAAATGGCAAATTCCTTTACAGTGCTTTTGCCGCAATGGGTCCGCAGGATGTGATGGCCTATTTCAACTCCTTGGGCATCCCGCTCAAAACCGAACGGGGAAATCGGGTGTTCCCGGAATCCGACCGGGCGAAAGATATCTCAGGCGCGCTTCGCACACAGATGCACCGCCTTGGCGTCAAAGTCATACAGGGCTTTGCGCAGGAGTTCCTTGTTTCGGAGGGCCAGATCACGGCCGTCCTGCTTCAAGACGGACGAAAGCTCACCGCCGACGCATTTATCCTTGCCGCGGGCGGCAGATCCTATCCGCGTACCGGCTCCGACGGAAGCGGCTATCGGCTTGCCCGGTCGGCGGGGCACACTGTCACGCGGGTCAAGCCGTCACTGGTGCCGCTGATCGCAGAAGGGGATATCCCAGCGAGGATGGAGGGGCTTTCGCTGCGAAACGTGACCTTTACCGTAAAAAAAGACGGGAAAACGGTGTTTTCCGACTTTGGCGAGATGCTGTTCACCGAGCGCGGCGTTTCCGGCCCGTTGGTGCTCAGTGCCTCTGCACACCTGTCATCGGGGAAGCATACATTTCCGTATCAGGCCGAGATCGATTTGAAACCGGCACTGGATGCGGATACACTGGACAAGCGTCTGCTGCGGGACTTTTCCCAGACACAGAATCGGGATTTTTCCAATTCGCTCTCCGGGCTGCTTCCTGCAAAGCTCATTCCCGTGGCGGTGGAATTGTCCGGCATAGACGGCACGCAAAAGGTCAATTCCGTCACCAGAGCGCAGCGTGAGCGCCTTTGCCGCCTGCTGAAGGCGTTCCCGCTCACGTTAACGGAATTTGCTTCATGGGATGAGGCCATTGTCACCTCGGGCGGCGTATCGGTAAAAGAGGTCGATCCCAAAACCATGCGCTCGAAAAAGGCTGAAAATCTTTATTTGGCCGGGGAGATCCTGGATGTTGACGCATATACCGGCGGGTTTAACCTGCAGATCGCCTGGTCTACGGGGTTCTGTGCAGGACAGGCCGCCGCGAAAGGAGAAGAAGTATGATCCACCATGCAATCGCCATCGACGGGCCGGGGGGCGCCGGAAAAAGCACCATTGCCAAAGAACTGGCCAAGCAGCTCTCTTTTATTTACATTGATACCGGCGCCATGTACCGTACCATCGGTTTGTTTGCAGCCCGAAACCGCGTAAGCGGAAAGAACGTCCAGGGAGTGATATCCCTTTTACCGTATATCACGTTGGAGATCCGCTTTATCGACGGCGCACAGCACATGTTTTTGAACGGGGAAGATGTTTCTGACAAGATCCGCACCGAGGAGGCGTCCATCTATGCCAGCGACGTGTCTGCCATTCCGGCGGTACGTACCTTTTTGTTGGAACAGCAGCGGGCGTTTGCAAAGAGCAGCAACGTGATCATGGACGGCCGAGACATCGGAACGGTCGTCCTGCCCGATGCGGATCTGAAAATTTTTTTGACCGCCAGCAGCGAAGCGCGCGCCAGACGGCGCTTTCTGGAGCAGAAGGCAAAGGGCCTTGATGTGACTTATGAGGAAGTCCTGGAGGCCCTGAAGCTGCGAGATCGGCAGGATTCTTCCAGAGAAGCGGCCCCGCTGAAGGCGGCTGACGACGCGGTGATCGTGGATACCACCGAATGGGATCTTGAAACCTCCATCGCCATGGTGCGCCGCCTGGTCAAGGAGCGGCTGGATGTTTAAGGCGTTTTACTGGATCGTTCGGGTGCTTATGTTTCCCTTTTACCGGGTACGTATAGAAGGGAAAGAGCATCTTCCGCAGGGTGCGGCGGTGGTGTGCAGCAATCACAGCACCAACAGCGACGCGATCTTTCTTGTCCTTGCAAACGGACCGAAAGGGGACTACGGCTTTATCGCCAAGGACGAGCTGTTTCATATTCCGGTTTTGCGTCATGTGATCCGATGGCTTCACGCTTTCCCGGTCAAACGCGGTCAGCATGACGTCGGCGCCATCAAAACGGCATTTTCTGTTTTGAAAAAGGGAAGAAAGCTGCTGATTTTCCCCGAAGGAACTCGTGTAAGGAACGGAAAGAGCCGGCGGACCGGGCTGCCTGTCGAGGTCAAAAACGGCGCGGTGCTCTTTTCCCATCGGGCCGGCGTTCCGCTGGTCCCGGTCTATATCCCGGAAGGAGCCAAGCTGTTTCGAAATAATACCGTGCGGATCGGGCAGCCGTTTTTCCCTTCCTATTGTGCGCAAAAGCCTACTGCCGACGAATATTCCGCCGTATCGGCCGAGCTGATGCGCAGGATCTATTCTTTGAAGAACGGGGTGCTGACGAAATGATCATTTTGGCAAAGCACGCGGGCTACTGCTTCGGCGTTCGCCGGGCGATCCAGATGGCCATGGAAAATGCGTCGCCCGAGCGCCCCATTTATGCAGCGGGGCCGCTGATCCACAACCGGCACGTGATTGCAGAGCTGGCGGAGCATGGCGTCGTTACGGCGGAACGACCGGAAGAGATCCCTGCGGGGGCGACTGTTATCATTCGCGCCCACGGCGTTACTCCGGACGTCCTCCGGTCTCTTCTCGAAAAAAACTGCGTGATTCTTGACGCGACCTGCCCGTATGTGGCGAAGATCCATCGGATCGTCACAAACGAGAGCGGGGAGGGGAGGACCGTTTTGATTTTCGGAAAGCGCGGCCATCCCGAGGTCGACGGGATCGCGGCCCGATGCAGCGAGGCTGTCGTGGTGGAAAATGAGGACGAATTGCGGGAGAATCTTCAAAAAATTGCCGATCGTCCCGTTTCTGTGGTCTGTCAGACCACTTTTCAAAAAGAAAATTGTGTAAAGTTTGTAAATATCGTAAAAAACACTTGTAAATTGCCCCGGATATTTGATACAATATGTAAGGCTACGGAATTACGTCAGTCAGAGGCGCAGTTTCTGGCCGAGCGATCCGATTTTGCAGTCGTGATCGGCGACCCTTCCAGCAGCAATTCCCGCAATCTCTATGCGTTGTGTCGGGAGCGCTGTGTGCAGACGCAATTCATTCAGGACGTCAGCGAGCTTGACCGCTCTGTTTTGAAGGAATCTGCACAGGGATTCGTCACCGCTGGCGCTTCAACGCCGGATCGAATCATTAAGGAGGTATATTGGACAATGACTGATGAAATCAAGACCAACAGCGCAGAAAGCTTCGAGGAACTTCTGGAGCAATCTCTCAAAACTTTACATACAGGAGAAAAGGTGACCGGTGTCGTTACTGCCATCAACGCGACTGATATTACCGTTGATCTGGGCGTCAAGCAGGCCGGCTATATCGATTTTGACCAGTTGTCTGACGACCCCAATTTTGTGGTTGCCGACAATATCCATGTAGGCGATGAGATCGAAGCCACTGTCATTCGTGTCAACGACGTGGAAGGCTGGATCAGCCTTTCCAAGAAGCGTCTGGATGCCGTCAAGAACTGGGAGGTTCTTGAGGCTGCCGTTGAGAGCAAGGAGCCTATGGAGGGCGTGATCATCGACCAGAACAAGGGCGGCGTCGTCGCTCTGGTCAAGGGCATCCGCGTTTTCATTCCCGCCAGCCAGACCGGCCTGCCCCGCGAGGCTTCCTTTGATCCTCTGATGAAGACCACCCAAAAGCTCCGCATCATGGAAGTCAACACCCAGCGCAAGCGCGTCGTCGGCTCCATCAAGGCTCTGGCCAACGAGGCACGCAAGGAAGCTCAGGCCAAGATTTGGGAGACCATCGAGGTCGGCAAGAAGTATCACGGTGTTGTGAAGTCCTTTACGACTTACGGCGCTTTTGTGGATATCGGCGGTGTCGACGGCATGGTTCATATCTCTGAACTGGCTTGGAATCGCGTCAAGCATCCTTCCGACGTTCTGGAGATTGGCCAGGAAGTGGAAGTTTACGTCATCGCGCTGGATCCCGAGAAGAGGAAGATCTCTCTCGGCTACCGCAAGGCGGAAGACAACCCCTGGACCAAGTTTATCAATACCTATCACGTGGGCGACGTTGCCAGCGTGAAGATCGTGAAGTTCATGCCCTTCGGCGCTTTCGCTGAGGTTCTGCCCGGTGTTGACGGACTGATTCACATTTCGCAGATCGCTGACCGCCGCATCGGCAAGCCCGAAGAGGTACTGCAGATCGGCCAGCAGGTCGACGCCAAGATCATCGGCATCGACGAAGAAAAGCAGAAGATCTCTCTCTCCATCCGCGCTCTGCTCGAGCCGCAGGCCGCTCCCGCTGAGGAGCCTGTGGAAGAGGAGCCCGAGGAAGAAACGCCTTCTGCCGAGTAATTTTCTTTGACACAAAAAGACCCCGATGGAAACATCGGGGTCTTATCATTATCCGCTGCACAGCTTATTTTTCCGGATCGTCTGCCGCGTCGTCCGAGGGGCTCTTGCGCTGGGAAACGTGATTCAAAGGATTAGCCTCCACTGCGTCCCGCAGGTTCTGATCCACTACGTGTGTATAAATCATTGTAGTATCCAGGTTTTCGTGGCCAAGGACCTCTTTCAGCGTCCGGACATCCACGCCGTTTTGATACATCAGCGTGGCCGCTGTATGCCGTAGCTTGTGCACGCTGCAATGCTTTTGCGAAAGCCCGGCAGCAGTCAGGTATTTTTTAACAAGCGCTTTGACCGTCTGTACGTCGATCCGGTTGCCGAGGCGGCTGATGAACAGCGCGTTCCGGCTGGCCGCTTTCGGCGTGATCCGATGGGGGAGATAGGCTTCGATGGCGTTTACGCAGGCCTGATTCAGATAAATCATACGCTCTTTGTTGCCTTTTCCCAAAAGACGCAGACGGTCGTCGGAAATATCCTGCATGTCGATGTTCACCAGCTCGGAAACACGCATTCCGCAGTTCAAAAACAGCGTAATGATGCAATAATCCCGCTCGCGGTACGGACCGTCGACGGCATCCAGCAGCTCCAGACTTTCCTGCAGGGTCAGATACTTGGGAAGCTCTTTTTTCGAGCGGGGCGTATCCAAACCTTTTGTCGGGTTGTTTTCGATGAGCTGGACCTTTTCACAATAATATTTGTAAAGTCCCCGAAGCGCCGAAATCTTTCGCGCACGGGCGTGCATGTCATTTCCGAAGGTCGTCGCCTGGCTTTTATGAAACTTTGGACGTTCTCTTGCGGCAAAGACAAGAAAATCTAAAATATCGCTTTTTGTAACATTTTGCAATAGTTTTAAGTCAATACTATCAATGCTAATCTCTTCAAAAGGCTGTGAAGAGGGGACAAGACCTCGTTTTTGCAGCAAAAACCGGAAAAACGTGCGAAGATCGAGGTAATATTCGTTGACCGTATTAGGCGAGCGGCCCATAATGGTTTCCATATAAACCAGATAATCCCGCAAAACCGGCGGAGCTTCTTTTACATAATCCATAACGGCACCTCAAAGCAGTTGATTTAAAAACGGAGGGAGTACATGAAATACGAAAAAATTTTGTATCATTCACAGTTCGGAACATTTCAACTGGTTTCTGATGACTATTATATCAAAGAGATCCGATTTTGCAAGCAAAAGCAGGAGAATGATTCCCGGAACAATTCGGAAAGAGACAAAATCTATCCGAAAGTAATGATAGACGCTGCGTCTCAGTTGACGGAGTATTTGAACGGTACGCGAAAAGATTTCACAGTTCCTACGGACTGTGAAGGCACGGCATTCCAACAATCCGTCTGGGATGCGCTGAAAAAGATCCCATACGGAGAAACCAGATCTTATTCGCAGATCGCAGCCGTGATCGGGCGCCCGAATGCAGTTCGTGCGGTGGGCGGCGCTTGCGGAAAGAATCCGGTGCTGATCATGGTTCCGTGCCATCGTGTGCTTGGAAAAAACGGAACGCTTACCGGGTTTTCGGCCGGGATCGAATTAAAGAAAAAATTGCTGCAGTTGGAGCGCAGACCGTGAGAAATAAGCGGCATTACTGATAGTGGGGCTTCTACAAGCCAAAAACGGCGTTTTGCCCCCTTTCAATTATACAAAATATTCATTTTGTATAATTGCATATATGATTCCGCGGCCCTCCCCATTTACGTTTGCTGCTCTGTAGATTTCGGCTGCGGCTGATTGTATGACGCGGTAAAGTCGGCACATACTAAAAAAAATTACGGGAGATGTTTATGCCGATCTTATGCTCTGATCAAAGCTGCGCGTTTCAGGAATACGGCGAATGCCGCCTTGAACGGATCATTTCACCCGCCGCAAGGTCGGATTCCTGCATGTATTACCGTCGAAAACGTCAAAAACAGCTGTAAGGTAAAAATGCCTTACAGCTGTTTATTTTCAATAAGTTTTAATCAAAACAAGCCCGAATTGCCGATTGAATATCCTTGACAGGGATCAGACGAATCCCGGTTTGCTCTCCGAGCCCTTTGAGATTTGCTTCCGGGATGATACACCGGTCAAAGCCAAGCCGCCGCAGCTCTGCGATACGCTGTGAGGCGCCTGTGACGGCACGGACCTCCCCTGCCAGCCCCACCTCTCCGAAGGACGCAAGCTTCGGCGAGATGGGACGCTCCAGATAGCTGGACGCGATTGCCAGGATCACAGGAAGATCAATCGCCGGTTCTTCAAGCTCCAGACCGCCGATCACATTGATATAAGTGTCATACGAGCCAAGCAGCATACCGGCCCGCTTTTCCATGATCGCCAGCAGCAAAACAGCACGGTTGTAATCGATCCCTGCTGCAGTGCGCCGTGCGGCGCCATAGGCAGATTTGGTAACCAATCCCTGCACTTCGGCCAAAATCGGTCTTGTTCCCTCCAGCGTCGCGACGACACAGCTACCGTTGGCGTCGGCGGGACGCCCGCTGAGCAGCGCAGCCGAGGGATTTTCGATCTCATCAAGACCGTGATCGGTCATTTCAAACATGCCGATCTCATTGGTCGAGCCGAATCGGTTTTTTGTTGCCCGAAGCAGCCGATATGTCGCGTGGCGGTCGCCTTCGAAGTTCAGAACGGCGTCTACCATGTGCTCCAACACCTTCGGACCGGCGATTCCCCCATCTTTATTGATATGGCCCACCAAAATCACAGCGATGCCGTTAGCCTTGGAAAACTGCAGCAGCTGCATTGTGCATTCCCGCACTTGTGCGATACTGCCGGGCGCCGATTGAATCTCAGGATGATACATAGTCTGTATCGAATCGACGATCATGACCGACGGTTTCAGCTCCGAGGCCGAAAGAAGGATCTGATCCATTTGGGTCTCCGCGCAGACCAGCAGCTTTTCCTCTCGTACCTTCAGCCGGTCGGCACGCAGCTTGATTTGCGCCAGTGATTCTTCTCCGGTAACATATAAAACTGTATTTATATCACATAGATACTGACATGCTTGCAAAAGAAGCGTGGATTTGCCGATCCCGGGTGCGCCAGACACCAGGACCAGGCTCCCCTTCACCATTCCGCCGCCAAGGACTCGATCCAGCTCGCGGATCCCGGTGGAAAAGCGAACATCCTCCGCGTTGCTGATCTCATCTAGGCGAACGGGACGGATGCTGCGCGGCGATACTCCCGGGATCGCACTGCCGCGGCCGGGCTTTTCCTCCCGCAGGATCTCTTCCACCATGGTGTTCCATTGCCCGCACGACGGGCATTTTCCGTACCATTTCGGCGAATCATAGCCGCACTCGGTACAAACGAAAGCAGTTTTTGTTTTTGCCATCTTTATCCCCTACAATATGCAAAATAACCGCCGGTGATGGCCAGCGCAAGCTTGGTCTGGTATTCCTCCTGCTGCAGAAGAAGACATTCATCCGGATTGGACAGGAACCCGCATTCCACGGTCACCGCCGGTGAACGGAGGTTTTTCATCAGAAATATGCCTTCCGGCGAAGGTTTACAGACTCTTTTGTTGGACGGATCCAACACGTTCCGAAGAGAATCCTGCAATGCTTCGGCCAGCAGCTTTCCTTCGGGTGCATTTTCCGAATAAAACACCTGTGCGCCGTGGTATTGCGCCTTGGGAAACTGATTCAAATGGATGCTGAGAAACGGGGTTTTTGGATATCGCTCGGCCAGCGCCAGCCTTGCCTTCAGATCTGCGTTTTTGTTCTCCCGGACCGACGATGCGGGATCGTAATCCAGCGACGACTCCCCTTTCCTCGTCAGAAGCGCGTTGACGCCCATAAGCCCCATAAAAGTCTGCGTTTTCCGACAGATGGCCAGCGTGACAGGCGCTTCGCAGACACCGTCGGCCGAGACGGCGCCGCCGTCCAATCCGCCGTGACCGGCATCCAGGATCACATCCGCTGACAGGGAGAACTGATCGACAGCCGGTTTTGTTCGGCTGCCTGCAGCAGCTACCATCATTATAACGACGAACGTGAGGAATGTCAAAATTCCGTAAAATGCAAGCGTTTTCCCGGAATAGCCGCCGAATGGCGCCGGCCGCTTAAGCGATAAGCCCCGCAAGTACAACACCGCCTATCGCTCCAATCGCCAGACTTCCGACAGAAAGCAGCAGCCGATCAATCAGGATCCCGCCGGAAAAGAAGATCATCCCAAAAATCATTACCAGTAAAAACGAGATCGCCGAAGAGCCAAAGCCGCAGATCAGCTTTTTCGGATTCCGCGCAGCGCCGCAGAACGAGGCGAAAAGGCCGCCGATCCCCAGAATCGCAAGGCCGTAAATGCGGCAGTGCTCCATGGGCAAAAAAGATTCATTGATCAGAACGGACGCGCAGAACGTCAGCAAAAGGATCACGCAAAAACCTAAAATGCCGCCGATGGCAACGCGTTTGACCGAAAGCTCCCCCGCTTCCCCACGGCGGCTCCGCTTTTTGACCATAAAAAAACCTCCCGCATAATTTCTGTTGAAATTTATGCGGGAGAAAAAGACTTGATTACTTGTTTTCCTCGGGAAGCGTTTCGGGTTTCGTGCGGATCTCGTCGCCGGCGTCAACAGAGGCAGAGGTTTCTTCTCTGGTCTGGATCGCCCACTTTTTAACGGTCAGACGGGTTTTTGCGGCGCCGGTCTCAAAGGTCACCTCGTCGTCGCGGATGTTGATCACACGACCGGTAAAGCCGCCGATGGTGATGATCTTATCCCCGTTTTGCAGGTTGTTGCGAAGCTCACGCTCGGCCTTCTCCCGCTTTTTCTGGGGACGGATCAGCATGAAATAAAACACAGCAAGCAAAAGCACCATCCAGATCAGCGTGCCGTAAGCACCGAAACCGCCGGCAGCAGCCCCGGACTCGGCAAAGGAATGAATGCTGAACAATCCGGCAAAGGCACCGGCGGTCATTGCGATTCTTTTCATATTGGATTTCATAGGAATGGCCTCCCGATATTAGATTACTTAAATTATAAACAATCAAATGCGGAAAAACAAGTGTTTCAGATCCTTTTTACGAATTTTTCCGTGTTTTCACGGCGGAACGCGTCAAATCGTCCCTCTTCGATAGCTGTGCGGATGTCCGCCATCAGGTGGTTGTAAAAATAGAGATTGTGCATCACGGCAAGCCGCATTCCCAACATCTCGCCCGCTTTCAAAAGATGTCGGATATAACCCCGGGAATATCGGCGGCACACCGGGCAGTCACAGTTTTCGTCCAGCGGTCTCGGATCCGAAGCATATTTCGCGTTGTTCAGATTGATGTGCCCCTGCGAGGTGAAAACGTGCCCGTGCCGGGCGTTGCGCGACGGCATGACGCAATCAAAAAAGTCCACGCCGCGGGCCACGCCTTCAATGATGTTGGCCGGCGTACCGACGCCCATCAGATATCGGGGACGGTCGGCGGGCATATAGGGCTCCACAGCCTCGATGATATCATACATCGTTTCCGTGGGCTCCCCCACCGCCAGCCCGCCGATGGCGTAACCGGGCAGATCCAGCTCGGCGATCTGCTGCATATGCCGGATCCGCAGATCCGGGTAGGTGCCGCCCTGATTGATGCCCCACAGCATTTGTCCGGGATTCACGGTATCCGGACGCTGTTTCAGACGCTCAAGCTCATCCTTGCACCGTTTGAGCCAGCGGGCCGTCCGATCGCAGGAGCGCGCCACATAATCATGCGGCGACGGATTTTCGATACATTCGTCGAAGGCCATGGCAATATCCGAACCGAGAGACCACTGGATCAGCATGCTTTCTTCCGGCCCCATGAAAATGCGATGACCGTCGGTGTGGGCGTTGAAATGAACGCCCTCCTCCCGGATCTTCCGCAGCACGGCCAAAGAAAACACCTGGAATCCGCCGCTGTCCGTGAGGATCGGACCGTCCCAGTTCATAAATCTGTGCAGGCCGCCGAGAGATTTTACGATATCCTGCCCCGGACGGACATGAAGATGATAGGTGTTTGAGAGCTCCACCTGACAGCCGATGTTCCGCAGGTCCTCAGCGGAAAGGCCGCCCTTGATGGCTGCCTGTGTTCCCACATTCATGAATACTGGGGTCTGGACGGCGCCGTGAGCGGTTTCAAAAACGCCGCGCCGCGCCTTCCCCTCCTGCTTGATTAGTTTGAACATATCATTTTTCCTCCGGCAGCTCATCCAGCAGCCCCGCAGAGGGCAGCGATTCCACGTTTTTCAGCGTACGCTGGATCTGCCTCGTGCGAACGCCTACCAGCCTATCCAGATCGTCATTTGCCTGATTCAGGCGGTTTTTGGTGCTTTCCAGCACGGTCGCAAAATTATCGAACTCGGTCTTCACCGCGCCGAGGATCTTCCACACCTCGCTGGAGCGCTTTTGAATGGCCAGCGTTTTGAAGCCCATCTGCAGGCTGTTGAGCAGCGCGGCCATGGTCGTCGGTCCGGCAAGGGTCACCTTGTACTCCCGCTGAAGGACTTCCGCCATTCCTCCGCGGATCAGCTCGGCATACAACCCCTCGGTAGGAATAAACAAAATGGCGAAATCCGTGGTGTTGGGCGGATCGATATACTTGTTCCGTACGTCCTTGGCAAAGCCCTTTACCCGCTGAAAAAGCTGCTTTTGTGCAGCGTCCACCAGACCGGGATCTGCCGCGTCATAGGCGGCAAGAAGCTGCTCGTAAGCGTCCAGCGGGAATTTGGCGTCCACCGGCAGCCACACCGGCTCACCACCGCTGCCTGGCATGCGGATAGCATATTCCACGTTGTTCTGGCTTCCCGGCTTGGTGGCCACGTTGGTGGCGTATTGCTCGGGAGCCAGCATCTGTTCCAAAATGGCGCCCAACTGGATCTCACCCAGGATGCCGCGGGTCTTGACGTTGGACAGGACCTTTTTCAGATCGCCCACGCCCACGGCAAGATTCTGCATCTCACCGAGCCCCTTATAGACCTGCTCCAGCCGCTGCGACACCAGCTGGAACGAATCGCTGAGCTTGCGGTCCAGCGTTTCCTGCAGCTTTTCGTCCACCGTTTTGCGGATGCCGTCCAACTGCTGCTGATTGTTGCTGCTGATCTTGTCCAGTCCCTCAGCCAGGCCGCGGCGCATATGATCCAGCTTTTGGTCGGTCTGCATCATATCGTCATGCTGCTGCGACTGCATTTTTGCTATGGAGCTTTCCATGGAATGAATCAGAAGATCCTGACGCGCCATCAGGGCGGCGTCGTTCTTCTGGCTTTCTCCGGTCTTGCTTTCCAGCTCGCCAAGCCGCTTTTCCATCGCGGAAATACCGCCGCTGCGGCGTGTTACCAGGATCAGCAGCACGATGCAGACGGCCGACAGGACCAGACAGGCGATCTCAAGATATATCACAGGTCTTCTCCTCTCTTTTCAGTAGGTCATTCGATGATCATGGCGTCGCCGAAGCTGAAAAAGCGGTAACGCCGGCGCACGGCTTCTTTATAGGCGTTCAATACGATCTCGCGGGTGCTGAATGCCGAAATGAGCATGATCAGCGTGCTTTCCGGCAGATGAAAGTTGGTGATGATGGCGTCCATGCCCTTGAATCGGTAACCGGGATAAATAAAAATATCGGTGCTCCCGCTCCCTGCGTGGGTCACGTGGTTTTCGTCGGTGACGGTCTCGATGGTGCGGCACGACGTCGTCCCCACGCACACGACGCGGCCTCCCTTTTCGCGAGCTGTGTTGATCCTTCGGGCAGCGTCTTCGCTGACAAAATACCGCTCGGAATGCATCACATGGTCCGTGATCTCTTCTTCCTTTACGGGTCGGAAGGTTCCCAAACCCACGTGCAATGTGATGCGGACGATATCAACGCCCTTTTCCTCGATTCGCTTCAAAAGCTCCGGTGTAAAATGAAGCCCCGCCGTCGGCGCGGCCGCCGAGCCTACCTCGCGGGAATACACGGTCTGATAGCGTTCGCGGTCAGCCAGGCGCTCTTTGATATAAGGCGGCAGAGGCATGGTGCCCAGCCGGTCCAACACCTCCAAAAAGATCCCTTTATACTGAAACTCGATCAGCCGGTTGCCGTCGTCCTTCACCGCTTTGACCGTTGCCGTCAGGCTGCCGTCGCCGAAGGAGATCGTCGCGCCCTCCCGCAGCCGGCGGCCCGGGTAGACGATGCAATCCCACATATCCCCTGAAACGTTTTCCAGCAGCAGCACCTCTACGGGGGCCGACCCCGTGCCGGTTTTCTGCCCGTAAAGCCGCGCGGGCAGTACGCGGGTATCGTTGATCACAAGACAGTCGCCGGGATGCAGATGGTCGATCACGTTGTAAAAATGCTCGTGCCCCACCCTTCCCGTTTTGCGGTCAAGGGTCATCAACCGAGAATGATCGCGCTCGGCCAGAGGCGTCTGCGCGATCAGTTCTTCGGGAAGGTCGTAATAGAAGTCAGATTTTTTCAATGATTCCGCCTCAATTCGGATCGTAATAAGAAACGGTTGCGCCGGTGTAATAGAAAGAAATGATCTCTTCGCAGGAAAACCCCTTCTGCCCCATGGAATAGGCACCCCACTGGCTCATGCCGATGTTGTGACCGGAGCCGGTCCCTTCCAGGCGGTAAGTGCCCGGCGTGCCGCCGGAGTTTTGCGTAATTTGCAGCGGAACAACGCTGTTTGCGGTAATCACATAGGCGCTTCCGGCATCAAGAGGCGCTGTTTTCCCGTTTCCGCCCACGGCATAAAGGCCGCCTGTCTGGGTAGCGGCGCCGTTGACGGAAACGGTGCTTCCGCCTGCGCCGCCTGTAATGGTATAGCGATGACTGCCTACCGTGACGCCGCGGGTGGGACTATTGAGCGCCGTGCGCGCCCGGTCGCCGGAAAAGACGAGCCGCTGGCCGTTAGCCTGGACGGCAGTCAGCTCGATCACATTCCCCACGGCACTGTAGCGGCTGACATAGACGTCGGTGATCCGCTGGGTCGTATAGCCCTTCGCCTGGAGGATCCAGGAGATATCGTCCAGCGTGATCGTGTTGCTGTAAGGCAGCATCCGCTCCAGATAGGTGTCTTCCACGGCCCTCAGATACGGGATATCCTTGCCCCAGATGTTCACGGCGTCCTCAGTGTATCCGCCGGAAGAGGCGTGATAAAAGGTCTCGCAGATCTCCCCGCGATAGACCACATAGCGTCCGTTGACGTCTTCCACCGCCTCGTCGGAAACCGAAGTGGCGCCGTTGGTGCCGCGGTACACCTGACAATCGGTGGTGTTGCACAGGTCAAATCCCTTGGCACTGTGCTTGTGATAATTATTGAGCGCATAGCATTTGGCGCACAGAGCCATGGCCTTCTGCGCTTCCACAGGCCACGAGGGGCTGATCTCATAC
Organism: Clostridia bacterium; assembly: GCA_017394205.1. Taxonomy (GTDB): domain Bacteria; phylum Bacillota; class Clostridia; order Oscillospirales; family Butyricicoccaceae; genus UBA4644. The sequence continues at coordinate 7,239 of JAFOPS010000103.1, read as the reverse complement.
GGGATCACGCCCTTGACATAATCCGTCAGGCCAATGACGTTGATCACGTTGAGATTGCCGCCCGCGGGCCGATAGTATTCAAATCCGCCGTAGTATTTTGTCTGCTTGAACCAGGTCTGGCGGCTCATGGGCATGATCCCCAGCGGGAAATCCCCCAGGAGATCCAATTGATAAAGGATTCGGTCGGTGCCTGTGACGACGACGGTATAACAGGTGCTGCTGGGGCCGCGCTGTACCAGGTCATATCCGACCCGCTGGGCGCTGCTTCGGGCAGAAGACGCCTCTTCCGCAGAAAGGTATTTTCCCACTCTCACGCGGAATCCGCCGCGCACATAGCAGAGATAGGCCTCAAATCCGGCAGATTCGAAATCTTCTGCCGCTTCAAGCGCCTCGTCGGCGTCATAAAACAGGGCGTCAACCTGCAGACAATAGGCGCCGACGGCGGAATTATAGCTGCCCGGCATCGATTCCAGATAGTCGTTGCCCGTCTGCCAGAGGTTGACGTTTTTCAGGACTGTGATCTTGTTTTCATCATAAACCTCATAGGTGGGAACAAACTCCCGTTCCGCGTCGAAATAACCGAAGGAATACCCTTCGCCCATCCCGGACACGTTTTGCAGATTTGCTGCAACCAGAGCGTTGCTGTCGTAAAACAGACCGATCTTCATGATGGGATCATATCCTTCGGCGTGGACTGTTGTCCCTGCCGGAAGCGCGAGCAGCAAGGCCGCCGTCAGCAATATGCCAAGTACTTTTTTCATGGAGCACCTCGAATCCGATCCGAAACCGCCAATTCCCTATGTTAACTTATATTATACTACATCTTATGCCACAATTCAACTTTTTCCGCAAAATACAGCCCCGCAAGAAAACCTTACGGGGCTGCCGGAAGTCAAATCAGCATTTTTAGGGAGCTTCATATAAAAGGGCGCCGATTCAGATACTTTCCGATGATTCCTGTGAAAGATCTTTGCCCATCATGCCGCCCATGGAAAGAAACATCAGGATCTTGGCCGGAACGATCAGCACACGGATACTTGACAAAACGCTTTCCAGCGCGGCGTTAGACGCAATTGCATCCACGCCCTGTCTGGAAACGAACATGGTGATCAGGGCACTTCCGGTCGACAGCAGGATCGCATCGAACGCGCAGAAAAGGATCGCCAAAACAATCCCTGTTGTCATGATCGTGCTGTGCGATGTCCGGCCTTGTGCCGCGAGCAGCCAAACCAGCGCCAGAATGGTATATATCACGCAGGTGAGGATAGATCGATAAGGTATACTGTGAATCGCAAGGCCCTGTTCGCTTAACCCCACAGATCGTTTAAGCGGTGTTTGCAGAAAAATCGAAGCGATGCACAACAGCAGCGCAAGCGCGAAAAGGCCAAACGCGATGCTCTGCATCGTTCTACACGTTTTTGTGCTCATGATTCCGAATCCTCCATAATACGGTCGCTCCGTTGCAGCAAACAGGCCGAAGTGAAGCCTCACCTCGGCCTGCTGCAAATTGGTTTGTTCTTATTTGAAATACCGCTTCAGCATGCCCTCAAGAGCCTTGCCGTGGCGGGCCTCGTCGCGGGCCATCTCATGAACGGTGTCATGGATGGCGTCAAGGCCGTTTTTCTTGGCGCAGGCGGCCAGATCGAACTTGCCCTTGACGGCGCCGTATTCGCAATCCACGCGCCATGCCAGATTCTTTTTGGTGGAATCGGTCATGTTGGGTTCCAGATCGGAGCCCAGCAGCTCGGCAAACTTGGCGGCGTGCTCAGCCTCTTCATAGGCGGCCTTTTCCCAGTACAGGCCGATCTCGGGATAACCCTCGCGGTGGGCGATGCGGGCCATGCACAGATACATGCCAACTTCGCTGCACTCGCCGGTAAAATTGGCTTTCAGCTGTTCGAAGATATATGCCTTATCCTCGGCGCTGATATCGGGATTGTTCTTGACGGTCTTGGCGTAAATACCGAACTCGTGCTCGGCGGCCAGCTTTTCGTCAGCCTTCATTTCGGTGAACTTGGAGCCGGGGACCTTACAGATGGGGCAAGCCTCAGGGGGCTCGTTTCCCTCGTGGACATAACCGCAGACCGGACAGACCCATTTTTTCATAATCATTTCCTCCGTTTTTCAAATTAAAAATTTGTGATGCTTATGTTGTAAAGCTCGTTTCGGAGCTTTGCATTCACTTGTTCAAACGCCTGATGAAAGCGGCATTCGCCCTTATTGCCGGCCCAGGCGCAGCCAAAATCATCCTGCAGGCACTGGTTGAGCGCGATCGGCCCGTCGATGCACTCGACAATATGCCCCAGCGTCAGTGCCTCCGGCGCGACGGCAAGCGCATATCCGCCCGCCGCTCCCTTCTGTGCCGTAACGATTCCGGACTGTGAAAGCTTGCGCAGGATCTTGAGCGTAAAGCGGAGAGTCACGCCGGCCTGCTGGGACAGGCGGCTTGCCGGAACGAGCGGTGAAGACTCGCTCATCAGCGCATGGACCAGCCGGATCGCGTAATCGGCCTCACGTGTGATGTGCATGCTCGTCCCCCTCTCTTTTTTACGATTTTAGTATACAATGGAGAAATCGCGTTTGTCAACACTATTCGCATCTGCAGCCGCAGAATGTGCAAAACGTGAAAAAAGGCTTCAAAGCATTTGCTTTGAAGCCTTTTTGGTGCGGATGAAGGGACTTGAACCCCCATGAAATTGCTTTCACATGGACCTGAACCATGCGCGTCTGCCAATTCCGCCACATCCGCGACTGCAAGAGTTATCATAACGCAGCCCTTTCAAAAAGTCAAGACTTTTTTTTAAAAATATCACAATATCTTTTCGCGGTCTGTATCCGGGATCTGCGGCAGCCGGATTGCTGCGGAAAAACATGATGAATCATTTTTGATTATCGATGATGGTTGACCTCCCCTGCTTTCACTGGTATAATTCTGTCATACTGTGTCGCAGAATTGCTCGTTGTTCCCGTCAGAAAGGGGTCTCATATGCTTACTGTTTCCAATCTTACGAAAAAATACGGAAAAGTCCTTGCCTGCAATGACGTCAGCTTCACGCTGGATTCCGGGAGCGTCACCGTGCTTCTCGGTCCGAACGGCGCTGGAAAGAGCACGCTGATGAAAGCGATCATCGGCTTTTTGCGCTATACCGGTGAGATCACTGTGGACGGCTTGAGCAACAAATCCCGGGAGGCCCGCCGGATCCTGGGCTATATCCCGGAGATCCCGTCGCTTTACCCGAACCTTACTGTTTCCGAGCATATGGAGTTTCTCGCCCGGGCTTACCGCCTGTCGGATTACAAATCCCGCGCACAGCAGCTGCTGGACCGCTTTGAACTCACAGACAAGAAAAACAAGTTCGGCGACGAGCTGTCCAAGGGTATGCAGCAAAAGCTGAACATCTGCCTCGGTCTTTTGCCGGAGCCGCGGCTGCTGCTTCTGGACGAGCCGATGATCGGTCTGGATCCGCACGCTATTAAAGAACTGAAAGCTGTCATCGAGGAGATGCGCTCCCAGGGCAGGACCCTGTTGGTGAGCACTCACATCATCGACAGCGTGGATATGCTGTGGGACCGGACCCTGATCATGCAGAACGGCATTGTGCGCGCCAATGTGACCCGGGACGAACTGGACCGGGACGGCCGCACGCTGGAGGAGCTGTTCTTTGCCGTGACCGAGGGCGTGACATCCGCCGACGTTTCTCATCCGGAGGCAAGCGCGTCGCAGGAGGCTGAGGCGCAATGAGACTGTTTGGTTATTACGCCCTGCACAGCTTCAAGAATCAATTGAAAAAGCTGTTTAAAAGCTGGGTCATCATTTTTATTCTGGCTTGCGCCCTGATCGGCGGCCTGATCGGCTTCGGCATGGGAAAGCTCTCGGATGCGGCGCAAGAGATCCAGCCGCCCCCTGCAGAAGAAACTGTTTTGCCTGAATCCCCAGTAGAGCCGCCAAACATCGATCCCAAAGAATCTGCCGGCATATTTGAGCTGGCGATTGGCGGCGCCGTGCTGTTGATTCTGGTCATCAACGCGCTGCGTGCAGACAAGAGCGGAAGCGCCATCTTTCTTCCTGCCGACGTGCCGTTGTTGTTCGCTTCCCCCTTAAAGCCGCAATCCGTGCTCATGTTCCGCTTGATGACACAGATCGGGACGGCGATCCTGGGCAGTGTTTATCTGCTGTTTCAGCTGCCCAATCTCATGCTTCGGTTGGGATTGAACCTCTGGGCGGCGCTGGCCGTGATCGCGGCCTGGGTGTTGACCGTCGTGTTTTCCCGACTGCTTCAGGTCCTGCTCTATACCTTCGGCTCCAATCATCCCGGCTTCCGCAAGAATCTTCGCTTCGGCGTTTTCGGCGCTCTTGCGCTGGTCGCGCTGGGCTTTCTGCTGTTCTGGCGCATCAGCGGCGAGGAGCCGTTCCCTGCCGCGCTGCGCTTCTTTAACGCGCCCGCTGCCCGTCTGATTCCCATCTGGGGCTGGATCAAGGGCTTTTGCATTCATGCGGCCGCAGGCGAAACGCTGCCGGCCCTGCTTTATCTGGCCGCCCTCCTGGCCGGCGGCGCGCTGTTTGTCTGGATGATCTGGCGGATCAAGGCTGACTTTTACGAGGATGCCATGGCAAAATCCGAAGAAACCGCCGAACTGCTTCGCAATGCTCAGGAGAGCCGCACCGGCGTGGCCGTCCGGCGGAAAAAAGACCGCGGCGAAAATCTGCGCCGCGACGGGATGAACCACGGCTTCGGCGCCAACGTATTTTTCTTCAAATCTCTTTACAACCGGTTCCGGTTCGCGCATCTCCGTTATTTCACGAAAACTGCCGAGACCTATCTGTTTGCCGCTGTCGCGCTCTCGATCCTGCTGCGATTCGTGGTGCATACCCGCACGCTGATCCCGGTCGTCCTTGCACTGGGCGTACTGGCATTCTTCCGGGCACTGGGAAATCCGCTGGCGCAGGATACCAAGATGGATTATTTTGTGATGATCCCGGAAAGCGCCTGGGCCAAGATGTTCTGGTCGCTGCTGGGTGGAACGGTGAACTGCCTGTTGGACCTGTTCCCTGCTTTGCTTGCAGCGGTGTTGATCCTTGGCGCGGAGCCGCTGCCAGCGCTGGCATGGATGCTGTTCATCGCCTCGGTGGACCTTTACGCCACCATCGTGGGCGCATTTCTGGACCTGGCCTTCCCCCGCTCTACAGGCAAGACCGTCAAGCAGCTGATTCAGATCCTGTTTTTGTACTTCGGGCTGATCCCCGACGCGGGGATCCTTGTTGCGGGGATCATGTTCTCAAAGGTCACCCTGGCCGCTGCTGGGGCAACGGTCCTCAATGTGCTGCTGGGCACGATTTTCTTCCTCTTTACCCCATCATTTTTGACGCCGAAAGGAGGCAAGGCTCCGATGAAAACCGAAGCATACGAACCGACTGACGCCCCATACGACCCCACACAGACGAAAGGTGTCTTTTCCCGCATCGGATTCAGCGTATCCGCGATCTGGGTGATCTGGCTCGCGCTTACCACCGCCGTGACCTATGCCTGCAACCGGTGGTTTCCCGGCTGGGACCGGAATTCCTGGACATATTTTGCCTGCGCCGAGATCCCGCTTTATCTTTGCGCCATGCCAATAGGCGTGCTGCTGATGCGAAAGGTCGAGCGAGTCAGGCCTGCCGAGCACAGGCTTCCCTCCCGACTGTTCGTCGTGTATTTTCTCATCTGCCAATTTCTTGTGACTGTGGGAAACCTGGTGGGCCTTGCGGTCAATTCTGTCATTGAAAAGCTGGTCGGCACGACGCAGGAGAATCCTGTCGCCATGCTGGTGGACAGCACCTCGCTTTTGCCGAGACTGGTTTTTCTGGTGATCCTTGCGCCGATGATGGAAGAGTTCATTTTCCGCCGCCAGCTCATCGACCGGATGCGTCCCTACGGCGAAAAGCTGGCCATCATCCTTTCGGCCGCGATGTTTGCGCTGTTCCACGGCAACGTTTCCCAGGCCTTTTATGCGTTCGTCATCGGATTGGTGTTCGGATATCTATATGTCCGTTCCGGCAAGCTGCGGTATACGATCATGCTCCATATGCTCGTTAATTTCCTGGGCGGGGTCGTGGCGCCTTACATTCAGGAAAAGACAGGATTGCTGACAGCTTCCGTGAATTACGCGGAGCTTGCGGAGGAGCTGGGCGGAGATCCTGCAGCGATGGTACCGCTGCTGCTGTACAGTCTTCTGATGATCGGGATGGTCATCGCGGGAATGGTGCTTCTTTTGACCCGCTGGAGGAAGGTCACTTTCCTTCCCGCCGAGCGCCAGATCCCCGCAGGATGCCGTTTTCGGACGGCAGTGCTGAATCCCGGTATGATCCTGTTTTTCCTGCTTTCGGCAGTGATGTTCGTCATACGCATCCTGCCCTGATCAGGGACGCAACCCGGATATGTGAAATAAAAAGAAGGCGGCTGATTGTTCAGCCTCCTTCTTTTTTTTGGCGGATTTTCGCTCATCCAAATAAGCGGAATTATGATATTACCAGCTCCCGTTGTGCTCCAGATCCTCGCCAAGATTGCGAAGTCTCCGTTGTCTGTCGGTCAACAGACGCTGCGCTTTTTCTACGGTGACCGGAACAAACCGAACCCTATCACCCGGCCGGCGCTGCGCCATCAACGGCAGATCGACCGTGATGACGCATCCCAATTTGACGTAGCCGCCGGTGGTCTGGCGATCGGCCATCATAACGATAGGCTGCCCGTTTGGCACCTGGATACTGCCCATGGCGACTCCGTCGGAAAGAATATTCGGCGAAACGCCTGCTTTCAGACGAATCTCAGCCCCCTCCAGCCGACTGCCCATTCGGTCGCTGTTGTTCCCAACGCGGTATTCCGACGAAAAGAAAGTATCCAGCCCTTCTCGGGAAAATGCGTCGGCCTGTGGTCCCAAAACCACCCGGACCGGCGCGCCTGGATCGTAATTCAACCGCGCCTTTCTATGTGAAAGACCTTTGATCCAGTATTGAGGCGAGGAAAACGCGATCACATCGTTTTTTTGAAGGGCTCTTCCATGAAAACCGCCGAATTTTGCGGGCAGACAAGTACTTTTACTTTCCAGCAAAACCGGTACGTCCAGCCCGCCGGAAAAGGCGATATAGCCGCGAAACCCATCCTTTGCGGCGCCGCACTCCAGCACGTCGCCCCCGTGCGCCGGCACAGCATATCCTGTCGGAACAGGCACACCGTTGAGCGTCGGAGAAAAATCGGCGCCCGC
>JAFOPS010000102.1 GCA_017394205.1 Clostridia bacterium | reverse complement strand
GAGCCCCTATTATATCAACAAGGCCGACTTCGTGGCCTGCCACAATCCCTCTTATGTGACCAAGGGCTTCAAGATGGTACAGGACGTCAAGCCCGGCGGTGTCTTCATGATCAACTGCCAGTGGACGCCCGAGGAGCTGGAGCATCATCTGGATGCCGCCTCCAAGCGTTACATCGCCAAGAACAACATCCAGCTTTATACCATCAATGCCATCGATCTGGCCATTGAGATCGGCATGGGCAAGCGCAACAACACCATCCTGCAGTCCGCCTTCTTCTCTCTGGCGAAGGTCATGCCCGAGGCCGAGGCCATCGAATACATGAAGGCCGCCGCCACCAAGTCCTACCTGAAGAAGGGCCAGGACGTGGTGGACATGAACCACAAGGCCATCGATCTGGGCGCCACCGCCTACAAGAAGATCGAAGTCCCCGCCTCCTGGGCCACCGCCGAGGATCCCGCCGATGACAAGCATCTGGAGGGCAAGCCCGAGCTGGTCAAGATGGTCAAGGACATTCTGAATCCCGTCGGCAAGATGGACGGCGACAGCCTGCCTGTTTCCGCCTTTATGGAGCACGTTGACGGTCAGTTTGAGCTGGGCGCTTCCGCTTATGAGAAGCGCGGCGTCGCCGTTACCGTTCCCTCCTGGGATCCCGCCAAGTGCATCCAGTGCAATCAGTGCGCCTATGTCTGCCCCCACGCCACCATCCGTCCCTATGCCATGACCAATGAAGAGATCGCGGCTGCTCCCAAGGCACTGAAGACCGCTCCCATCAAGGCCGGCAAGGGCAAGGACGTCTATACCTTCGCCATGGGCGTTTCTCCGCTGGATTGTATGGGCTGCGCCGTGTGCGTCGGCATCTGCCCCACCAAGGCGCTGACCATGAAGCCTCAGGAAGAAGAAGCCGATCAGGCCGAAGTCTGGGATTATCTGGTGTCCAAGGTCGCCGACAAGCCCGATATGCAGGATAACACCGTGAAGGGCAGCCAGTTCAAGCAGCCCTATCTGCAGTTCTCCGGCTCCTGCGCAGGCTGCGCCGAGACCTCTTACGCCCGTCTGGTCACTCAGCTGTTCGGCGATCGGATGTTCATCTCCAACGCCACCGGCTGCTCCTCCATCTGGGGCGGACCCGCCGCTACTTCCCCCTATTGCACCGATAAGAACGGCCACGGTCCCGCATGGATCAACTCTCTGTTCGAGGACAACGCCGAGCACGGTCTGGGCCTCAGCACCGGTATCAACGCCCGCCGCAACGCGCTGGCCGACACCGTCCGCGCTCTGATCGCCGTGGAATACTGCGATCCCGATTTGAAGGCTGCCGGCCAAAACTGGCTGGATACCATGACTGACGGTGAAGCCTCCAAGGCTGCTTCCGCAAAGCTGATCGCCGAGCTGGAAGCCTCCGTCATCGAAGGCTGCACCTGCGAAGCCTGCACTCTGGGCCGCAAGATCCTGGCTGAAAAGGATCTGCTGGTAAAGAAGTCCGTATGGATCTTCGGCGGCGACGGCTGGGCTTACGACATCGGTTACGGCGGTCTGGACCACGTCCTGGCTTCCGGTGAAGACGTCAACGTGTTCGTCTTCGACACCGAGGTCTATTCCAACACCGGCGGCCAGGCCTCCAAGGCCTCCAACATCGGCCAGGTAGCGCAATTCGCCGCGTCCGGTAAGGAAATGAAGAAGAAGTCCCTGGCTGAGATCGCCATGGCTTACGGCTACGTCTATGTGGCTCAGGTGGCTATGGGCGCCAACCCCAACCAGACCATCAAGGCCATTGCCGAGGCCGAGGCCTATCACGGCCCGTCCCTGATCATCGGCTACAGCCCCTGCGAGATGCACTCCATCAAGGGCGGCATGACCAACTGCCAGTCTGAGATGAAGCGTGCCGTGGACTGCGGTTACTGGAACCTGTTCCGCTTCAATCCCGCGGCTGAGAAGAAGTTCACCCTGGATTCCAAGGCGCCCGCCGGCGGCTATCAGGAATTCCTGATGAACGAAGCCCGTTACAGCCGTCTGACCCGCGAGTTCCCCGATCGCGCCACCGTGCTCTTCGCCCGCAGCGAAGAAGCCGCCAAGGAGCGTTACGAGCACCTGCTGAAGCTGGTTGCCATGTACGACGACTGATTTCCCGTCAAATTCCAAAAAGGCCGCCCTATGGGCGGCCTTTTTCATGCTGTTCGGCAATTTGAACCTGCGTCAGTTCCCAATCACTTCCCACACCGTGAACCAGCGCCAATAGATCTCGCTCCGCAGCGTCAGGCTGGACGATCCGTCGGAAAACAGATAAGCGCTCCCCATCTGTTCTTGAAACGGCAGGCCGGTGGATGCCTCGATATGGGCGATCAAGGACGGGCAATCGCCTCTTCGCGAAAGATAGGTGTCCGCATCACCGCTCCTTCGGGGCGCTACCGGAACATAGTCGGCGCCGAAGGTCACCCTTGCCATCGGCAAAAGATACGGCAGCGGATCGCCTCGCTGACGAATAACCGGAAGACGTAAAAGCGCCGTTCCGATCAAAAGCGCCGCAAAAACGGCCGCAAGGATCCGCAAACGTCTGCGGATTCTGTTTGATTCGCGCAGCTGATCTACCGAAACCCGGTCCGACGCCGCGGAAAGCGCCTCCGGTGGGATACGCTCGCCCGAGAGCAGCTCTGTCACCGAAAGTCCAAGTTCTTTTCCCAGCGGCTCCAAAAGATCGACGCCGGGAAAGCTCTTTCCCCTCTCCCATTTGGAAACTGCTTTGTCCGTCACAAACAGCTTTTGCGCCAGCTGTTGTTGGGTCAATCCCTTTTCGGTGCGGCAAGCCGCGATCAGCCGGCCTGTTTTTTCCAGATTCATAGCATCACCTCGCTTTTATCCTAACAGATCGGATTAAAAAGGCAACCGACCGGCGGTAGAGTGGTCCGTTTCTATAAAAAATCAGGGTCTGTCGAACACGCGGCAGGCCCTGTTTGGCTTGTTTCAGCGGATAAAGTTCGTGCCGATGCGCGGCTCTTGCTCGGGCAGCGGGATCCCCGCCCGGTCACCCGCCTCGCGCAGGCGCAGCATCCAGGCCATGTTTCGCCCAAGCGTCCGCATGATCTGAAGACCCTCCTCATCCTGCCGCACCTCGTCGGGCGTGTTGCCGTGAACCATGTTCCAATAGCGGGACGGGACCACAGGCATCTGATCGTAAAGAAAATACTTGTTCATCTGATCCAGCGCAGAGGTCGTTCCGGCACGGCGCGCCGACACGACTGCCGCCGCCGGTTTGAATCGGAAGGGGTCCCCTTCCTTCCGACGGGACGCAGAATAGAAAGCCCGATCCATAAAGCTCATCATCGAGCCGTTCATTCCGGAGAAATACACCGGCGAGCCAAAGAGAAATCCATCGTATCCGGCGGCAAGTGAGACCAGCTCGTTCACCTTGTCGCCAAAGACGCATTCGCCCAGGCGTCCGCATTGCTGGCAGGCGATACAACCGGAGATCGGCTTTTTCCCGATCCAAAAGAAATCCGTCCCGATCCCCGCTTCCGTCAGCGTCTTTGCGGCCTCACGAAGGGCGGCGTCAGTGCAGCCGTGTTCATTTGGGCTGCCGTTGATCAATAATACCTTCATCAGCTTATCCTCCTTGTCAATCGATCTCTCCGGTGATCTCTAACAGTTGCGGCGTATGTCCT
>JAFOPS010000101.1 GCA_017394205.1 Clostridia bacterium | reverse complement strand
TGTGCTTTGATATGATCGCTTTTTTATTGATGCCCTTTGCGCAATCGCTTTCCGTGCTTTCAATGCTTGGCGCGACGGCGGCCCGGCTTGTGGAACAGGGCGCAGCTGCGATGGTGCCGATGGTATTGACGGTTTTTCTGTCTTATTGCAGCGGGATGTTCGCGGCGGCGTTTATGATCATGGTCGAGCGGGAGCAACCCCAGCGAAATCGCGTTTCGATCCTGCTGTTTCCGCTTTTTATGGCGACCTGGTTTCCGCTGCAAATATTGGCGCTGTTTCACCGAACGAAGTTCTGGAAGGAAATGTACCATGGTACAAGGGCAAGATCTGTCCAGCTTCTCTGAAAGCAAAAACGCAGGCCCACGGCAGTTTGCCGCGGGCCTGCGTTTTCATATAGGCTTACCATGCTATCCGGTATAATCCGTCCGGCTTTAATTCATAGATCACATCACATACTTCTGCGAGATATTTTCTGTCGTGAGATATACTGATGATCGCGCCGCCGAAGCTGCGCAGAGCCCTGCGCACGACGGGAGCCGACAGGGGACTGAAATTGCGGGTGGGCTCGTCCAGCAGCAAAACGTCGGCTCTCTTCAGCACCATATCCAGAAACAGGAGCTTTGCACGCTGCCCGCCGCTGAGCTGCCCGATGGGGCCGGTCATTTCGCCGTGGGTAAAGCGCATATTGCCCATAAAGGTGCGTGCACGTGTGATTTCATCCTTTGTGTAATGCGCCGCCAGATGCTCGACGGGCGTTTGGGTATAATCAAGCACCTCGGCATAATCCTGAGGCATATATGCGGCGGAAATATCTCTGCGCTGCCGCAGATTTTCCCAGAGAAGGCGCAGCAGGGTCGATTTCCCGGCCCCGTTTTTTCCGGTGATCCCCACGATGGCGGGCCCTGCAACAAGCAGCCGGAGATCTTTCGAGAGATCCCGTCCAGCTACGGAAAGCCTGTCGAGAGAATAGTCCAAGATGACCTTGCCGGAGGGGATGAGGATATCGCTGTCAAAGCGCGTGATAATAGCGTCCTCTTCCTCGGAGAAGTCGAGAAACTGTTCTCTTTCCCGTTCGAGGCGTTTTCCGGTTGCCAAAACAGAATGCATTTTCTTTTTCAAAAGCCGTCCGCCGTGCGGATCCTGCCGCGTGAGCGTTCGCTGCTCGTGCTCCACCCGATCGTGGATCTGCCGCCAGCGGCGCATCTGGGCGTCATAATCGTCGCGCTGTTTTCTTGCGACCTGATCCTGATGGGCAAATTCCTGCCGCCTGCGGGTCAGGTATTCACGATAGCCTGCTCTGGTCACGGTGATGCGGCATTTCGTTTTTCGGATCAATTGCTCCATGTGGATGATTACGTTCGCCGTGTTTTCGATGAGCGTTTCATCGTGAGAGATGAAGAGCACAGGCAGCCTGGTGCTTGATAGAAAAGCCTCCAGCCATTCCAACGTATCGATATCCAGATCATTCGTCGGCTCGTCCAGCAGCAAAATATCCGGATCGTCCATCAAGAGGCGGCAAAGCTGAATTTTGACCTTTTCTCCGCCGGACAGCGTGCCAAGCGTTTGAGAGGAGGACAAATCTTCCAATGCAATCCCAAAGCGGAAAAGAAGATCGAGGTGGCTGTAACGGTCTGTTCCTTCAAAATAATTCGCGATCGTTGTTTCATTGAGCGCATCGTCCATCATTTGCGGCAAATAGGCGAGCCGCCCCCGCGCGATCACAGTTCCGCTGCATTCACAGTATGGCTCGACAAGACGTCTGTCGTACAGAAATTTCAAAAGCGTGGATTTCCCGTTTCCTTCTTCACCGATGATCACGGCCTTGTCGCCGCGCTCCAACGTGAAGGAAAAGTCTTCTGCAAGCTGCCGGTCGGCGCGTTTCATTCTGATATTGATATCCTTAAGTTCCAGCATAGCTCCTCCTAAAACAAAAACTCCGTTTCGGCGGCGAAAGGTTCGCTGTCAAACGGAGCTTGCGGCTGCGCAGATCTCAGAAGGGGAAAGGGCATAAAAAATGCGCAGCATGACCGCGCGATACCCGGTTGACGGAGCGCGGAATCAAGCGATCCGTATCATGACAACGCAAACCCGCCCGGCTATGAAATACCGAGCGAATGCCGCTATACACAATACGATGGATCACTTGTTGGTCATGGCTGCACCTCTTATTATTTTTTCGGATTATATCACAGCGGCGGGACCTTGTCAAGCCGACTGCACGAAACGCGGGCCGCCGGATTGCTCGACGGCCCGCAGCCGATAAAAACCGGATCGGTTCAATATCCCTGCTTTCGATTGACCAGATGCTCCAACGGCTCGCGGTTCTGCCAATGATCGAGATTCCGCAAAAAGATCTCAATGACCAGTTCGCAGGTTTTTGCAAGAGACATATTGCCGGAAACGTGGGGCGTGATCAGAAGATTCGGCGCGTCCCAAAGAAAATGATCCTTCGGCAGCGGCTCGGGAACAGCCACGTCAATGGCGGCGCCCGCAAGCTTTCCGCTTGTCAGCGCGTCAAACAGCGCCTCCTGATCGACTGCGCTCCCACGGCCCACATTGATCACGTATGCGTCAGGCTTCATGGCGGCAAGAATATCACGGCTCAGCAGCGCCCGGGTGCCTTCCGTACCGGGGAGACACAGCGCCACAACGTCAGCGTCTTTTACAGCCTCGGAAAGCCGTTCGACAGGGAAGACCGCCTCGGCCCAATCGGGCACATCTCGCACCGTCCGGCGTACGCCGGTGACGTGAGCGCCCAGCGCCTTGACACGCCGTCCGAAATTGCTGCCGATGTCGCCCATGCCGACCACGGTGATCTTGCTGTCATAGATCGAGCGGATGTCGCCGATGATCTTCCATCCGCGCTGCGCTGTCAACGCCTGGTATTCGGGCATGCGGCGCATCATCATCAAAAGGACACAGAGCATATGCTCGGAAATGGTGATGCCGTAAGCGCCGGAAGCGTTGGTCAACAGAACCTCGTCAGAGGCAAAGACCCCCGGGCGGCAATAGGTATCCACGCCCGCGAAGGAGCATTGGAGCCACTTCAGCCTGCGGCATTGCGACAAAAGCTCCGGAGGGAACATTCCAAACAGGATCTCACAGTCTTCAATATCTTTCAGCGTGATTTCATCTTGCAAAAAGCGAGGTGTAAAGCCATGTGCCTTTATACCTTCTGAAATCATTTTCTCCCATCGGTCATTATAGAAAGAAATGCGGACGGCAATAGTACGGCTCATTTGGATTCTCCTCTCGAAGGCTCTTTTTCCGCGCGAAGCTGCGCAAGGATATGATTCAGTTCGCTGCCCATGATGATGGTGGTCGAGGTGAGATGGAACCACAGCATCAGCACCATGATCGAGGTCAGCGACCCGTATAGAAGCGAAGAATGAGAAATATGGCTGATGTAGTAAGAAAATGCAGATGTCAGCAAAAACCAGAATACGACGGCAGCGCCGGCGCCGGGGAGCGCCTGCCAGAATCGGTAACGGCGGAAGGCCACCATGGAATAAAAGCCTGCCAGAAGCAAACACATCAAGATGGGACCTACCGCAAGACGGAGCAGCCCCCAGAACCGGATCAGCGACTGCGGAACGTGGATATACAGATCCAGCGTGACAAGAAGCCCCTTGCTGACCATGATCAGGACCATCAAAAGCACCACGACCACCATCAGCGCGATGGTAAAGACCACGGCGACCGCCAGCGTGACAAGGCCTCCGCGGGGCACTCGATAAGCTCTTGCTACCGAACTGATCAGAGAAACGACGGAGCGGGATACCGCGTAAACCGTCAGCACAAGACAGGCATAAAACAGCACCCGGGTATCAAGACCTTTGATGTAAGAGAGATAGGCCGTGATCACGTCGGCCGCCTGCTCCGGCAGCACGATTCCAAGGTGGCTTTCCAGCGTGTCGGCAGACAAATGAAGCATGGAAATGGCGGAGTTTAAGAAAATCAGCGCAGGAAACAGTGCAAACAACAGATAATAGGAAAGCTCAGCGGAAGCGCTGGTTACCCGATCCTGAAAAAACCGCAGACCAAGCTCCTTCAAAACTCGAAAAAGCGCGGGCGGCGAGGATTTCTTTTCAGCCATGCGCAGGACCTCCGTTTCATTGGAACAGTATATCATTAAATCGGAAAAAAGAAAAGAGAATCTTGCGAAATTGCCAAACAGTCCGAAAAAGCACGGCAAGCTTCGATTGCAAATGCCGCGCAGCTATGATAAACTGTAAACAGTGAAAGCCCGCGCGGCGGGCGGCAGGGAGGAACGATTATGCGGCTCAGCGAAATCACCAGCGGAAGCGCCATTTCCGGCTTCTATCTTTTAAAGCAGGCAACGCTTCGCACCACCAACACGGGAAAGCCTTATCTTTCCGGAATCATCGCCGACCGCAGCGGGACGGCGGAGCTGAAGGTATGGGATTACGGAGGACCGATCTCAACGGCCGACGAAGGGAAGGTCGTGTGCCTGGCCGGGCGTGTGCAGGATTTCCGCGGAACGCTGCAAATCACGGCTGATCGGATCCGCCTTGCCGAGGAGGGCGATGAGTATAAAATCGCAGAGCTTGTGCCGTCGGCTCCCATTGATCTGAATCGGACGCTTGCTGAGGTGGAACAGATGCTCGGCAACATGAGCGACGAGGATTATCGAAGCGTCTGCAAAGAGATGCTCTCCCGCCACAGAGAGGCGTTTGCAGTGATCCCTGCGGCAAAAAGCGTCCATCACGGATTCCGCAGCGGACTTTTGATGCATACCGCTTATATGATGAAAACCGCCCTTTGGATGGCAAAGCTTTACGGCGATTTTATCGATCGTGATCTTCTTTTGGCGGGCACGTTTTTACACGATTTCGCAAAGATCCGGGAGTTTTCTCTCTCTGAAACGGGAATGGTATCGGGGTATTCCGTCCCCGGCCAGCTCCTCGGACATCTGGTGATGGGCGCGCAGGAAGCGGCCGAGGTCTGCAAGGCGCTTTCCGTACCGGAGGAAAAGTCGATGCTGCTTCAGCATTTGATCCTCTCACATCACGGTGATCCCTCTTTCGGGTCGGCAGTGACCTGCCAATGTGCCGAAAGCGAGCTGTTGGCATACATCGATCTGATCGACAGCCGCATGGAGATCTATCGGGAAGCACTGGAAAAGACCGAGCTCGGGACGTTTTCCGAGCGCGTCTTTGCACTGGATAACAAACGGCTTTACCGTCACAAGGCATGATGAAATATGAAGCGTTTCGCAGCCGGTTCGGCCTCTTGCTGGACGGCCAGCAGGAGGCTGCCGTCCGACAGACGGAAGGGCCGGTTTTGCTTTTGGCTGTGCCGGGAAGCGGAAAAACCACCGTGCTCCTTGCAAGGATCGGTTGTCTGATTTTTTGTCAGGACGCAGACCCCAGATCCATTCTGACAATGACCTATACCGTTGCGGCAACGGAAGAGATGCGCCGCCGGTTTGCCGGGATCTTCGGCGGCGAGATCGCCGCCGCGCTGGATTTCCGCACGATCAACGGCGTCTGCGCAAGGATTATCCGCCAGTATGAGGCCCAGAGCGGCAGAAGCGCCTTCCGTCTGATCACGGAGGAGGGAACTTCGGCCCGCCTTCTGCGGGAGGCCTATCGCCGCTGCATGCTGCCGTATCCTGCCGAAAGCGAGCTGGAAGAGATCAAGACCCGCATTGCATTTTGCAAGAACGGTATGCTGACGGACGAGGAAATCCGGGAATTGGATCGTGAAAACGGGAACCTTTTTCCAATCTACGATGCGTACCGTGCGATCCTGCGGGAAAACCGGCTGATGGATTACGACGATCAGATGGTTTACGGGTTGGCGATCCTGCGGCGCGCGCCGGAGATCCTTTCCGCGTGGCGGCGGCGCTATCGCTATTTTTGCGTGGATGAGGCCCAGGATACCTCCAAGATCCAGCACGAGATCATCCGCCTGCTTGCGGGCGAAAGCAGGAATCTGTTTATGGTAGGGGACGAGGACCAGACCATTTACGGGTTTCGCGCCGCTTATCCCAGGGCACTGACGGAGTTCCGCGTTTCCTGGCCGGAAGGGCGGATCCTGCTTTTGGAAACCAATTACCGCTCCGACGCACAGATCGTCGATCACGCGGACCGATTCATTCAAAAAAACACGGAACGTCACGAAAAGCATATGCATACTCCGAATCCTGCCGGCGCGCCTGTCCGCGTGACCGAGCTGCGGCGGCGGGCAGATCAGTATCCGTATCTGGAAAAGCGCTGCGCAGACCGCAAGGGACAATTGGCGATTTTATACCGAAACAACGAAAGCGTATTGCCTTTGCTGGATCTGCTGGAAAAGAACGGAACGGATTACACCATGCGGGAACAGAAGTCGGTCTTTTTCAGCCATCCCGTTTTGCGCGACGTCAAGGACTATCTGCGGTTTGCCGCCGACCCGACCGATGGGGAATGCTTTCTTCGCATCTATTTCAAGCTCCGCTGCGGGATCAAGAAGGAAGCGGCCCACAGAGCGCTGCGGGAAAACCTGCTCCCGCCGAAAAAACCGATCCTCGTCAGACTGGCTGCCTCGGCTGAGCCATGGCAGAAGGATCTGATTTATGAAACGATCGAGCAGTTTTCCCTTTTGAAAGCGGAGAACAGCCTTGCGGCGATCCACCGGATCGAGCGCGAACTGCGCTATGGAGAATATCTTTCTTCTCAGAGGGGCGACGCCGGGAAGCTGGGCATCATCGAGGCGCTGGCCCGTCAGAATCCTGTACAGGAAGGGCTGATTTTCCGACTCCAGCAGCTGGAGCGGATGACCGCGGAGGGAAGGCGCGGCGGAGAAGACAGCGTGATCCTTTCCACCATCCACGGCAGCAAAGGTCTGGAATATGACAGCGTGATCCTGATGGATGCTTTTGACGGCAATTTCCCGCAAATCGCCGACCCTGCATGCCGGGAGGAAGAGCTGGCGCTTGCCGAGGAACGCCGCTTGTTCTATGTTGCGGCGACGAGAGCAAAAAGAGAACTGGAGCTGCTGCGGATCACGACCGAAGACACCTGCTTTATCGATGATTTCATGGGCATCCGGCCGCAGCGCGGCACGCGTGCCGTGCCGAAGCCGTCAAAGCGATGATCACGATTCTTATCAACAGGAGGAAGATAAAATGAAAAACAACGTTCGCTGGGATCACTGCACCTCGCCCGAGATCCGCCGCCTCGCAGAGCAGCAGGCGATCGTGCTTTTGCCCACGGGCTCTACGGAGCAGCACGGACCGCATCTTCCCGTCGGAACGGATGCGATCCTTGCAACCTGGTTTGCCGAGCGCGCCGCCCGCGGCCTGCGCGAGAAAAGCATTCCCGCGGTGGTCGCGCCGACGGTGGCGGTGGCGAATTCCATGCATCATATGCATTTTCCGGGAAGCATGAGCCTGCATCCCCGAACCTATATGAAAATGCTCCAGGAAGAATGCGAAGCGATCGCGGCGCACGGATTCCGCAAAATCGTGATCGTCAACGGCCACGGCGGGAACGTCAACCCCACCATGGCGGCGCTTGTCGACATCAACATAACGCTGGAATTCCCGGTATATTTCATGGATTACATGTCCGGCACGGACGAAGCGCCGTTTCTTGAGACCCAGACCGGCATGATCCACGCATGCGAAAGCGAAACGTCCCTGATGCTTGCCTATGATGAAACACTGGTGGATCCGGTCTATCGGGAAACGAAGGGCTATCCGGGCGACACTACGGAAGCCGAGGACCGCGGCCTGATCCGCACCTTTCACCGGATGGACGCGCACACTGAAAACGGCGTGATGGGCAACAGTTATATGGCCACGAAGGAAAAAGGCGAGCGCCTTGCGGAAGCTGCGACTGCGCGGCTTGTGGAAACACTGTCTGATGAGCGACTCTGGGGCCTTCCGGTATGAGCGCACGGGCGGTGAGAGCGGATTCCGGCAAAATCTCTGCAGAGTTCTTTACTTTTTTCGTGTTCTGCGATATAATTCCTACGTAAAAAGGTCATTGTGTGCTTGCACATGACCGAAACAGAGGAGTGTTTATTATGAAAAAGTCTCCCGTGGTTACCATCGTTGCCATCGGCATCGGCGCCGCGCTGTTCTTTGTTTTGGGGCGTTTCGTCGCCATTCCCAGCCCGGTTCCCAACACCAATATCAGCACGCAATACGGCCTGCTGGCCTTTATGGCCGGCCTGTTCGGCCCGATCGCCGGTCTTCTGATCGGCCTGATCGGCCATGCGCTCATTGACTTCAGCTATGGCTGGGGCGTGTGGTGGAGCTGGGTCATCGCCTCCGGCGTGGCCGGCTTTATCATGGGCCTTGCCGCCAGAAAGCTGGCGCTTGGCAGCGGTGAGTTCGGCGGAAAGCAGATCGCCCGCTTCAACGTATACCAGATCATTGCCCATCTTGTGGCCTGGGTCGGCGTCGCCCCCGTGCTGGATATCCTGATCTATCAGGAGCCTTCCGACAAGGTGTTCCTGCAGGGTCTTGTGGCTGCCGTGGCGAACATCGTCACCACTGCCATTATCGGCACGCTGCTTTGCCTGGCTTACTCCAAGACCAAGCCCAAGAGCGGCAGCCTGAAGAAGGAAGACTGATCCTTCTGCATGAGCAAAAAGGAGAAAGAGGCTTCTCTTTCTCCTTTTATCTTTGATTTCATGATGACGAATATCCGGAGGGGTGCGCTTGAAACGACCTGTTATTGAATTCCGCGATTTCGGCTTTCGCTATACTGCCCAGGCGGAGCCGACGCTCTATCATATCGATCTTACGATCTGCGAAGGGGAAAAGGTGCTGATCTGCGGTCCTTCCGGCTGTGGAAAATCCACACTGGTGCATTGTATCAACGGCCTGATCCCCGGCTCTTACGAAGGCGAGATCACTGGAGATCTGACCATCGACGGCCAGCCGTATGGGGAGCTGGACGTTTTTCGACTTTCCAAAAAGGTCGGAACTGTTTTGCAGGATTCCGACGGACAGTTCGTAGGGCTTTCCGTCGGGGAGGACATTGCCTTTGCGCTGGAAAACGACTGCGAGACCGTCGACGCGATGCATCGGCGCGTTCGGGAAACGGCGGCCCGTGTGGGAATGGAGCCCTTTTTGGCGCATGCGCCTCACGAGCTTTCCGGCGGGCAGAAGCAGCGAGTCTCGCTGGCGGGCGTGATGGTAGACGACGTGAAGATCCTGCTCTTCGACGAGCCGCTGGCCAATCTGGACCCCGCAACCGGGAAAAGCGCCATCGAGCTCATTGATGAGATCCACCGCGAGACCGGAGATACCGTTTTGATCGTGGAGCACCGTCTGGAGGACGTGCTGCACCGCGACGTAGATCGGATCATCCTCATGGCTGAAGGGCGAATTGTCGCGGATATGACGCCGGACGAGCTGCTTTCCTCCGATTTGTTGAGAGAAAACGGCATCCGGGAGCCGCTATACGTCACGGCGCTGAAATACGCCGGTGTGTCCATTGCCCCGGAAATGCACCCCGGCAGGATCGAAAATTTGCAATTGACGGAGGAAAACAAGGCAAAGGTCCGTGCGTGGTACCAAAGCGTCCCGGCAGGACCGCTGCCCGCTCCCCGGGAGGCGCTTCTGAAGGCGGAAGGCATCGACTTTTCCTATCCAAATGGAAAGCAGGCACTGTTTGATATCGATTTTTCCGTTCAAAAGGGAGAAATGATGAGCATCGTCGGCAAAAACGGCGCGGGAAAATCCACCTTTTCCAAAGTCGTCTGCGGCTTTGAACGGCCGCAGAACGGTCGAATCACACTTGCGGGCCGCGATCTTTCCGGCGACAGTATCAAGGAGCGGGCCGATCATATCGGTTATGTGATGCAGAATCCCAATCAGATGATTTCCAAAACAATGATCGCCGAAGAGGTGGGCCTTGGTCTGAGCCTTTCGGGAACGCACACCGCGGAAGAGATCGAAGAGCGTGTCAACGTGACGCTGAAGGTATGCGGACTGTACCCCTTCCGGAGTTGGCCGGTCAGCGCTTTGAGCTTCGGACAAAAAAAGCGGGTGACGGTGGCGTCGATCCTTGCCATGAATCCCGAGATTGTCATTTTGGACGAGCCGACAGCCGGACAGGATTTTCGCCACTACACGGATATCATGGAGTTTCTTTCGGAATTGAACAAAAAGGGGATTACGATCATCCTTATTACCCACGATATGCACCTGATGCTGGAATATTGCCGCAGGGCAGTGGTGTTTTCCGAAGGCCGGGTGATTGCGGACGATACCTGTGAAGCGATCCTGACCAATGCGGATATCGTAGAGCGGGCCAGCCTGAAAAAGACCTCGCTGTCGCAGTTGGCACAGCTTTGCGGCATCCCGCAGGAAACGGAGTTCGTCCGCCGGTTTATCCGATGGGACAGGGAGGTGCGCGCCAAATGACAAATTTGTTCAATTATATCGACCGCTCTTCGCCCGTCCATCGGCTCACCGGCGCCACAAAGTTTGCCTGCCTGCTGCTGTGGAGCCTTGCAGCGATGACGACCTTTGATACGCGCATCCTGCTGCCCATGCCGCTTGCTGCGCTCGTTCTCTTTATGATTTCCGGGATCCGCTTTCGCGAGGTGAAGGTCCTGTTCTGGTTCACCTTTGTCTTTATGGTGCTGAACAATGTGCTGATCTATGTCTTTTCGCCGGAGCACGGAGTGGAGCTTTACGGAGCTCGTCATGTGATTTGGGAAGGCGTCGG
>JAFOPS010000100.1 GCA_017394205.1 Clostridia bacterium | reverse complement strand
GTGTACTCCTTCAAGGCCTTCAAGGCGGCGATCGAAGATTACAGCAGCAAGGCGGAACGGTACACCGGCGGGGTCTGCCGGGTGCCGCAGTCGGTCAACCTGACCGCGACGGAGGGCGTATTCATCTTTCTCGTTCCCGTCGTGCTGCTGATCGCGCCGGCAGCGCTTTCTGCCGGCAGCTTTGCCGATTTTATCACGAATTTTGCTTTCTACGCGGTGTTCTCGGCGATCGTGTCCACAGCGCTGGCAAGAATCATGTTCGCCGCATCCGGCCTGATGCTCGCCAAGACCGCAGTGACGCGGATCGATACGGTCATGAACGCGCCGACGCTTGCAGTCACAAAGAATCCAAAGACGCCGACGGACAACGGCGTGGAGTTCAAAGACGTCACCTTTACCTATGAAGGCGCTGACGTACCGGCGCTTGAACACGTTTCGTTCAAGGTCCTGCCCGGTCAGACGGCAGCGCTCGTCGGTCCGTCCGGCGGCGGAAAGACGACGGCAGCAAGCCTGATCCCGCGCTTTTGGGACGTTTCATCCGGCGAGATCCTTGTCGGCGGCGTCGATGTGAAGGACGTCGATCCGCATGTTCTGATGGATAAAGTCGCGTTCGTCTTCCAGAATACCCGCCTTTTCAAAACGTCGATCCTTGAAAACGTCCGTGCCGCCCGCCCAGAGGCTTCCCGGGAGGAGGTTCTGGCTGCCCTGCACGCCGCCCAGTGCGACGATATCATAGAAAAACTCCCGAACGGGATCGATACGCGGATCGGCTCGGAGGGGACCTACCTCTCCGGCGGTGAGCAGCAGCGGGTGGCTCTGGCCCGGGCGATCCTGAAGGACGCGCCGATCATCGTGCTGGACGAGGCGACGGCCTTCGCCGACCCGGAAAACGAGGCGCTGATCCAGAAGGCGATGAAAGCGCTGACGCAGGGCCGCACGGTCATCATGATCGCGCACAGGCTCTCCACCGTCGTGGACGCAGACCGTATCGTGGTGCTCGACCGGGGCCGCGTGGTCGAAGAAGGAACGCACGAGGCGCTCTCCACGGCCGGCGGTCTGTACGAGCGCATGTGGAAGGAATACAACCAGGCGGTCACGTGGAAGATCGCGTCGGGAAAGGAGGACGCCTCAAAATGATGGGAGAAAAGCTGAAACGGAAATACGCCCTGACCGATAAAGGTCTCAGAAACACGAAAGTCGGCGCCGCCTGGACGGTGGTCGTCAATCTCATTATGATGGCCGGCATGGGCATCCTGTATTTCTTAATGCTTGAGTACATGAACACGCTGACGGAAGGCGCC
Organism: Clostridia bacterium; assembly: GCA_017394205.1. Taxonomy (GTDB): domain Bacteria; phylum Bacillota; class Clostridia; order Oscillospirales; family Butyricicoccaceae; genus UBA4644. Next base: position 3,712 of record JAFOPS010000100.1, on the reverse strand, counting down.
GCCTTACCGAAAACCTGGGTCTTTCTCGTGCTGGTCGCCGCGTTTGTTATTCTCTCGTTTATCACGCATCTGCAGCAGTACCACAACACCTACGGGCTGGTTTACCGGGAGATCAAGGACACCCGCATCACGCTTGCGGAACGACTGCGCAAGCTCCCGCTCGGCTATTTTGGGAAACGCGATTTAGCCGATCTGACTGAAACGCTTATGGGAGACGTGAACCGCCTGGAGCACGTCTGGTCCCACTGCCTCGGCTATCTCTACGGCGCATACATTTCCACAGCAATTATCGCGGTGATGCTCCTGATCTACGACTGGCGTATGGCGCTGGCGTGCCTCTGGGGCGTGCCGGTGGCTTTCCTCCTGCTGTTCGGCAGCAGAAAGCTCCAGAAGCGCGCCTCCGTAACGCTGAAAGCCCACGTGCTGGCAGTATCCGACAACATCCAGGAATCGTTGGAAAACGTCCGTGAGATCAGGGCGACCAACCGCGAACAAGAATACCTTGACCGTCTGTACAAAAAGATCGACCGCCAGGAAAACACAATGAGAAAAGGCGAGCTCGTGATCGGGCTTTTCGTCAACGGGGCTTCCATTATTATGCGTCTCGGCGTGGCGACGACGATCCTCACCGGCGCGTCCCTGATCCTCTCCGGCAGGATCGACTTTATGCTCCTGTTCATGTTCCTGATGGTCATCACCCGGATCTACGCGCCCTTCGACCAAGCCCTGGCGCTGATTGCGGAGATGTTCGTCTCCCAGGTGTCGGCGAACCGCCTCAACGAGATCAAAGATACGCCGACAGCGGAGGGTGCGGAGGAATTCAAGCCCGACGGTCACGATATCGTCTTCGAGAACGTCAGCTTCGCCTACGACGACCACGACGTTCTGCGGAGTGCGAGCTTCACCGCGAAGGAAGGCGAAGTCACAGCCCTTGTCGGTCCCTCCGGCTCCGGCAAGAGCACCTGCGCGCGCCTGGCTGCCCGGCTTTGGGATATTCAGAGCGGAAAAATAAAGGTCGGCGGTGTGGATATCTCGACCGTCGATCCCGAGGTTTTGCTGACGGATTATTCGATGGTGTTCCAGGACGTTGTGCTGTTTGACGATACCGTCATGGAAAACATCCGTCTTGGCAAGCACGGCGCCACCGACGAGGAAGTTTTAGCGGCGGCAAGGGCGGCGAACTGCGATGAATTTGTGGAACGGCTCACAGAGGGCTATCAGACACCCATCGGCGAGAACGGCGCCAAGCTCTCCGGCGGCGAGCGCCAGCGCATTTCCATCGCCCGTGCCCTGCTGAAAAACGCCCCCATCGTCCTCCTTGACGAGGCCACCGCCTCCCTGGACGTGGAGAACGAGACGAAGGTCCAGGGCGCCCTCTCCCGCCTCCTGCGGGGAAAGACCGTTCTGGTCATCGCTCACCGGATGCGCACCGTCGAGGCGGCGGACAAGATCGTCGTGCTGAAGGACGGAGAAGTCGTCGAGCAGGGCAGCCCTGCCGCGCTGCTGCAAAACCCGCAGGGCGTCTTCGCCCATATGCGCGCTCTCCAATCCGCTAGTGCCGACTGGCATATCTGAGCGAAAGAAGAGGTTCCCCGTGAAAAGCTGCAAGGGCTTGAAGAAGGACTACTGGCTGTTCTGGTTTGCCTCCTCGCTGGGGATGGGGGCCAGCAACATCCTGCAATACGTGCTGTCGCTCTACGTGCTGGACCTCACCGGCTCGGCGACGCTGTTTGCCTCCATGCTGTCCATCATCATCTTCCCGCGCATTTTGCTGACGCCGCTGGCCGGGGTCCTCGCGGACCGGGTACACAAGACCCGCCTGATGGCCTTGATCCTGCTGGGCGAGGCCGTCGTGCTGGGCCTCTACTTCCTGCTGGGGCAGGCGGTTCCTATCGGCGTCGCGCTGGTTTATTTGCTGGTGGTGGTTTTGGAGATCGGCGAGATTTTCTACGGCGGCTGCGAGGCCGCGATCCTGCCGGAGCTGGTTCCCCCGGAGCGCCTCAAGGACGCGATCTCGATCTCGAAGGTGGACGACGGTATCGTGAATGTGACCGCTCCATTGGCCGCGGCGCTGATCTACGACAACCTCTCCATCGCCGCAGCCTTTGCCGTGATCGGCGGGCTGAACCTGCTGTCCTTCCTGCTGCAGGTGCTGATCCGGCCAAAGTACGAGGCCGAGCGCAGGGAGCAAACAAAAAAGTCCTCCGTCTGGAAGGACATCAAAGAGGGCCTCGCCTGTATCCGGCAAAACGCCTTTCTGCGCGGGTTTCTCAAGGTGATGCCGATTGCCAACGCCTTCTTCGGCGCGACCTTCTCCGTCAGCGTCGCCTACCTTCTGCGGCAGACCTACGCGGTGGATGCCTGGGTTTATAGCGCCTATTGCTCCGTGACCGCCGCTATGAGCATGATCGTACCGCTGCTGGCCGTCCCATTGGTCCGGAAGTATCCGGCGAAAAAGCTCTATTTCGCGGCGACCCTGACCATCGCGGGCGGCATCCTGCTGATCGGCGTCTGCGCTGTGCTTGGCGTCTATCAAATCATCCCCGTGGCATCGTCGATCGTATTAATCACGCTCTTTGACTGCGTGACCATCGCGGCGGCGATCCCCATGCAGATGACCTCCTCCATCATGCTGCAAACCGGGGTGGAAAAGACCGTCCTTGGCCGCGTGTCCGCAACCCTGCGCATGATCGGCATCGCCTCCGGCGCCATCGGCGAGATAGTCTTCGGCCTGCTGAACGACGCCACCTGGGTCTGGCTGCCCATCTTCCTCGGCGCTGCCGGCGTCGGCTTTGCCTCTCTGCTGTTCCGGCGTACCATGAAGGAAAAGGAGAGATAAACGGGTATGAAAAACAATCTTGTACAGCTTCCTGGAAAATGATATACTGACTGAGATAAGGATGCTCTGTCAGGAGATGGTTGCGTGCGCGAATCGGAGCTTTATCAAGAACTTGGAGCCTTGACAAAGGACAAGAGCAGATGGGCGGAGAGCGTTCCGTATCTTTCATCTCTGCTTTCCCATGAATCTGTCAAAATACAGGCGAAGTCCCTGTGGCTGCTTGGGGAAATCGGGCTCGCGCATCCGCTGTCTGTGCGGGACACAGTCCCCGCGATCGATTCCTTTCTGGACAGCCCGACGCCGCTTCTGCGGGAACGCGCGGTGAACGCCCTCGGCAGGATCGGACGGGCGGATTACTCGCTGATTGCGCCCTATTGGACGGACTTGTTCCGCTTTGCCTCTGATGAGGACGCAAAGGTCAGACTGAGCTTTATCTGGGCGTCGGAGAATATCGCCGTGAACACGCCCGGCGTTTATCAGGACAGCATGCCGGTTTTTGAGAAGCTCCTGCACGACCCGGACGACAGGGTCCGGATGGAAGCGCCTGAGATCTTTCGCGTCCTCGGCAAGCGCAGACCGGAGTTCGTCAGACCGTATATAGAAGAACTGTGGCAGTTGTCGGAGACCGACGAAAACCGCGTCGTCAGAATCCACTGCCTTGGCGCGATCAAGGCGGCAGGGCCGCGTTAAAACAAGGAGACCATCCAATCAGATGAAACAATATCATGCAAATGTCGCAACACGAAATCTCCAGAGTAGAATGAAATCGGCCTTCACAGATTACCGACTGTTATCATGAACATTCCGCTGTTTGGTCCTATAGTTCTGTATTGTCTTTGAAAGCTCTCTTTCTCCCAGGTCCTGGTCGACTGC
>JAFOPS010000099.1 GCA_017394205.1 Clostridia bacterium | reverse complement strand
GGGCCACGGCACGGAAAAAGCCGTCATCGGCGGCCTTCTGGGCTTTTTGCCCGACAATGAAAAAATCCGCGAAAGCCTTGCGCTGGCGGACTTCCGCGGATTGCAGTATCAGATCCTTACCGGGTCGGATCCCCGCCTGCATCCCAACACCGTCCTGATCGAAGCGGCCTCCCGGGACAAGAAGGTGCGGATGATGGGCGCCTCTGTGGGCGGCGGCGCCATCCGCGTCACCGAGATCAACGGCCTGGAGGTCGAGGCCGCCTTTGAAGAAGATACCGTGATCCTGTTTCACCGCGACGCGCCGGGCGTTTTGGCGGGGATCGCGCACGTTTTGACCTCCTGCGGCTACAACATCGGGAACCTCCGGCTTTCCCGCACCAGAAGAGAAGGCGACGTGATCACCGTGGTGGAGACCGACGTTCCCGTGGACGGCGAAACCATCGAGCGGCTGCTGGAGGTCGAGAGCGTCAGCGACGCCATCATGATCCCGCGGTTTTAGGAGGATATATGGAGTTTTCAAGTATCGATTATCTGCTGGACGAAAGCGCGAAAAACGGCCTTCCCATCGGGCAGATCGTTTTGCGGGAAGAGCAGCGTGAGAGCGGCGCCGCTAAAGAGGCGATCATGGAGCGGATCGCCCGCACCTGGCAGGTGATGAAAAACGCCGCCAATGCCGGTATCGCCACCGACATGCGCTCGGTGAGCGGCCTCACCGGCGGCGACGCCGCGCAGTATTACAATCATTTGCGCAATCACAAAAATCTGCTGGGCACGCTGGAAGCCAAAGCCGTGGCCTATGCGCTGGCTACCAGCGGCTACAACGCCGCCATGGGCGTCATCGCCGCGGCGCCCACGGCCGGAGCGGCGGGCATCCTGCCCGGCGTGCTCATCGCCGCCCAGGAGGAATACGGCTTTTCCGAGCGGGATGCTTATGAGGCCCTTTTGACGGCGGGCGGCATCGGCGCCGCCATTGCAAATCGGGCTACCATTTCCGGCGCGTCCGGCGGCTGTCAGGCGGAATGCGGCACTGCCGCCGCCATGGCGGCGGCGGCGCTCACCGAGGTCATGGGCGGAACGCCTCGAAAATGCGTGGACGCGGCGGCACTGGCATTGAAAAACTGCCTCGGTCTGGCCTGTGATCCCGTGGCCGGTCTGGTCGAGGTGCCCTGCGTCAAGCGCAACGGCGTTTACGCCGTGCTGGCGATTACGGCTGCCGATATGGCGCTGGCCGGGATCCGCAGCTTTATCCCGCTGGACGAGGTCATTGATTCCATGTATCAGATCGGCTGCGGGATGCCCTCGTGCATCCGGGAAACGGGGGAGGGCGGCCTTGCCGCAACACCCACCGGCCAGGCGGCCAAAAGGAGGCTTACCTGATGGCACACGATCTTCTGGCGCGGCTGTGGAAGCTGCCCGACAAAGCGCCCGTGCTTGCCCGCCTGCGGGAACAGGACATCCGGATCAAGCGGGTCATCGCGCCCGACCGCGGGCGCGTGCTGCAATTTGTGGAAGAGCGGTTCGGCGCGGGCTGGATGCACGAGTGCGAAGCGGCTCTTTCAACCGTGCCCTCCACCTGTTATATCGCGGTGAAGGACAAGCAGGTGATCGGCTTTGCCTGCTTTGAAGCCACGGCAAAGGATTATTTCGGGCCGATCGGCGTGGACGAGGCCTTCCGCGGCGGCGACGTTGGAACGGGACTCCTGCTGTCATGCCTGCATTCCATGTGGGAGATGGGTTACGCTTACGCAGTCATCGGCTGGGCGGACGGCGCGGCGGCCTTTTACGAAAAGACCGTCGGCGCAACGGTGATCCCCGACAGCCACCCCGCTGCTTATCAGAATCTCATCTCCAAATAAAGCGATTTTTTCAAAAAGCGGCTTTGCCGCTTTTTTGTTTTGAAAAATTTGCGTTGACCCTGTTCTTCCGCATAAAAATATGGTATAATAAACTGATTATTTATGACGATCGCAAAGGAGAGCCCTATGGAGCAGAGTTTGATCGCTTTCGCAGCTGCGAATCATATTCCTCTGACGGAATATGAGCCGCTCTCTCGCCATACGACCTTTCATATCGGCGGGTCGGCCCGCTATTTTGCCATGCCGCAGACGGCGGAGCAGACGGCTGTGCTGCTGGATCATGCCCGGGAAACGGGGCTGCGCTATGCCGTCATCGGCAACGGGAGCAATCTTCTCGTGCCCGACGAGGGCTACGACGGCCTTGTGATCCGCACGCCGGAGGGCGAGCCCCGGTGGAGCGGGAGGGAGGTCGCCGTTCCCGCAGGCTATTCTCTGGCGCGCCTCTCAGCTCAGGCGGCCGAGCGGGGTCTGGGCGGCCTGACCTTTGCACAGGGGATCCCCGGCACGGTGGGCGGCGCTGTGGTGATGAATGCCGGCGCTTACGGCGGCGAGATCCGCGACACGCTGGTCGGGTCGCTTTGCCACAGCCCCGATGGGGTCCGCCGTCTTTCGGCTGAAGAGCACGATTTTTCCTATCGCCACAGCAGTTATTCCGATCATCCCGAGCGGACTGTCCTGGAGGCGGTGTTCTGTCTTGTCCCGGCAGACCGGGCGCAGCTTGCTGCGGAAATGGCCGATTACGCCCTTCGCCGCAGAGAGAAGCAGCCTCTGGAGTATCCCTCCGCCGGCAGCACCTTCAAGCGCCCTGCGGGCCATTTCGCGGGAAAGCTGATCGAGGATGCGGGTCTCAAGGGATTTTCCGTGGGCGGGGCTCAGGTTTCGGAAAAGCACGCGGGCTTCGTGATCAACCGCGGCGGCGCCACCTGCGCCGACGTGCTTGCCCTGATGGAGCAGGTGCAGAAAACGGTCTATGAGCGCTTCGGCGTCATGCTGGAGCCGGAAGTGAAGCTGCTGCGATGAACGCGCGGCGCACGCTTTTTTCCGATCCGCTGTTCTGGCTGGCGGTGTGCGGCGGGGCAATGGCTGTCTTTTGCAGGATGGACACCAGCTTCGACTTTCTGATGAAGGCGCTGGGCGTGATTGCGCTTTTGGCGGCGTGGAGCCTGTTTTTGCTCCGGAAAAACAGGCAAAAGGACCTTTCCGACCGGCAGAAGCGTCTCTGGAGGACCGCAAAGGCAATCACCTTTACAGTTATTGCAATATGCCTGGTGATCCTGCTTACTGCAGAGGGGTTGATCCTCTCCGGCGCCCGGGGGACGCCGGAGTCTGATGTACGCACGGTCATCGTTCTCGGCGCCGGGATCCGGGGCGATCAACCCTCGGCAACACTGCGATCGAGATTGGACGCTGCCTGTGAATATCTTGCGGAGCATCCCGACGCGGCGGTCATCCTTTCCGGCGGGCGCGGCGATGACGAGCGCCGGACCGAGGCGTCCGTGATGCAGGCGTATCTTTTGCGCCGGGGTGTTGAGCCCGGGCGGCTGTATCTGGAGGACGTCTCCCGCAACACGGAAGAGAACTTGCGGTTTTCCCGGCAGATCATGCTGGAAAACGGCCTTGAAGAGCCTGTGCTGGTGGTGAGCAATTCTTATCATCTGTTCCGCGCCGCTCATCTGGCCCGGCGCGAGGGGTTGTCCGCAGGGACGCTTGCCGCTCCGGTGCCTTACGGGTGGCTGGTGCCGCCCTGTTATCTGCGGGAAGCGGGCAGCTTGATTTTGATGTATCTGAGAGAGATTTTTTGAGGAGGAAGCCCTATGGATTGTCTGATCATCTCCGGCATGAGCGGCGCGGGAAAAAGCGTCGCGGTGGATGTTCTGGAGGACATCGGCTATTACTGCATCGACAATATGCCCGTGCGGCTGATCCCCCAGTTTGCCGAGCTCTTTTCCACCAGCGCGGAAAAGAAGAACAAGGTGGCCTTTGTGGTTGATGTGCGGGGAGGGGCAGAGCATTCCTTCCTGTTTTCCGTGGTGGACGAGCTGCGGCGGGCAGGGAATACCTGCCGTATCCTGTTTTTGGATTGCAGCGACGAGGTCCTGATCAACCGGCAGAAAGCCAGCCGTCGCCGTCATCCGCTGGATGTGGACGGACGCGGCCTGGAGGCCGCGCTCCGGGACGAGCGCGCACAGATGGAACAGATGCGCCGTCGGGCGGACTATGTGATCGACACGACCGCGCTCAGCGCCTCCGGCCTTCGGACCCATTTGCAGAATATGTTCGGCGACGGCGAGGGCAGACACCGAATGGTGATCTCGGTTTGTACCTTTGGCTATAAATACGGCATCCCCCACGAGGCTGATCTGGTATTTGACGTCCGGTTTCTGGACAACCCGTATTACGTCACCGAGCTTCGCCCAAAGACCGGCCTTGACGACGACGTTTACAATTATGTATTCCGCGACCCAAACGCGAACACGTTCGTCGGCCAGCTGATGACCATGCTGGAGTTTTTGATCCCGCTGTATCTGCGGGAAGGCAAAACCTCGCTGGTCATCGGCATCGGCTGCACCGGCGGGCGGCACCGCTCGGTCTCGGTGGGCCGGAGGATCCATCAGGAGCTGCTGGCGGCAGGGCACAACGTCAACCTTCGCCATCGCGACGCGGATAAGGGCTGAGCCTATGGAACAGAACGACATTCGCTCCTGGCAGGAGGTCCCATATGAAAACATCCCGCCGCGCATTTTGCGGTCGGCCCGCACAGCGGGACGCAGAGTCGCGGTCATCGGCGGCGGGACGGGGCTTTCCACGCTGCTTCTGGGGCTGAAGGAATACACGGAAAACATCACCGCCATCGTTACCGTCACCGACGACGGCGGCTCCTCCGGCAAGCTGCGGCGGGAGTTCGGCATGCTGCCTCCCGGCGACATCCGCAACTGCATCCTGGCCCTGGCCAATACAAGCACCACCATGAGCCGCCTGCTCAACTACCGGTTTGATTCCGGCAGCTTGGAGGGGCAGAGCTTCGGAAACCTGTTTCTTCTGGCGCTCAACAACATCTGCGGCTCTTTTGAAGAGGCCGTGAGCAATATGAACCGGATCCTTGCGGTCACGGGGCAGGTGCTGCCTGTCTGCACGCAGAACGTGGCGCTGGAGGCCCTGTTTGCCGACGGAAGCCGCGTGGTGGGGGAAACGGCCATCACCTCTGCAAAGAAGGATAAAAACCTGGATATCCAGTCGGTGCGGCTTTTGCCCGAAGGCGTCACGGCGCTGCCTCAGGCACTGCGCGCCATCCGGGAGGCGGAGCTCATCGTCTTGGGACCCGGGAGTCTGTATACCAGCATCATTCCCAATCTGCTGGTAGAGGGCGTTTCCGAAGCGCTGCACGCCTCCGACGCCCTGAAGATCTACGCGCTCAATGTGATGACACAGGACGGTGAGACCGAGCACTATTCCGCCGCGGACCACGCCGCTGCCATCCTGCAGCACGGAGGGGACATCGACGTCTGTCTTTACAATACGCAGGAGATCCCCGACAGGCTGGCCGCCCGTTATATGCCCGAGGGCAGCGAACCGCTGCGTCCTATCCCCGAGGATTTTCGCCGCATGGGGATCCGCTTGTTCGGCGGCGATATGCTGTCGCGCAACGGGCAGCTCGCCCGGCACGACCCGCTGCGGCTGGCCTACAACGTCATGCTTGCCGCCGAGACCTTCGCCCATCGGGAAGGGACACTTGGCGATTACGACCGCCTTCTGTTAAGACAGGTGTAAAGGGAAACGGCTTTCAACTTTTCAACGAAGGGAGCAGAGACATGTCTTTCACAACAGAGATCAAGCAGGAGCTCTGCCGCGTGACCAACACGGCCGACACCGCGCTGGCGGAATGTCTCGGGATGCTCCTGTTCGCAGGGCAGCTTACCAGACAGCAGCTTCGCATCCAGATCGAAAACGGCACGGTCCGCCGCCGGGTGGAGACGTTGTTTCGCCAGGCGCTGGACGTGGAGCCGGATAATCAGGACAACGTCCTTCTGGTGACCGACCGGGAGGAGCTTGCCCGGATCTATGCCGCCTTCGGCTATGAAACGGGAAACACGCTGCCGCTGAACCGTGTGATCGTAGAGGAAGACGCCTGCAAAAGCGCCTTCCTGCGGGGCGCCTTTCTGGTGGGAGGTTACGTTTCCACGCCGGACAAGGGCTACCATTTGGAGCTGGTCACGCCGCACTACCATGTTTCCCGCCAGGTCAGCGCTCTTTTGCAGGATATGGAACTGCCCGCCGGGCTGGTGATGCGGCGGGGCGTCTACGTGCTTTATTACAAGGACAGCGCCGCCATCGAGGATTTTCTTTCGGCGGCCGGAGCCACAGCTGCCGCCATGGAGCTGATGCTCAAAAAGGTGGAGCGGGAGCTTCGCAACGACGTCAACCGCAAGGTCAACTGTGAAACGGCAAACCTGTTCAAGACGGTGGGCGCCGCTGCGCGGCAGATCGAGGCCATCGAGGCCTTGAAACAGTCGGGGCGGCTGGAACAGCTTCCCCCGCCTCTGCGGGAGACGGCACAGCTGCGGCTGGATCATCCGGATCTTTCCCTTAGCGAGCTGTGTGCGCTCAGCCCGACGCCCCTTTCACGACCGGGCCTCAACAACCGTCTGCGCCGTCTGGTGGCGCTCAGTGAGGAGGAAAACGCATGACGCCCTTCGTTCATCTTCATCTGCATACGGAGTTCAGCCTTCTCGACGGCGCCTGCCGCATCGAGCCGCTGATGGAGCGGCTGAAGGAGCTGGGACAGACCGCCGTCGCCATCACCGATCACGGCGTGATGTACGGATGCGTGGATTTTTACAAGGCCGCAAAAAAGGCGGGGATCAAGCCCATCATCGGCTGCGAGCTCTATGTGGCGCCCCGCACCCGCTTCGACAGGGTCTATGAGCTGGACGGCGAGCCGTATCATCTGCTGCTGCTGTGCAAAAACGAAACGGGCTACAAGCATCTCATCAAGCTGTGCTCCGCCGGCTTTATCGACGGCTTTTACAACAAACCCCGCATCGATTGGGATCTTCTGCAGGAGCACCACGAGGGGCTGATCTGCCTTTCGGCCTGCCTGGCGGGCGAGGTGCAGCGCCTTCTTTCCGCGGGAAACTACGAAGGAGCCAAGTCCTGCGCGCTGCGCTATCGGGCGCTTTTCGGAGAAGAGGATTATTACCTGGAGCTCCAGGATCACGGCATCCCCGAGCAGAAGCAGGTCAACGCCGGCCTGATCCGCATCCATCAGGAAACGGGCATCCCGCTGGTCTGCACCAACGACGCTCATTATTTGAGAAAAGAAGACAGCGAGCTGCATGACGTGCTTTTGTGCATCCAGACGGGCAAAACGCTGGAGGATGAAAACCGCATGCGCTTTCAGGGGACGGAGTTTTACGTCAAATCGGGCGATGAGATGGCTGCGCTCTTTCCCCAGGTTCCCGAGGCGCTGGAAAACACCGTCAGGATCGCCGAGCGCTGCAATATGGAGTTCACCTTCGGAAAATACCATCTGCCGGCGTTTCAGCTTCCGGAAGGCGAGACCGACGCCCGAGCCTATATGGAGCGGCTTTGCTGGGAGGGCTTTGCCGCCCGCTACCCCAACGGGTCGGAGGAATATCGGGAGCGGCTGCGCTATGAGCTGGACATGATTGCCCGCATGGGCTTTGTGGAATATTTTTTGATCGTGGGCGATTTTGTCAATTACGCCAAATCCCGGGGCATCCCCGTCGGCCCGGGCCGCGGCTCTGGCGCAGGCAGCATGGCGGCCTATTGCATGCACATCACCGACGTGGACCCCATGCGGTACAATCTGTATTTCGAGCGGTTCATCAACCCCGAACGGGTGAGCATGCCCGACTTCGACATTGATTTCTGCCCCCGCAGGCGGCAGGAGGTCATCGATTACGTCACCCGGAAATACGGCGCCGACCACGTGGCGCAGATCATCACCTTCGGCACCATGGCGGCACGCGCCGCCGTGCGCGACGTAGGACGGGTGATGAACATGACCTACGCCGAGGTGGATCTTGTGGCCAAGCTGGTGCCGCAGGAGATCAAGATCACCCTGGACAAGGCGCTGCAGGCGTCCCCGGAGCTGCGCCGTTATTATGAAGACGACCCCCGGGTGAAAAATCTGCTGGATATGGCCCGCAAGATCGAGGGCATGCCCCGCAACGCCTCCACCCACGCCGCGGGCGTGATCATTGCCGCCGCGCCGGTGGACGAATACGTCCCGCTGGCCAAGGGCGACCAGGGCGTGGTGTGTCAATACGTGATGACCACGCTGGAGGAGCTGGGCCTGCTCAAGATGGACTTTCTCGGACTTCGCAACCTGACCATTCTGGACGACGCCCGTAAAATGATCGCCGCCGAGGGCAAAACGCTGGATTGGGAGCATCTGGATTATGACGATCAGGCTGTTTTTGAGATGATCGGCCGGGGCCAGACGTCCGGTGTCTTTCAGATGGAAAGCTCGGGCATGACCGACGTTGCCGTGCGGCTTAAGCCCACCAGCATTGAGGATATCACCGCCATCGTGGCCCTGTTCCGTCCCGGTCCCATGCAGTATATCGACGAATATATCCGCTGCCGTCACGACCCCACCGCTGTGCATTATGCCCATCCGCTGCTGGAAAAGGTGCTCTCCGTTACCTATGGCTGCATCGTCTATCAGGAGCAGGTGATGGAAATTTTCCGCCTGCTGGCGGGCTACAGCTTGGGCAAGGCGGACATGGTGCGCCGCGCCATGTCCAAAAAAAAGATGGATGTGCTGAAGGCCGAGCGTCAGAGCTTCATCCACGGCAACCCCGCCGAGGGAATCAAGGGCTGCGTGGCCAACGGCGTGCCGGAGAACGTGGCAAACGGCATCTTCGACCAGCTTCTGGACTTTGCCAACTACGCCTTCAACAAGGCCCACGCCGTCTGCTATGCCGTGGTGGCCTATCAGACGGCTTATCTGAAGCTTCACTATCCAAAGGAATACATGGCTGCGCTTTTGACCTCTGTTTTGGGTCAGAACAGCAAGGTGGCGGAGTACATCGAGCAGTGCCGCGAGATGGGCGTCACTGTGCTCCCCCCCGATATCAACGAGTCCAACGCCGATTTTACCGTCGCCGGCGACAATATCCGCTTTGGGCTCGGATCCGTGAAAAACGTTGGCGTCGGTCTGATCGAACGGCTGGTGCGCGAGCGGCAGGACAACGGCCGCTTCCGGGATTTTCACGATTTTTGCCAGCGGATGAGTGCGTTTGACCTCAACAAGCGGGTGCTGGAAAACCTGATCCGCTGCGGCGCCTTTGACAGCATGGGCGTCCGCCGCGCGGCGCTGCTGAAGGTTTACGAGAGCGTGCTGGATTCTGCGGCAGACGACAGCCGCCGCAATCTTGAGGGACAGATGGATCTGTTCGGCGGACTTGCGGAGAGTGCGGCGCCTGCGGCTTCATTGCCCGACGTGCCGGAGTTTTCCAAGCGCGAGCTGCTGACCATGGAGCGGGAGACCTGCGGTCTGTATCTTTCCGGCCACCCCATGGACGAGCTGCGGCCGCTGGCAGCGAAGGTGGGCGCCGTTCCCATCGGCAGACTGCTGGAAAATGCCGAAAGCGGGGAAGACCCCTCGCTTGACGACGGACAGTACGTCACGCTGGCAGGCATCGTGTCGTCCTTTAAGCTCAAGCTTACCAAAAAGCAGACCAACATGGCCTATGTCACGCTGGAGGATACCAGCGGCAGCATTGAAATGCTTGTCTTTGAAAAGGCCCTCACCACGGGCGGGACCTATCTCCAGCCGGATCAGCCGGTGATCGTCCATGGGCGCATTTCCGCCCGGGAAGAGGAGGATCCCAAGCTGATGGTCGACGAGGTCTTCCCGCTGAACGAGACTTATGCCGAACGCTATCCCGCGATCCGCCGCGACCGCAGCGGGTTTTCCCGCGGCCGAAGCTTCCGCCAGGAGCCACCGGCAGGCAGACAGGAGCCGCCTGCGGCGCCGCACGGCACGGCGGAGCCCGCACCCGACGCAAAAACACTTTGGGTGAAAATGAGCTCGCTGGACGACGCCAGAATGGACTATGTGCGCACGGCCTTCGGCGGGCATCCGGGGAGCGACCGTGCGGTGCTTTATGTGCTGGACAAAAAGCAGAAGCTGGTCTGGCAGAAGGGGATCGCCGCCCACAGCGTGCTGGATGAGCTGATCCCGCTTTTGGGAAGCGAAAATCTGGTGCTGAAATAAGAGAAAACCGAGGAACGATATGGACGATTTTGATATCCGCTACACGGCCCTTCGCCGGGCCGTTATCGAAAATGAGTTCGCCCGGCTGAACGATATGCAGCGCAAGGCCGTACTCAAGACCGAGGGGCCGCTTTTGCTTTTGGCGGGGGCGGGCTCCGGAAAAACCACCGTGCTCATCAATCGCATCATCAATCTGCTGCGCTTCGGCTGCGGCTATGAGAGCGAGCTTGCGCCCGATTGGGCGGGGGACGACGAGCTGGAGCTGCTGGCAAAGCTGGCGGCCGACCCCGACGCGCTTCCCGCAGACGAGGTCTCGCGGCTGTGCGCCGTCGATCCGCCCCGCCCCTGGCAGATCATCGCCATCACCTTTACCAACAAAGCGGCGGGCGAACTGCGCTCCCGTCTGGAGGTGGCCTGCGGCGAAGCCGGGCGCGACATCTGGGCCCATACCTTCCACACGGCCTGTACCCGTATTTTGCGAAAGCATATCGGCCGACTGGGGTATCAGAGCGCCTTCACCATCTATGATGACGACGACAAAAAGCGCATGATCACCGCCATCCTCAAGGATTTCGGCTTTGACGAGCGGAGATTCGACCCAAAGGGTGTGATGAGCCAGATCTCCCGGGCCAAGGAGAATCTGATGACGCCGGAGGACTATGGGATGGACGCCGGCGATGATTATTACAAAAAGACCGTCGCCCGGGTCTACGCGGAATATGACAAGCGCTGCCGGGCCGCTTCGGCGCTGGATTTTGACGATATCATCTGCAAAACGGTGGAGCTCCTCCAGACTTGTGACGACGTGCGGGAGGAATATCAGCGCCGCTTCCGCTATGTGCTGGTGGACGAATACCAGGACACCAACCACGCCCAGTATGTGCTTTGTTCGCTGCTGGCGGGAGGATGGCGCAATTTCTGCGTGGTGGGCGACGACGACCAGAGCATTTACAAGTTCCGCGGCGCCACCATCGAGAACATTCTGGAGTTCGAACATCAGTATCCCGACGCGCAGACCATCCGTCTGGAGCAGAATTACCGCTCCACCGGCAACATCCTCGCGGCGGCCAATCATGTGATCGCCTGCAACCGGGGCCGAAAAGGGAAGACTCTTTGGACCGAGAACGAAACGGGAGAAAAGATCTTTTTCTATCAGGCCGACAATCAGGAGGAAGAGGCCCGTTATATCGCCCAGACCATCCACCGGCAGTACAGCCGGGGCGAGCCGCTGAAGACCTTTACCATCCTTTACCGCAACAACGCGCTTTCCAACTTCCTCCAGACCTGCTTTATCCGCTCCGGGATCCCCTTTGCCGTGGTGCGGGGCCGATCCTTTTTGGACTCCATGGAGATCCGGGATATGCGCGCGTATCTTGAGGTGATCCACAATCCCCACGACAGCGTGCGCCTGCATCGGATCATCAACGCCCCCGCCCGCAAGATCGGGGCCCGCACTATGGAGATCGTTGCCGAACTGGCCGCACGCGAGGGAAAGAGCGAGTTTGAGATCATCCGCGAAGCCGACCGCTATCCGCAGCTTTCCCGAGCGTCGGCGCAGCTTTTGCGCTTCGCCGCCATGATCGACGGGCTGCGGGACAGGCGGGAGACCGTCCCGCTGGCCGAGCTTTATGACGAGATGCTGAAGGAGAGCGGCTATCTGGCCGCACTGGAGGCCCAGGGTACTGACGAGGCCCGCGGCCGCATCGAGAGCATTCAGGAGCTGAAATCCAACATCGCGGAGTATTGCGAAACGGCGGCTGCTGTCGGCGCCGAGCCCTCGCTGGAGGGCTTTTTGGAGGAGCTGAGCCTGATTTCCGACGTGGACAAATACGACGAAAACGCCGACGTGGTCACCATGATGACCATGCACAGCGCCAAGGGGCTGGAGTTTCCCAAGGTGTTCATTTGCGGCGCGGAAGAGGGCCTTTTCCCATCCTATCGCTCTATGGAGAGCGACGAGGAGATGGAGGAGGAGCGCAGGCTCTGCTATGTGGCCATGACCCGCGCCAAAAAAGAGCTATATATCACCTGCTCCCAGCGGCGCATGCTTTACGGACAGACCATCTATGGTCGGCCCTCCCGCTTTATCGAGGAGATTCCCGCCGAGCTGATCCGGGAAGAGCGGCGGCAGGAGCAGCTCTACGACGGCTACGCGACGCGCACGCCGCACCGATCCGCATCCCGCGGAGCCGAGCCGCCCCGCAGAGACGTTTATCGTACTTACCAGGCACCCCCCTCCGCCGCGCCGGATTTTCGCCCGGGCATGCAGGTGGAGCACAAGGCCTTCGGACGGGGCGTCGTCCGGGAGGTGACGCCCATGGGCAGCGACATGCTGCTGAACATCCGCTTCGAGCGGGCGGGCGACAAGCTGATGATGGCCAAGACCGCCGGACAGTTTATGAAAAAGCTATAGTGCTTTACAGCCCTTGATAATACATGCTGAATTAAGAAAGGACACCTGTTGAAATGAAAATGATCTCTCTTACCTGCGAATCCTGCGGCGGCACCATGGAGGTAGACCCCGCCAAGGAAAGCATCGTCTGCCCCTATTGCGGGAACAAGGTCCTGATCCAAAAGACCGATTATGCCAGAATGGAGTATGAAAGACTGTCGGCCCGGGCCCGCGTAGAGGAGGAGGCGGAAAAGCGGAAAAGGCGCGCTCAGCGCCAGCCGAAGCTCATCCTCCTGGGCATTTTGCTGATCTTCGCCTTGATCGGTGTGGGAAGCGCAGTGATCCAATCCGGCGATGAGCTGAGGTCGGTGTTTCATCCTGTTGAGGCGGATCCCTTTGAAAACGTCACGGTCCGCTTTCTGGGCGACAACGGCGATGGCCGTGCCGAGGTGGAAAACCGGAATCAAGGCGATTTGCGGAGCATCAGCTTCACTGTTTCGCCCGACCGGAAGCTGTACAACGGCGACTCTGTCACCGTAAAAGCAGGCTCGGTGAGCGGCTATCGGTTTGTTCCCGAAAAAAAGACCTTTACCGTTTCCGGGCTCATCGAGCGGGTGCGCAGTCTTTCAGCAGTGAATGATACGGATCTGGAAAAGATCCATGACAATACCCAGCGGCTGATCCGGGAGGAATGGGACGAGATCCTGGCCACAGGGCGGGTGGTGTCCTATACTGTCGAGCCGTATCGGACGTACTTTTTCGTGGAAAACGATCCAGACAATTATCCTTGGAATCATTTGTACGATGCCTATGAGGTCACCGTGCAGAAGACAAGCGGCGAGGAAATGACAGTTTACGAGGCCTGCAAGTATTCCGAGATGCAGATCGGCGCCGACGGCACGTTGACGGTGCAGTACGGCGATCTGCAGGGCTATAACATGGGCTATTTCTACGGCTTTACGCCGACGTCCTCGTTTTCCGGATGGCTTGACGCTGCCGAGATGGAGGCCGACCTGCGCTCCGTGCGCAGCGATTGCACATTGGTAGAGTGATGCTTGAAAGGAGAATATGATGCTGGAATACCGCTATGACACACAGCTGCTGATCGAAGGGATCGGTCTGGACGAAGATGCGGTTCACGATTACATTACCTCTCATTTTGCGGGCGACAGCCTGCTGGCCGTGGGAGATGAGAATCTGATCAAGATCCATTTCCATACAAACGAGCCGTGGAAGGTGCTGGAATACGCCGCTTCACTGGGGGAGATCTATGACATCGTCGTGGAGGACATGGACCGCCAGTCCCGCAGGCTGCAGGGGTAAAACAGGCGAAAGAGATGAAAGAAAAGCGGCAGGATCGTTCCTGCCGCTTTTTGATGAAAGAAGAAAAACCCCTTTTGCCGACGGCAAAAGGGGTTTTGATGGAGCGGACTACGAGGCTCGAACTCGCTACCTCCACCTTGGCAAGGTGGCGCTCTACCAGATGAGCTAAGTCCGCACTTGCGAGTGCTTTTATAGTATACGCAAAAGGCGGAAAAAAGTCAAGTGTTTTTTCACTGTGATGCAAAAGTTTTTTGCGGATTGTGAACAGGAGCCCGCATGCGTTGCCATTTTTTGAAAGCTATGGTATACTGTCAAAAGAAGCGTTTTATGCAAAGCGCTGTCAGAGCAAAGGAGTGTTATTTCATGATTGCAAGAGACGTGTGCGAGCGCGTGCTGCAGCGCGCGGCGTCCACCGGTGCGGATTATGCCGAGATCTTTGCGGAATACACCGTGGACAACGGGATCCGCATGATCACCGGAAAAGTCGACGCCGTGGACGATACCGTGATCGCCGGCGCGGGCATTCGCGTGTTCAAGGGGCTTCGCAGCGTGATGGCTTCCACGGTCGACACCAGCGAGGCAGGTCTGATGCGCTGCGCGGAACGGGCGGCCGAGGCGCTGGGGCAGGGCGACGCCGCCATGACGATCCGGCTGCGGGAGCGGCTGTTCGGCGACGTGCATCCCGTTCGTGTGGCGCCGGTTTCTGTGCCCAACGACGAAAAGGTATCCGTTTTGCGGGAGGCTGACGCCGCTGCCCGGAATTACGACGCCTGCATCAAGCGGACCAGCTGCAGCCTGATTTCCGTGGATCACAGCATTCTCATCGCTACCAGCGAGGGGCTGTATACGCAGGATCGCCAGATCCGCACCCGCCTTGTGATGACGGCGGTCGCCGAGAAAAACGGCGAGACCCAGACCGGATCGGCCAACCCCGGCTATCGCATGGGGATGGAGATGTTCGAAGGGCTGGTGGATCCTACTGCCGTCGGCATCGAAGCGGCGCGGCAGGCAGCTGTGATGGCCGGCGCGGGCTATTGCCCGGCAGGCGTGATGCCCGTTGCCATCGGCAACGGCTTCGGCGGCGTGATCTTCCACGAGGCCTGCGGCCATTCTCTGGAGGCCTCCAGCGTGGCATACGGCGTCAGCCAGTTTGCCGGGAAGCTGGGACAGAAGATCGCCAACGAAAAGGTCACTGCCATCGACGACGGCACCATTCCCAACGCCTGGGGCTCCATCAACATTGACGACGAGGGCACGCCCGCCCGAAAGAACGTCCTGATTGAAAAGGGCATCCTCAAGAGCTATATGATCGACAAGATGGGCGGCCGCCGCATGAACATGGAGTCCACCGGCTCGGCCCGCCGGGAGAGCTACGCTTACGCAACCACGTCCCGCATGACCAACACCTATATCGCCCCGGGCGAGGATTCTGACGAGAGCATCATCGCCTCCATGGAATACGGCCTTTATGCCAAAAAGATGGGCGGCGGCTCGGTCAATCCCGCCACCGGCGAGTTCAACTTCGCCGTCAACGAGGGCTATCTGGTCCGCAACGGAAAGATCTGTGAGCCTGTCCGCGGCGCAAGCCTGGTGGGCAAGGGCTCTGAGGCCATTCAAAAGATCGATATGGTGAGCGCCGAACTGGAGCTGGGACAGGGCATGTGCGGCTCGTCCTCCGGCTCGATCCCCGTCAATGTGGGCGAGCCCATGATCCGGGTCTCCTCCATCACCGTGGGCGGCAGATAAGGAGGGAAGAAGCATGAAATATGAAGACTTTAAGGCGGCTGTCATCGCCGCGGCCCAAAGCGAGGGCCTGACCGATTACGAGCTTTATTATGTTTCCGACGAAAGCACCTCTGTGGATACCTTTGGCCATGAGGTCAAAAGCTTTACCGACGCCACCTCCGGCGGCGCCTGCTTCCGATGCATCGCAGGCGGAAAGATGGGCTATGCCTCCACCGAGCAGCTCAGCGAAGAGACCGCGCGCGCTGTGGTCCTCCGGGCCAAGGAGAACGCCGCTGTGCTGGAAACCGAGGAAGAGGTCTTTTTGAGCGAGGGCGGCAAAACTTACGCGGATGTCCGGCGAAAAGCTTACCCGCTGCCCACCCCCGAAAAGCTGATCGAGACGGTTCTTGCCGGGCAGAAGGCGATCTACGCTGCCGACAGCGCCGTCATCGACGGCAGCGAGACCGGCGCGGAGACCTTCCGCCATTCCGTCGCTATTTACAATTCCCGCGGTCTTGACGTAAAAAGCGACCACTCCGGCGCGGTTTACTACACCGTCGCCGTTGTGTCCGACGGCAATGAGATGAACGACAGTTATGAAATCAAAATCGGCTCCTTTGATGAGTTGGATATTCCCGCCGCAGCTGCAAAGGCCGCAGCCGACGCAAAAAGCAAGCTTGGCGCCGGCGTTGCGCCCACGGGCAACTATCCGGTGATTTTCGCGCCAAAGGCCATGGCCGATCTGCTGACCACCTTCAGCGGCGTCTTTTCCGCGGAAAACGCCCGCAAAGGCTTTTCCCGCCTGATGGGGAAGGAGGGCGAGACCATCGCCGCGCCCTGCGTCACCCTGACGGACGATCCCTTCTATGCCGAGGCCCCTATGCCCATGGCTTTTGACGCCGAGGGCAGCCCCACCTTTACCAAAAACCTCGTGGAAAACGGCGTGCTCAAGACCCTGCTCCACAACCTGAAGAGCGCCGCCGCCATGGGAAAAACCACCACCGGAAACGCGGCCAAGCGCGGCTATAACGGTGCGGTGGAGATCCGACCGTTCACGCTCTTCCTTGCGCCCGGCGACCTCACGGAAGAAGAACTTCTGGCACGGGCGGGCAACGGCGTTTATATCGATTTTCTGGGCGGCCTGCATGCGGGTGCCAACCCCATCAGCGGCGATTTTTCGCTGCAAAGCGCCGGCTATATGATCGAAAACGGGAAAAAGACCCGCGCCGTCCGTTCTTTCACCGTGGCAGGCAATTTTTACGATCTGCTCAAACAGATCACCGCGGTGGCCAACAATATCGAGCTTCGCAATATGGGCAGCGTAACGGGCTTTGCCGCGCCCGCCGTTTTGGTCAACGGCCTCTCCGTTGCTGGAGAATAAAAAACTCTATAAAAATACCCCTGCCGCAGGCAGGGGTATTTTGTTTTTCAAATCTCGATCTCCAGCAGAACGGGACAGTGGTCACTGCCGAAAACGTCGGAAAGGATCTCTGCTTTACAGACCTTGTCCTGCAGGCGATTCGAAACCAGAAAGTAGTCGATCCGCCATCCCGCGTTGGTATCTCTGGCGTGGAACCGGTAGCTCCACCAGGAATAGGCGTCCTTTTTATCCGGATAGAGCAGACGGAAGGTGTCGGTGAAGCCCGATTGCAAAAGCTCGCTGAACTTTCCGCGCTCTTCGTCTGAGAAACCCGCGTTGCCCCGGTTTGCGGCAGGGTGCTTCAGGTCGATCTCGTTGTGCGCCACGTTCATGTCGCCGCAGACGATCACCGGCTTTTTCGCATCCAGTGCAAGGAGATAGGCGCGGAACGCATCTTCCCATTCCATGCGATAGCCGATCCGGGCAAGCCCTTGCTGGGCGTTGGGCGTATAAACGGTCACCAAATAAAATGCGGGATATTCGCAGGTGATGACCCGGCCTTCGGTGTCGTGCGCGGGGATTCCGATGCCGTATGCAACGGACAGCGGCTCTGCTTTGGTAAAGACAGCCGTTCCGGAATAGCCCTTTTTCTCCGCGCTGTTCCAGTATTGCAGATATCCCGGCGTTTCCAGCGAAAGCTGGTCAGACTGCATTTTTGTTTCCTGAAGACAGACCGCGTCGGCGTCGGCCGCGTGGAAAAAGTCCATAAACCCTTTACCGACACAGGCTCGCAGGCCGTTGACGTTCCAGGAGATCAGCTTCATGCTCCGTCCCTCCGTATTCTTGCGGTTTTCTTCTTACAGCATACCACGGTTTGTCCGCCGGAGCAAGGACAAAAAAACGCATTCCTCCATAAGATGGTAGCAGCAAACGATGGAGGTAAACGTATGCTGACCGTTATGAAATTCGGAGGCTCTTCTCTGGCCTCCGCTTCCCATATCCGCCATGCGGCGGAACTGATTCTCGCACATCGGAAAACAGGCGGCGTGGTGGCCGTGGTTTCGGCCCAGGGCCGCACCACAGACGAACTGCTGCGGCAGGCGGTGGAGCAGACGGCGTGCCCGGCGCCGCGGGAAAAGGACGTGCTGCTCAGCTGCGGCGAGCAAATGTCCATGTCGCTGATGGCCATGCAGCTTGAGGCGATGGGCGCGCCCGCCGTATCGCTCTGCGGCTGGCAGGCCGGCATTCGCACCGACAGCAGCCACGGCGACGCCCGGATCCGCAGGATCGGGCACGAGCGTATCCTGCGGGAACTGAAAGCAGGCAAAATCGTTGTGGTAGCGGGATTCCAGGGTGTGGATGACGCGGGGGACATCACGACCATCGGACGGGGAGGCTCGGACACGACGGCGGTGGCCCTGGCGGCAGCGCTGCACGCCGACCGGTGTCTCATTTTTACCGACGTAGACGGCATCTATTCTGCCGATCCCAGGATCGTACCTGAGGCGATCCCTTATCACGCCATATCTTACGAGGAAATGCAGGACATGGCAGAGTTGGGCGCTCAGGTGCTTCACGCCAGAGCCGCCGCTTTGGCAAAAAGACACGACGTTTTGATTGAGGTCTGTTCATCTGCTGCCGGAAGTGCCGGAATAACAAAGATCTGTGCCGATCCCGGCCCGCGGCCTCCCGTCCGCGGTGTGGTCTGCAGGGAAAACGATGAAGAAGCCCTGATCTCGTTGGTGGGGGAGGACGCCTGCCGTCCGGAAACAAGCGCCCTTTTGCGCAGCACCCTGGAGGAGGCCGGGATCCCCGTGCTTTCATTGGAGGAGGAAGGGCTTCATCTTACCGCCGCGCTTCCGAAGGAGGAAAAGGAACGGGCCGCGCGGCTTCTGCATGAAGCCTTTTTCCCGGGAAATAAGACCGCAGACGAAGGAGTGGTGAAAGCT
>JAFOPS010000098.1 GCA_017394205.1 Clostridia bacterium | reverse complement strand
ATGTCCTTGTGGACTGCCTCAGGGAAGAGAAAGAGAAGACGATCTCGGATTACGTGATCGCTGACAGCGAAGGCCAGCCGCTTTCGTATTCCCAGTTCGTCAGGATATGGAACTACATCAAGGTCCGGAGCACCAAGGAAAGAACGCTGTACAAGTACGTGAACGGGCAGGCAATCAAGAAGACCTTCAAGCCGGAACCGGGACAGAAGTGCGTCAACCGGGAAAACATCGTGTACTGCATCGACTTTGATACCTTAATCCAAAACATTTTTCGGTAAAAGAGCTTCTGTATGCAATCAGAAAGCGGCGCTATGCTGAATGAATGCTAAGGGACAATTTCGTTTTCGAGTTTAACCCGCTTCCTGCACCGATCTCCAAATATACAGAGAAAAGAGGAAACTCCATGAAAGAATCGCTCATCTTTGCGGGCATTATTGCTTTTAACGTTGTCTTTTGGGTCCTACTGGTTCTGTTAATTTACAAACGCAGCAAAAAGCGTCGCACACAAGCCGGCGCTGCGCCGCATAAGGCGAATTTCGCGGCAAATGCCCATCCCGTAAGCATTCTTGACCGGGAGCAACTGGATCCTATTCTTGAACGGATCGCGGAAAACACCCGGTGCGACAGTCTGCGCGCAACGCTGCTGGCGGAGCCGTTGCCGGGGCTTTTTTCCAGCAAGATCGGCGGACTGCCTTATTGGGATCCGTCAAAGCCGTATCCCACCGACAGCCAGGGTGAAAAGCTTGCTCTGCTGGCGCAGATCGATCTGTCGACGCTCCCCGAAACCGACGAGCTTCCCCGGGAAGGTCTGCTTCAGTTTTTCGTCCTTCCCGATGACGTCTATGGGATGAACTCCGATGCTCCGGAGGTGCAGGAAGGATTTCGCGTGGTTTATCACGCGACTGTCGACCGCAGCATAACGGAGGACACAGTCCGCGCTATGGACATTCCGACCTCCTTCACCTGCGACGACCAGCTGCCCGTCTGCGGCGAGTTTGCGCTGCGCTTCAGCAAAGAGTCCGTTCATATCGGGTATGACGATTACCGCTTCGAACGGGAATTGGACCGCGCTGCCCGGGAATGCGGTCTGTCGGAGCTCGATAGTTCCGCCGTGCTGAATACGCTTTTGAAATATGACGCATATTCGGAATGGTTTGGGGGGAACGAGGGAACTCGCATTCTTGGCTATCCCAGCTTTACGCAGGACGACCCACGTCCCATGGATTCGCCCTGCGATACGCTGCTTTTCCAGCTCGACAGCTACTTTGCGTCGAATGCCCATCCGGCCAGCAGTCCGGACCGCAATGTCATGTGGGGCGACTCCGGCATCGGGAACTTTTTTATCCGGAAAGAAGATCTGGCTGAAAAACGGTTCGACCGGGTTTATTACACTTGGGACTGCTACTGATTTTCAGACAGGCGAATCAGCCCGACGCTGCGGCAGATCGTCCTCTGCGTTTTCAGATCAAAACCTGTTAAAGACCGCGTATAAAGCGGAACTTTTCCCAGTGGGATGCGTCAAACTCTCAAAAAATGCCCACCGCTCATGGGCAAAAGGGAGGAAGCATGAAGAAAGCAATCCGTGTTTTGAAGGTGATCGGCCTCATCGTGGCTGTGCTTTTTGTTTTGGACGTGGGATATGCGCTTGTCCGGCCGAAGCTCGATCGCCGGCCTGTCCAGAGCATTCAAAACGAGCCGCCTCACGAATCGCCGGAAGGCACGATCGAAAGCTTCGAGTATCTATACGGCAGTTATTTTCCCGGATACTGTTCCTTTCAGATCACCCACATCGACAATAAACCCGTGTTGAGCGTCTGCGGTTACAATGATATCGAGCTGAACGTCGAAAAGCCCTTGCGCGAGCAGGATCTTGCCGCGCTGGCTGCGCTTATCAATGAAGCAGGTATTGATCGATGGGATGGCTTTTTTGAAAGAGACTCGGAAATCCTCGACGGTTACAGCTTTGATCTCGCCGTTTCATACGACACCGGCAGCACTGTCCGTGCAAGCGGATATATGCGCTATCCCGCAGGCTACACCAGCGGGCATGACCGTCTGACAGGCTTTCTCTTTAACCTGGCAGGCGTAGAGGATCCCGGAATTTAGCCTGTAAATCGCCGCACCGTTCCATGCGGCAGACGACAATCCGGTAAACCCCCGGAATCAGACGATTCCGGGGGTTTCTGTTTTGCTTCCACGCAGCAGTCGCTTTCTCAGGCCAAACACAGAACGGCGATTTCGAAATACCAGGTTCAACTCCGATAGGACGCAGCTGCGGAGGCAGAAATCAATCTTGACGAGGTCCGCGGCGTGTGCTATTGTTTGAATAGATTTTTTGCTTTATCCTCATCGGAAAGGGGAGTTTTATGAGCGAGCAAAACCTCTGCGATCTGAACGAAATCAAGCTGCTGCTGGCGCGGCACGGATTTCGGTTCTCCAAAAACCTGGGGCAGAATTTCCTTTGCGACCGGACTGTCCCGCAGCAGATCGCGGATAACGCGGGGATCACGGCAGAGCACGGTGTTCTTGAAATCGGACCCGGGATCGGCGCTTTGAGCGCACAGCTTTGTCTTCGTGCAAAAAAGGTGGCAGCCATCGAACTGGATCAGCGTCTGGCGCCTATCCTGCAGGAAACAATGGCCGATTATGACAATTTCCATTTGATCCACGGAAACGTGCTGAAGCTGGATCTTGCGCAGATCTGTAAAGAGGAATTCGGAGATATGCCGGTGATTGCCTGCGCAAATCTTCCGTATTATATTACCACACCCGCCATCGAGGCTCTTTTGGAATGCGCCTGTTTTTCTGCGATCGTTGTGATGGTCCAGAAAGAGGCGGCTGAACGGATCTGCGCCTCAGCCGGACAGGATGCGTATTGCGCATTTTCCGTCCAGACGGCATATCATGCACAGACCGAGATCATTCTGGAGGTACCTCGCAGCTGCTTTGTTCCTTCTCCAAACGTGGATTCCGCTGTGCTGCGTCTTACCCCGTGGGATCGCTACACTTGCAGATTTTCCAAAAAGTCCGTTTACCGCGTGATCCGCGCCGCCTTCAACAACCGCCGAAAAACGTTAGCCAACGGGCTCTCCATTGAATATCAAAATCGCATCTCGAAGGGTACTGCCGCGGAACTGCTGCGATCGCTGGGCTTGCCGGAGGATATTCGCGGCGAGCGTCTGTCGGTGGATCAGTTCTGCCAACTCGCCGAATCTCTGGATCGCTGTTTCGCGTCGTCGGGCGGAGCCACCGAGCCCACGCATTGATGTCAAGCAATATGGAAGTATTGAAACTGTATTGGTGGATGATCAACGCGGCTGCCCTCATCCTGTATTTATCGGATAAGCTGCGGGCGAAGCAGGGAAGGTGGCGCATCCCGGAGGCGACGCTGCTGTTTTCTGCGGCACTGGGCGGCAGTGCAGGCGCGCTTTTGGGAATGCTGGTATTCCGTCACAAAACGCAGCACAGAAGGTTTGCGATCCTTGTGCCGCTGCTGCTTTTGCTGCAGATGGGATTGGATCTGTATCTCAGGAGGCCGGATTGGCTCGCAAATCTCATTCGCTGAGTGAAGTTCGATCAAAAAAGGCTGACAAGGTGATTACCTTGTCAGCCTTTTAATTTCAATAAATTTCGATCTCCCATGTGTCGTTTTTCTGCCGATAGAAAAACTCGCTTTGCCCAGGCTCCTCGAATACGGAAAGCAGCGGCATAAAGTCCAGGCTGAGCTTTTGCTTGTGAAGGTCAGCCCGTCTGATCCAAAAGACTTTTCCTTCCGCAGAACTCTGAACTGTCCCGGAAAAGCGATCCGCACGATACAGTAAAACAATGTAGCGGCTGCCGTCTGGATCTTCCCATTCTTTGATCCCGCAGAGGACAGGCGACTGCACGGTCAGTCCGGTTTCTTCCCGCACTTCACGAATCACACTCTCACAAAAGCTCTCGCCGCTCTCCACATGGCCTCCCGGAAAGGTGATTCCCGGCCAATCTGAGCGGGTGCGCTCCTGAACAAGGATTTTATCGCCGTCGCAGATCATACACAGATTGGTCAGCGTAACGGGGATCTTCCGGCTCATTTTGCAGCCTCGCGGTCCCGCTGGATCAACAGCTTGAGCCCTTCGATCACCGTCTCGAGCGTAGACGTCATATCCGGGCAGCGCACATCGTCAAGTCCTGCGTCACGGCGCTCCTGGTTCCAGATCACATGGAACGCTGCGCCTGCGCGCACACGCAGGAAGGATGCAACGGTAAACAGGGTTGCGCTCTCCATTTCAGAGGCAAGAACGCCGGCGCGCTTCCATGCTTCCCATTGATATTCCAGCTTCTGCGCAGTGGGCATGATCTGCGGACGGTGCTGTCCGTAAAACGAATCCTTGGCCTGCACCACGCCGGTATGCACGGTGTTCCCGCATTTCCGCGCAGCATCTCGCAGGGCCATCGCCACGTCAAAATCAGCCACTGCAGGAAACTCGATGGGTACATATTCCCGCGAGGTGCCGTCCTGCCGCACCGCGCCGGTAGCAACAACGATATCGCCTCCGCGCACCTTCAGCTCGATCCCGCCGCAGGTGCCCAGACGGATAAAGGTATCGGCGCCGCATTCCGTCAGCTCCTCCACGGCGATCGCCGTACTGGGGCCGCCGATTCCGGTGGAGCAAACGCTGACCTTTTCTCCCAGCAGCGTTCCTGTATACGTGACGAATTCCCGGTTTTGCGCCACGAAATGCGCGTCGTCAAAATAGTCCGCAATGATCTTGCTGCGGCCGGGATCGCCGGGAATGATCACATAGCGTCCCACGTCGCCCTTTTGCAATGCGATATGCATCTGTTTTCCTTCAACAAACATCAATGATCCTCCTTCCGGATAAGGGAACGAACCTGTTTTTCCACCTGGATTCGCGGCAAAAACAGTATTCTGCCGCAGCCGAGACATTGCAGCCGAAGATCCATTCCGGTGCGAAGGACCAGAAAACGGTCGCTGCCGCAGGGGTGGCATTTTTTCATTTTGATGACGTCTTCGACGCGGATGTCCATTCGTCCACCTCATTTCTTCTTCCATTATACAGGAAAAGCCGCATTTTACAAGTTAAACCGAAAAAAACGCGCATATAGATAGGGAAGAACGGGAGGAGGAACAACGTCCATGCAGCAGGAATTATATTTGCCGGAAGGGTTTTGCTCGGCAGCTTTTGAAAAGAGCAAACGGATCACGTCAAACGCGGACCTGTACGCTGCCTGGGAGCGAGGAGATCGTCTGGAAGGGATCGCAACCATGTGCGATGAAAACCGGGCGCTGCACGTACGCTTCGGGCAGGAAAAGGGGATCATCCCTCGGGAAGAGGCCGGCCTCGGCGCCGACACAGGCGCCATGAAGGATATCGCGGTGCTGTCAAGGGTCGGACAGCCGGTATGCTTTCGGATCATCGGAAAAACAGACCGACACTGGATCCTTTCCAGACGAAGTCTTCAAGAAGAGGCGCACCGCTGTTATCTGCGCGATTTACGTCCCGGCGATATTCTTTGGGCAAAAGTGACCCACCTTGAGCAATTCGGCGCATTTGTTGACATCGGCTGCGGACTGATTTCAATGATCGGGATCGAGAATATCTCCGTTTCCAGAATCCGCAGCGCCGGGCAGCGCTTTTCCGTCGGGCAGGAGCTCCCCGCAGCCATTCTCCGGACCGATACGTGTTCGGGGCGGGTCTATCTGACGCATAAAGAGCTTCTGGGAAGCTGGGAGGAAAATGCGGGCGCGTTTTCCTCAGGGTGCGCCGTACGGGGGATCGTACGCAGTGTAAAACGTTACGGCGCATTTATTGAACTAACGCCCAATCTTTCCGGCCTTTCCGAGCCATGCGAGGGGATCGAAGAGGAAATGCAGGTCGTGGTGTGGATCCGGTCGATTATTCCGGATAAAATGAAGATCAAGCTGACCGTAGCCGATCGCGGAAAAGTAGACGGCACACGGCTGATCCGCCCGGAAGATTATCATCTTCCGAGCAAACGGCTGGAATTGTGGCGGTATCAGCCGGAAGCCTGTACGGATCGAGTCGTCGAAACTGATTTTCGAATCGGCGCAGCTTTCTGATCGTGCTGCGGCGTGATCTTCAAAACACAAAAGAAGCATGGCCGAGGCCATGCTTCTTTTGCGATGAATGAATCTTGTTCAGGGAACGCCCTTACGCGGTCTTCTTGCCGAAGATGCCCTTCAGGACGAACAGGGTGGCGATGGTCAGAGCGATACCGATGATCAGGCAGATCAGGGCGTTCTGGACAAAGCCGGCGATGATGTAGTTCACAAAGCTGATGCCCGCAACAGTCAAAGCATAGGGCAGCTGAGTGGACACGTGATTGATGTGCTGGATCTGCGCACCGGCAGAAGCCATGATGGTGGTATCGGAAATGGGGGAGCAGTGGTCGCCGCACACAGCGCCGGCCAAGCAGGCGGAGATACCGATGATCATGAGCTTGCTGTCAGCGGGGAAGACAGCCATCACGATGGGGATCAGGATGCCGAAGGTGCCCCAGGAGGTACCGGTGGCGAAAGCCAGGATAACAGCAACCACGAAGATAACGGCAGGCAGCAGGCTGAACAGAGAAGCAGCAGCGCCTTCCATCAGGTCATGGATGAAGTACTTGGCGCCCAGAGCGGAAGTGGCGCTCTTCAGAGAGACAGCCAGAGTCAGGATGGTCATCGCGGGGACCATGGAGATGAAGCCCTTGGGGACGCATTCCATAGCCTCTTTGAAGGTCATGACGCGGCGGCAGAGGAAGTAGATCACGATGAGGATCAGAGCAACGATGGAGCCCCAAGGCAGACCAACGAAAGCGTCGGTGTTACCGAAGGCGCCGATGAAGTCGCCCTTCAGGCCGGTATCGCCCCACCAGTCGGTGCCGAAGTAGCCGCCGACGTACAGCATACCGATGGTGCACAGCACGATCAGGATGACGACGGGGAGGATCAGGTCAATGACACGGCCCTTGGTGTTGCCCTTGACGACCTCAGAGTTCTCCAAGCCGCCCAACTCGCCCTTTTCCTTGGCAAGCGCTTCGTGCTTCTTCATGGGGCCATAGTCGAAGTTCAGCAGAACGATGCCGATGATGAAGACGAAGGTCAGCAGAGAATAGAAGTTGTAGGGGATGGCCTTGATGAACAGCTGGATGCCGCTGATGCCGGTGCCCAGATCGTCAGCAACGCCGGAAACGGCGGCCGCCCAGGAGGACACGGGGGCGATCATACAAACGGGAGCGGCAGTCGCGTCGATCAGGTAAGACAGCTTGGCACGGGAAACCTTGTGAGAATCGGTGATCGGCATCATGACGGAACCGACGGTCAGGCAGTTGAAATAGTCGTCGATGAAGATCAGGACGCCCAGGACAAAGGTAGACAGCTGCGCGCCGACACGGGTCTTGATGGCCTTCTCAGCCCAACGGCCGAAAGCCGCAGAGCCGCCGGACAGATTCACCAGGTTGACGATGATGCCCAGGAGCACCAGGAACAGGAAGATACCGGCGTTGTCGGCGATAGCGGCCACAAGACCGTCGGTTTCGCTGACAACAAAGTTCAGTGCGCCGATGGGGTTGAAGTTATTCACCATCAGTGCGCCGACCACGACGCCAAGGAACAGGGAAGAATAAGCTTCCTTGGTGATCAGGGCCAGAACGATGGCCAGGATGGGAGGAATGAGAGCCCAGAAGGTGTTCTCAAACTTGCTGCCGCCGTCTTCCGCAAAAACAGCCACGCTCATCGCAAAAACGAGGCTGAAGCACAGAGCGACGATCAACAGCTTTTTGATTGTCGTGCGTTTCATAACAGACGCTCCTTTTTTTAGAGATTGTACTTTGTATTATACCAACTTGTTTACAATTTGTAAATAGTTTTCTGTCCGTTTTTACCGTCATTTTGCTGAATTACATGGTTGAAAATACAGCAATTCATACAAATCCAAACGGAAATTTTAATATAATCTATTCAAACGAAACAGATAATCGCGCCCTTATACAGACTTGAGCAAGGAAACCGCGGCCGGGACGTCAGGCGCGCGGAAAACAGCCGAGCCCGCCACAAGAATATCCGCTCCGGCAGCAGCCGCCAGCGGCGCGGTTTCTTCGTTGATGCCGCCGTCGATCTCCAGCAGGCAGGGAAGCCGCCTCCGGCGGATCTCTTTTTTCAGCGCCCGCAGCTTTGGCAGAGAATCGGGCATAAACGATTGACCGCCAAAGCCCGGCTCCACCGACATCACCAACACCATATCGCAGAGCGGGAGCAGATCGAATATTTCTTCCGGCTGGGTCATGGGCTTGATGGTGACGGCGCTCTTCGCGCCGAGCTCACGAATGTGCTTTAAGAGCGCAGCCTTATCTCCCTCGGCTTCGAAGTGGATGTTCAGAAGATCGGCGCCCGCCGCCCGAAAAGCATCCAGATATTTTTCCGGCTGAGAGATCATCAGGTGCACGTCAAGAAACGCATTCGTCGCCTTGCGGAGCGATTTGACCACGGGAACGCCGATGGAAATATTGGGAACAAAATGGCCGTCCATCACGTCCACGTGGAGCCAGTCGGCTCCGGCATTCAGCACGAGCTCCACGTCGCGCTGCAGATTGGCGAAATCGGCCGAAAGGATCGAAGGAGCGAGCATCGTCATGGGAAAGACCTTCTTTCTTGTATTGTATGGCCGGCGAGCAACGCACCGGCGGATACATTTTCATTTTACCGCAGCCGGTCAGGTTTGTAAACAGAAAAACACACCGCCGGAAACCGACGGTGTGTTGTAAAGATTGCCCGGGAAATAATCAGTGGGTCTCGTTGTACTTTTTGATGCCCAGCGCCAGCAGATCCATGGCGCGCTCCAGCTTGTCCTGCTTGAGCACGTATGCGATGCGGATCTCGTTGACGCCCTTGCCGGGGGTGGCATAGAAGGGAGCGCCGGGAGCAAACATCACGGTGTCGCCGTTGTCGTCAAACTCCTCCAGCAGCCATTTCTGGAACTTGTCTGCGTCGTCGACAGGCAGAGCAGCCATGATATAGAAAGCGCCCTTGGGGCATTCGCAGATCACGCCGGGGATCTCCTTCAGCTTGGCGACAACGGTGTCGCGGCGGCGCTTATACTCTTCACGGACGGCGGCGAAATACTCCGGGCCGACGTCGTACAGCGCGGCGGAGGCCACCTGATCCAGCGTGGCGACGGACAGACGGCTCTGGCAATACTTCATCGCTTCGCCCAGCAGCTCGTGGTTGCGGGTAAGGATGCAGCCGATGCGGGCGCCGCAGGCGGAGAAGCGCTTGGAAACGGTGTCGATGACGACGACGTTTTCGGGCGCGTCGTCAAACTGTCCCATGGACTGCAGCGGCTCGCCGGCATAGACGAACTCGCGGTACGCTTCGTCGCCGATGATAAAGAGCTCGTGTTCCTTGGCAATGTCGCACATCATGCGCATCTCATCGGGCGTCAGAACAACGCCGGTGGGGTTGCCGGGGTTTGTGACCATGATGGCGCGGGTGTGCTCGTTGATCTCGGCCTCAATGCGCTCGCGCACGGCATAACGATAGCCCTCCTCGGGGGAGGTGGGGATGGGATGGATGGAAGCGCCGCAGGTGCGGACCATGGTGTTGTAATTAGGATAGAAGGGCTCGGGGATCAGGATCTCGTCACCGTCGTCCAGAATGCATTGCAGCACGATGGCCAGCGCCTCGCTGCCGCCGGTGGTGACCAGGATCTCACTCTTGTCAAAATGCATATCCAGATTGTCGTAGTAGCGCTGGATCGCATCGATCATGACAGGCAGTCCGGGAGAGGGCGCATAAGCCAGAACCGGGAGAGAAAAGTTTTTGACGGCGTCAAAAAATGCGGGCGGCGTTTCCACATCGGGCTGACCGATGTTCAGATGATAGATCTTCTTGCCGGCCTGCTCAGCGGCCACCGCATAGGGATGGAACTTCCGCATGGGGGAAAGCCCGCACTTTTTTACTTTGCTGGAGAACTTCATTTACAGCACCTCTTTGAAATAATGATAAAAGCAATGACCTGCGGCGCAGCGTCTGCGCGATAAACCATTCTTATCATATATCCGCGGACCTCTTTTGTCAACCGGAAAAGGACTGCCGCAGCGCGGCGAGCGACAAGAAAAACTCTGCTTGTTCACAATTTTGTGATGCATTTTGCACAGACGTCGGGTATAATGGAACAAATGAAGACAGGATGTGCCAAAGGAGGCATCGTTTTATGGAAAAAACCATTCTCATCGTCGAAGATGACGGAAATATTCGGGAGCTGCTGCATCTCTATCTGGGACAGGAGGGCTATCGCATCGAAACGGCGCAGGACGGTGCGGAAGGGCTGCGTGTGTTCAAGCGCGTCCATCCCGACCTGGTGCTGCTGGATCTGATGATGCCCGTGATGGACGGGACACAAATGATCCGCGAGCTGCGGACGTTTTCCAAAACACCGGTGATCATCCTCACCGCAAAGGGTGAGGTATTCGACAAGGTGACGCTTCTGGAGCTGGGTGCCGACGATTATATCACCAAGCCCTTCGAGATGCGCGAGGTGATCGCGCGGGTCCGCGCGGTGCTCCGCCGCTTCAGCAAGGACGAGGGCGAAGACAAGCTGGTATTTGATAATCTCATCATTGATAAGAAATCCTATAATATCGTTGTCCGCGGTCAAAAGATGGAGATCCCGCCCAAAGAGATCGAGCTGCTGTATTTTCTTGCCAGCTCGCCCAATCGGGTATTCACCCGGGCGCAGCTTTTGGACGACGTATGGGGCTTCGATTACTTCGGCGACACCCGCACGGTTGACGTGCACGTCAAGCGCCTTCGGGAAAAGCTGCAGGGTGTTTCCGATCAATGGGAGATCAAGACCGTATGGGGCGTCGGTTATAAATTCGAGCTTCAAGAAAACGGGACTCTGAGCGGCGATCGCTGATCGCGGGATGGAGCGTGTGGCAGATTGAAGAGCTTATTTGCGCGAAACTTTGCGATTTATGCGCTGGTCATCGTTCTGGGGTTCGTGATCCTCGGAAGCGCCTTTATTTCGCAGGTGAACCGGTTTGCCCTGCAGGAAAAGCAGCAGCAGCTTGCCGACGCCTCCGAGCGTGCCGTTCAGTTCACCGTCTCTTATTTTACGCTTCGGGAGGGCAGCGAATGGAACGCCCAGCTCGGGGTGAACTACCGAATGACCATGCACATGCTGGCCAGCGACTGCAACGGCACGATCTTTGTCGGTGACCGCGCCGGCTCGCTGCTTTTTATCGCCGATCCTGACGGATGCTACAGCCAGGAGGATAACGGCTTGTCTATGCCGCAGTCTGCGCTGGACGCTCTGTTTCGCGACGGGCGCTATGCGCAGACCTCGAATTTTTACGGCTTTCTTTCATCTCAAAACTATGTGATGGGCAGGCCCGTCATTTCAGACGGCGAAACGATCGGCGCCGTCTTTGTTTGTATGCCCGCCGAGGCAACGGAGGCGCTGTTTATGCGCCTTTCCCGCGTCTTTATCCTGCTGACCATCGGCGTGCTGTTTCTCACGCTGGTGGCCACCATCATCGTAACGCGCAGCACGGTGAAGCCCCTGAAGAACATGGCAGCGGCAGCGCGCAGCTTTGCACAGGGAGATTACAGCGCGCGTGCGCCTTTGCCGAAGCAGCAGGACGAGCTGTATGATCTCACCATCAGCTTCAACCGCATGGCTGAATCGATGCAGAACGCGGAGGAAGCCCGACGCGGGCTGATCGCCAGCGTTTCTCATGATCTCAGAACGCCCATGACCACCATTGCCGGGTTTGTGGACGGCATACTGGACGGCACCATCAAGCCAGACAAACAGGCGTATTACCTGCACATCATTTCCGATGAGATCAAGCGGCTGACCCGGCTGGCAAACGGCATGCTTTCTGTTTCCCGTCTTGAAAGCGGTCAGGCGCTCAATCCCTCACTGTTTGACGTGAGTGAAATGGTGCGCCGCATCGTCATCGGTTTTGAGCGCCAGCTCACGGAAAAGCATATCGAATTGCAGCTTGATATTCCCGAGCAGGAGACCATCCGGGCCGACCACGACGGATTGTTCCAAGCGGTGTATAATCTGATCGATAACGCCGTGAAGTTCACGCCGGAACGCGGCGAGATCACGATCTATATGGCGGAAAACAACAACCGCCTCCAATTCAATATCCGCAACAGCGGCAGCGAGATCCCGAGTGACAAAATCAAATTTGTCTTCGACCGGTTTTACAAGGGCGATACCTCCCGCAACCGCAACAGCAGCGGATCAGGACTCGGTCTTTACATCACAAAAACCGTGATCCAGCGGCATGGCGGCGATATCTATGTCCGCAGCGGGGACGACCGCACTGAGTTCTGCTTTACGATCCCCCTGGGCCGCTAAGAGAGGAGAAGCGCAGATGGACGAACGCCGCACGCCCCGCGATACGGAATACCGCGAGCCGTTTCCTTATAAAACCTACGACGAGATCCAGTCGGAAAAGACCCGGAAAGAGCGCTTTCATCACGCGATGGTGGTTGTCACGGGGATTTTTCTGATGCTCTGCAGCATCATCGTGGGAATGGGCATGATCTGGAGCAATATGCCCAGTGTTTTCCATCTTTCCACCGCTTCGGAAAACGCTTCGCACGTATCCGACGGTCCGTTCGCAGGCCTGCTTGGCTCCCGGACTTCCAACCAGAACGATCCGGAAACCCGGCACGGCGACCCAACGGCCACGATGTTTGCCGAGGATGTGACGGAAGCCGTGGAATCAGCCTCCGCATCCGTGGTCAGCGTAACGGCGGAAAATGTCCGCGATCCATCAAAAACCCAGACCGGCAGCGGATTTATCCTTTCCCGAAAAGGATATATCGTTACACGCTGTGGCTTGGTTTCCGACTGTGACAATATCGTTGTTAT
This sequence comes from Clostridia bacterium, assembly GCA_017394205.1. Taxonomy (GTDB): domain Bacteria; phylum Bacillota; class Clostridia; order Oscillospirales; family Butyricicoccaceae; genus UBA4644. Next base: position 15,394 of record JAFOPS010000098.1, on the reverse strand, counting down.
GCTGCACGACGGCACGTGCTATCATTCCTTTATCGTAGGGAGCGACCGCGTGACCGATCTTGCCGTTTTGAAGATCAACGCCTCCGGACTTGTTCCGGCGGCCACGGGACACCTCGAGACCGTGGCGCAGGGCGACCCGGTGATCGCGCTGGGCGGCGCACGCGACGGCTCTGCGGGCTCGGCTTCGCTGGGAAGTATTACGGAGATCTGCAAAGACGTCTTGTGGAACGATGAGCCGATCGACCTGCTGTACACCGGCATTCGGATCGATCCTGCCGCTTCCGGCGGACCGCTCATTGCCAAAAGCGGCGCCCTCATCGGTCTGTGCACTGATCAGATTCCCGGGGAAGGGGCAGAGTACGCCAGTGCGGCGCTCCCGATTGAGTTTGTGCAGAGTATCGCTTCCGAACTGATCAAAAAAGGCAGCGTAGCGGGGCGGCCTCTGGTAGGGATCCAGGGAGCGGCGGCAGACGATGTTCCTCGGTCACACTTTTCTCTGCCCGACGGGCTTTACGTGGTTTCCGTGCCGGAGGGCGAGGCGGCCGCGCAAGCCGGTCTGCTGGCGGGAGATATGATCACTCATATCGGCGACGTGCGGGTGACTACGCTGGCGGAGGCCTATCAGGCGAGAAACCGATATCGCGCCGGAGACAGCATGGAGATCACCTTTTACAGAAGAGGGATAAACTATCATACCACGATCCGCCTGTCTGATCGTAACAGCGCGGAGGCACCTGTCAATTTTTGACCTGAACACAGTAAAAAAGATCCTTTCGGACACCGGGCTGCCGGGTCTCGAAAGGATCTTTGTTTTTCGGATCAGAGCTTGAACGCGTCTGCATCCTTTACGGGCTTCATCGCGGCGCCCTTGGCCGGCTTGCGGCGAAGAGGATCGTAAACAAATTTGGAGCAATGCTCCTCCGGATTCACCGGGCCCTTTTTACTGCAAAGGATGGCGTTTTCGCCGTAATCCTGACCGTAAAGACACAATGCGCAGATCTTTGGGATCTCTTTATCAAACAGCATGCCGTTCACTCGCTTTCCCGAAATCATTTCTGCTGGATCAATTATAACTGTTTTTCCCGCATTTGACAAGAGGAGAAGAGGTGGGCCATACTACAAAAATGCCGCCGCTGCGAAAACCGCAAGTGCGGAAGCCATTCCCTGGACCAGTTTTGCAAGCAAATATGCGCCGCAGGGCAATCCGCCCTGACGGAGAAGCTGTACTGTCTGAAGCTGTACGGACGCTCCGCCCCATCCAAGCAAAAAGGCGATGGCCGGAAGACGAACAAGCGGGGAAAGCGGCGCTGCGCAAAGCATGGAGATCCCTGTCGTCATCTCAAGACAACCCAGCAGGACTGCGGATGCAGCTCCCGCAGGAAAGGGGATGCACCGGCGCAGCAGATCGATGACGATCCCGAAGAAAATCACAAAGGCGCAGACGGTCAGAAAGGCAGAAAACCCATCTGTAACAGCGTGCAAAAGCGCGGATATAAAGGAAGGTTCTTTTGAATTGTCTGTAAAGTTATTCGCCTTAACAGTAGTTGATTTCGCAGAATATATCAATCCAATGGCCCATGAAGTAAACAGATGCGCCCCCAACAGCAGCAGGCCTGTCCTCCGATCATGAAGCAGCCCTGTTCCTATGGCGCCGATCACAAAGGCCGGACCGGCATTGTTGGAGAAAACCAGCAATCTGACGGCCTCATTCTCAGAGCAGCGGCCGTCCCGAAAAAACTGCGCCGCCAGTTTTGCGCCTACGGGATATCCTCCCAATGCGCCCATGATCGGCACAAAAAAGCAATCTCCCGGTAAATGAAACAGTTTCTGAAACACCTTTCCCGCCAGACGGGAAAGCGCGCTGCCCGGAAGATATTCACCAAGCAGGGAAGAAACGATAAAAAAGGGAAACAGGGACGGCAGAAGGACCCTTCCGCATAAAAGGACAGATCGTTCAACGGAATCGGCGGCAACGCTCCCGTGCGTGAAGAGCATAAGCGCGAAACACAGGGCCGCAGCAATCCCGGTCAGACGCTTCGCACTCCTCCACGCAAAGATCGCAGGCATGGATCATCCCTCCAGAAGATATATTACAGTGTAATGCTATTCAAAAAAGGAGGGCGTCATGCGTGAAGACCGATCAAAAAGGCGGCTTGATCCGCCGCTTTCGGGAGGCAGTAGAATCGCTTGAGATCCCGGAAGAGCTGCTTGGACAGCCGACCGTTACGCTGGAGGGGGATAAAAGTGCCTGGATCGAGGGACATCGCGGTATCGTCCGTTACGAGGATGACCGGATCGAGATCGCGGCAAAGGGCTGCTTGATCCGGTTTTGCGGAAAAGAGCTTCGCCTGGCTGTTATGGACCGGGATGATATCCGAATCGTGGGAAGGCTTTCTTCCGTGGAATATATGCGGGGCGAACGAAAATGAGCCTCTCAGTTGCTGCAATGCTGCGCGGTGCTGTCAAGGTCCGGATACAGGGAGTCGGCGCTGAGGCTTTTTTCGGCATGTGCGCCCGCAGAGGGCTGATCCTGCGGGATATCCGCCGGACATCGTCTGACACATATACTGTGTGGACGGCCGCCGGCCAATACCGTGATCTGGCAAGAGCAGGGCGGATCAGTGCCTGCACCGTCCGGATTCTGGAGAAGCGCGGCGCACCGTTTTCGGCTCGCCGGCTTCTAAGACGCAGCGCGTTGTGGGCAGGCGCCGTGATCTGCGCACTGTTTGTTGTTTTTCTGTCCGGGCGGGTCTGGACGATCCGTGTGGAGGGGTGCTGCGACACGAGTCAGGCAGAGATCCTGGAGCTGATGCGCCAGGCCGGAGTTAAAACCGGCTCAAAACGGGCAAATATTTCCCGCACGGCAGTGAGAAATCACGTAATATCAAATTGTGACAAGTTATCTTACTTTACGCTGAATTTCATTGGAACAAACGCAGTCGCTCATGTTTGGGAAAGGGAAGAAACGCCGGAGAAGCTGGCGGAAGATATTCCCTGCGATGTGATATCCGAGCTTTCAGGCGTCGTGCTGGCCCTGCGGGTGAAGACAGGCAGAGCAGAGGTAAAAACAGGCGATACGATCACGGCGGGAACGCGGATCGCCTCCGGCACCGTGACCGGCGCGCTGGGGGAGACGGCGAGAGTGCACGCTTCGGCCGAGGCCGTGCTGCGGACCTGGTATACCATCAGCACGGCGGTCCCGGCGGAGGTTTTGACGGTTGCTTCCACCGAACGGATGAACGTACGGCAAAGTCTTGTGTTCGGTGAGCAAAGAATTCCGCTGCAATCAATTGAAAATGTGCGGGAAACATGGTATGATAAGCGTGTCAAAAGACAGTCGCTTCGCCTGCGGGAGGATTTTCAATTTCCCATCGCACTGGAATCCGAGATCATCCGTCCGTGTGAAACGCACGGCGAGGCCGTCAATGAGGAGGATCTTTCCGCCGCGCTTAAGCAGCGTATGCTCCTGCGGCTGCGTGCCGCAAAGCCTGACGCTGAGATCACGGGATATTCTTTTTCCATCCGTCAGGCAGCAGAGGGGGCCTGGCTGGGTGTGCTGCAGGCGGAATTGATCGAAACTACCGGCACTTCGGTGCCGATCGGTTAGGAGAAATCACAGGATATGGCAGAACAGATCATCAATGTAGAGCGGATCGAACATATCGTTAACCTTTTCGGGTCATTTGACGAGAACATCAAGCTTCTGGAACGGGAATACGACGTGAGCATCCTTTGCCGCGATACCGAGCTCAAAATCTGCGGCGACGCGGAAAACGTTCTTCATGCCAAGGCCGCGGTGGAGGCACTGCTGCAGCTTGCCGTCCGAGGAGAACAGATCAGCCAGCAAAACGTCAACTACGTGATCTCTCTCGTCCGGGATGGGCAGGAAGACAAAATCGCGCAGATGGGCAAGGACGTGATCTGTGTGACTACCCGCGGCCGTCCTGTCAAGGCAAAGACCGTCGGTCAGCAGAAATATGTGGACGCCATTCAGAACAACATTGTCACCCTTGGCATCGGGCCGGCAGGCACGGGCAAGACTTATCTTGCCGTGGCCTGTGCTGTGGCCGCTTTCCGGGAAAAGACCATCAACCGGATCATTCTGACCCGTCCTGCCGTGGAGGCGGGGGAAAAGCTGGGCTTTTTGCCCGGCGATCTGCAGAATAAGGTAGACCCATATCTCCGCCCGCTGTACGACGCCCTGTTCGATATGCTGGGGCCGGAGGCCTATCAGCGGTATCTTGAGCGGGGAAACATTGAGGTGGCGCCGCTGGCTTATATGCGCGGGCGGACGCTGGACGACGCTTTTATCATTCTGGACGAGGCGCAGAACACCACGCCTGAACAGATGAAAATGTTTCTGACCCGCATCGGCTTCGGTTCAAAGGCCGTGATCACCGGCGACGTAACGCAGATCGACCTGCCGGACGGCAAGCGCAGCGGTCTGAAGGAGGCCATGCAGATCATCAAAAACATCGACGATATCGCCATCTGCATGCTGGACTATCGTGACGTGGTACGCCATGAACTGGTAAGCCGTATCATCAAGGCTTACGAAGCATATGACGAGCAGCGGCAAGCTAAGGAAAAGAGGAAAACCTATGGGAAAGCTAAGAGTTGAGTTTCACGGTGACGGCCCGGAACGGACAAAGCTTTTGATCCGTCTTGCCGCCAAAGCCGCATTCGCCTCGTTTGATTACCCCTTCGACGGAGAGGTGTGCATCGAGCTGGCCAATGACGAAAAAATCCGGGAATACAATCGTGACCATCGAAAAATCGACCGGGCCACCGACGTGCTGTCCTTTCCCCTGAACGATTTTTACCGCGGTGAGCCGCAAGAGGCTTATTCCGGGCTTCTGGACCCCGTGAGCGGCCGCCTTCCGCTTGGGGATATGGTGATCTCGCTGGAACGGGCAAGGGCACAGGCAAAGGAATACGGACACAGCGCCGCCCGGGAATGCGCCTATCTCACGGTACACAGCATGCTGCATCTTTTAGGCTATGACCACGTAGACGAAGGCCAGGAAAAGGCCGCCATGCGGGAACGGGAGGAAGCAGTTCTTTCGGTGATGGGCCTTTCCCGCAGGGTGGACGATCAGAATTAAAACAGACAGGGCGGAACACTGCGCGCCTGTGATGAGGAAGGAACGAAGCATATATGATCGCAAAAACCGGTATTTTTTCCGTTGTCGGCCGGCCCAACGTGGGCAAATCAACGTTGACGAACGCCCTTTGCGGAAGCAAGGTGGCCATCGTCTCGGACAAGCCCCAGACCACCCGCACCCGCATCACCGGCGTTTTGAACGACGGCGACTGCCAAATGATCTTTTTGGACACGCCGGGCCTGCACAAGCCCAAAACGCGTCTGGGAGATTATATGGTAAAGGTGATCACCGACACCGTCGCCGACGTTGATACCGTGCTTTTGCTGGTGGAGCCTGTGGCGCGGATCGGGATCCCCGAACAGATGCTCATCGACAAAATCAAGGAATATGGTCTTCCCGCCGTACTGGTGATCAACAAGATCGACACAGTGGAAAAGGAGACCCTGCTTGCCGTGATCGCAGCCTATACTGCCGCCCATGAGTTTCAGGCTGTCGTCCCCGTCAGTGCAAAAACCGGCGACGGACTGGAAATTTTGAAAAGCGAGCTGAAGGGCTTCTGCTTTGAATCGCCGCAGCTTTTTCCCGACGGAATGATTTCCGACCAGCCCGAGCGGCAGCTGATTGCCGAAATCATTCGGGAAAAGCTCCTGCAAAACCTCAACAAGGAGGTCCCGCACGGAACAGCTGTGGAGATCGAGCAGATGAAAGAAGAAAACGGTGTGGAGCACGTTTCCGCTGTAATCTACTGCGAGCGCAAGACTCATAAAGGGATCATCATCGGCAAAAACGGCGCCATGCTAAAAAAGGTCGGCGCCGCAGCCCGGCCCGAGATCGAAGCGCTTTTGGACTGCAAGGTGTTTTTACAGCTCTGGGTCAAGATCAAGGAGGATTGGCGCAACAATCCCGCCCAGATTCGCAACTTCGGCTATTCCGAAGATGGATAAGCCGGAAGAATCTCCCATCGTTATCCGAAACGATCCGGTTTATCCTAAATACGGGGTGACGAAGCATGAAGGATCTGCGATGGGAGTTGTTTCAAAAAACCGGGTTGCCGCAGGCATATTGTTATTACGCGCGATCTAAACGGAGAGAACGGGATGTACCAGACGATCAACGGATTGACCATCCGAAGCGTGGATTATAAAGAGGCGGACAAGATCCTGACCGTCCTCACAGAGGATCGGGGGCGGCTCACTGTCAAAGCGCGGGGCGTCCGCCGAAAGGGCAGCCGCCTGAAGGCGGCTGCGCAGCTCTTTTCTTTTTCCCGTATGACGCTGTATGAAAACAACGGCCGCTGCACCCTGCAGGAGGCCGAAGTTCTCGAGCCATTTACCGGGCTGCAGCGGGATATCGCCGTGCTTTCTCTTGCGTCCTATCTGGCGGAGGTGCTGGCCACCGAAGCGGAGGACGCGCCTGTGGACGACGAGGTGCAGCGGCTGGCGCTCAACTGTCTTTATGCGCTTTCAAACGGCCTTGCGCCTGCATCGGTCATCAAAGCCGCCTTTGAGCTGCGTTATATGGCCATGGCTGGATATGCGCCCCAGCTTCGTGCCTGCACCGTCTGCGGGAAAGAGATGCCCGAGCGCCCCACCGTGGCGCTGGAGGCGGGGGTTCTGCACTGCAAAGGCTGTGCGGTCCCGGGCTTTTCCGGTCGGCAGATCTCGCTGACTCCGGCGGCGCTTTCGGCCGCCCGTTATCTGCTGGCGTGCGATTTGAAAAAGCTGTTTTCTTTCCAGCTTCCGGAGGAGGATCTCCGTCGGCTGGGTGTTTTTACGGAGGCCTATCTGCTCTCGTGCATGGAGCGAAGCTTCCGGACACTTGATTTTTATAAGACCGTAGGTGAAACCACATGACATTACAGGAAAAATCGTATTACACCATCGAACTGCCTAAAATTTTAGCGCTTTTGGCGCAGGAGGCGGCCACGGGGCCCGCGAAGGAAATGTGCCTTGCGCTGCGTCCTTCCGATTCTCTGACCGAATGTGAAAAGCTCCAGCAGGAAACCGAGGACGCCGTCCGTTTGATCGGCTTACAGGGAAGCCCGGCTTTTTCCGGTATCAAGGACGTTTCCGCCGCGCTGGAGCGGGCGGAAAAGGGCGGATTTCTGAATCCGGTGGAGCTGCTTTCCGTGTGCGCCATGCTGCGCGCCGCCAGATTGACAAAATCCTATCGGGAAGAGCGCCGGGAGCAGGAAACCTCGCTGGATGAGTATTTCTCCATGCTCTCGGGCAACAAGTTCCTGGAGGAAAAGATCGAGAACGCCATCGTTTCGGAAGAAGAAATCTCCGATCACGCCAGCGACGCACTCTATCAGATCCGCCGTCAGATCCGCACGGCGGCCTCAAAGGTGCGGGACGTTTTGGCAAAGATCACATCTTCTCAAAGCAAGATACTGCAGGATTCCATCATCACCCAGCGCAACGGCCGCTTTGTCGTGCCCGTCAAGGCGGAATATCGAGGCAGCATGCCCGGTATGGTACATGACACCAGCTCCAGCGGTGCCACGCTTTTTATCGAGCCGGCAGCTGTCGTAGAGCTCAACAACAACATCCGCATCCTGCAGGGCAAAGAGCAGGCAGAGATCGAGCGGATCCTGGCCGAGCTCTCCGCCGATACCGCCCAGTTTGCCGGCGCCATCCGGCGGGATTACGAGCTCTTGTGCAAGCTGGACTTTGTTTTTGCCCGTGGCAAGCTGGCCTATCAGATGAAAGCCATGCGGCCCGTTTTGCTGGAAAAGGGAAGGACGGAGATCAACCGCGCCCGCCATCCGCTGCTCAACAAAGACACGGCTGTGCCCATTTCCTTCCGCATCGGCGGTGAGACCGACACCGTCATCATCACCGGCCCCAATACCGGCGGCAAGACGGTGGGCATCAAGACGTTGGGGCTGCTCACCGCTATGGCGCAATGCGGGCTGCAGATCCCCGCAAGCGATGGGAGCCGCATTGTGATTTTTAAGAATATTTTAGCCGACATCGGCGACGAGCAAAGCATTGAGCAGTCGCTTTCCACGTTTTCCAGCCATATGCGCACCATTGTGGATATTTTGGAGGTAGCCGACGATCAGACGCTGGTGCTGCTGGATGAGCTCGGAGCGGGCACCGACCCGGTGGAGGGCGCCGCGCTGGCGCGCGCCATCATCGAGGAGCTCCGCGGACGCGGCTGCACCGTTGCCGCTACGACGCACTATGCCGAGCTGAAGGTCTACGGCCTTGAAACTCCCGGCGTAGAAAACGCTTCCTGCGAGTTTGACGTACAGACGCTGAAGCCTACTTACCGGCTGATTTTCGGAATTCCGGGAAAATCCAACGCCTTTGCCATCTCCCAGCGGCTCGGGCTTGACGAGGGGATCATCCGGGCCGCTTCTTCGCTCATTGCAACGGAGGACAAGCGGTTTGAGGATGTCATCACCAGGCTGGAGGAAAAGCGTCAGGCATTGGAGGGACGCATCGCCGCCGCCGAAAAACAGCAGCGGGACGCCGAAGCGGCCAATAAACGAGCGCAGGAACGGCTCTCGTCGTTGGAGGACGAGCGCGAAAAGCTGGTGCAGGACGCCAAAACAAAAGCAAAATCGATCCTTGACAATGCTCGCGCCGCAAGCGAAATGGCGCTGGAGGAGGCAAGAAAGGTCAAGCAGGAGGCCTCTGACGGAAAGGACGTGAATCTTGCCGCGGCCCGCGCCATCCTGCGAGGGACGCTTTCCGAGGCGGAAAAGGAAGCTGCTTCGCAGCGGGCGGAGCGCAAAGCCATGCCGCTGCCCCGGCCGTTGAGGGCGGGGGATTCGGTAGAGATCGTATCCACCCGCACAAAGGCCACCGTGTTGGAAACGCCCAAGCCCGGCGAAAAAGTGAAGGTGCAGGCGGGCATCCTGAAAATCCAGGTGGAGCATAGCGATCTGCAGCTTTTGGAGTTTGAACAGGTCAAACAGGAAGCGCCGCGAAGCGGCGGCGTACGCCTCAAAGCACCGGCACAATTCACTACCGAACTCGATCTGCGTGGCGAGAGCGGAGATGAGGCGATCATGGAGCTGGACCGGTTTTTGGACAGCGCGGTTCGCCTCCATATGGAAACGGTGCGCATCATCCACGGCAAGGGGACGGGCGTTTTGCGGCAGCGGGTGCAGACTCATCTCAAGCGCCATCCGCAGGTCAAAAGCTTCCGTTTGGGCGTTTACGGAGAAGGGGAGGACGGCGTTACCATCGCATCCCTGAAAAAATGACCGGGAAACAAACGCTGCGGAAAACAAGCTCACGATCTGTTGGCTGCGGTTTTCTGACAGGATTCTGTTTTTGCTTCGATTTTATTTCAGTGTTTTGGTAACTTTGCCTAAAAATAATGATTGCGAAATGAAAAAAAGTCTGTTATAGTTAAAGTATCAACAGATTAGAAAGCGAGGTTGCCTATGTTTTCTAAAGAAATCACCGTGACGAATCAGGTTGGCCTCTATGCGAGACCTGCTACCTTTTTCATCCAGAAAGCAAATGAATACCGCAGCACCCTGATGGTTGAAAAAGCGGAACGCAGCGTCAACGCAAAGAGCCTTCTCGGCGTTTTGTCTCTCGGGATCACCAAGGGCAGCAACATCATCATTTCTGCGGAAGGGCCCGACGAGGAAGAGGCAGTCAATGCACTGTGTGCTCTGATCGAAAACAACTTCGGTGAGTGATCCGCAAATAGAAGCGTACGATCTGTGCGTCCCGGTTCCCCGGGACGCATTTTTCTAAAACGGAGGCCGAAAATGACCTTTGAAGAATTAAAAGAAAAAGCACACCGGCTTCCGACAGAGCCCGGGGTTTATCTCATGCACGACAAGTCCGGCACGGTGATCTATGTGGGGAAGGCAAAGGTGCTCCGCAACCGGGTCAGCCAGTATTTCGCGGATCTGGCGTCGCATACGCTCAAAACCCGCAGAATGGTTTCCAACATCGACAGCTTTGAAACGATCTTCGCCGCCACCGAGCTGGACGCCCTTTTGTTGGAAAACACGCTGATCAAAAAGTACAAGCCGAAATATAACATCCTGTTAAAAGACGATAAGGGATACCCCTTTATCCGCATCGAAGCCGGCGCATATCCGCGTCTGACGGTGGCGAACCGCAGAGAGCAGGACGGCGCAAGGTATTTCGGCCCATACGGCGGGCGGGGCACGGCAAATCACGCGATCCGCCTGCTGTCCGAAACTTTTCTTCTGCCGAGCTGCAGCCGCCGGTTTCCCCGTGATATCGGAAAAGAGCGGCCGTGTCTTCAGCTCGACATGGGAAAATGCTGCGGCGTCTGCACCGGGAAAATTTCAGAAGAGGAATATGATCGGCTGATCGCGCAGTGTCAGCAGGTGCTGGAGGGCAAAAGCGAGGAGCTTTCCGCACAGCTTCAGGAACAGATGGAGCAGGCAGCCGAGGATATGGAGTTTGAACGGGCTGCCGTATTCCGCGACCGGATCCGCGCCATTGAACGGCTGCGTCAATCCCGAATCGCCGTGGTCACCGGCGGCGCAGACACCGACGCCCTGGCATTTGCGCTGCGGGGAAGCCGGGCATGCATCGTTCGTCTTTCGTATCGCAGCGGGATCCTGGTCGACCGGACCTCGGTCCTTCTGGACGGACTGGATGAAGGAGACGCGGCCGATGCGCTGGAGAGCTTTATCCAGCAGTATTATACCAAGCTGAGCTGGGCGCCGAAGCTGGTGTGTCTTTCTCATGCGCTGGAGGAACCCGAGCTCGTCGAGGAATACCTCACTTCGCTTCGCGGAACGAAGTGCGCTCTGCTTTTCCCGCAAAAGGGGGAAAAGCGGCGGGAAGTTCAGCTCGCGCTGGACAATGCCGCGCTGGAGCTTGCAGAGGCTGAGGATCTGGAACAGCGGACCGGCAAGACTCTGCAGCTTTTGCAGCAGATGCTGGGGCTTCCCGAGCCGCCGCGGCGCATGGAATCCTTTGATATTTCCAACACCATGGGTTCGGATCCCGTTGCGTCCATGGTGGTTTTTCAAAACGGAAAGCCGTTGAAAAGCGCTTATAAAAAGTTCAAGATCAAAACCGCGCAGGGCGGCGACGATTACGGCTCGATGGCCGAGGTCATCGGACGAAGGCTGGATCGGGCGCTGGCCGGGGATGAGAGCTTTCTTCCTCTGCCGGACATTTTTTTGATCGACGGCGGCGCAGGACAGGCCCAGATCGCGCTGGAGCAGCTCCGTCAGCGAGGCCTGGAGCTGGCGATCCCGGTTTATGGCATGGTGAAAGACGACCATCACCGCACCCGTGCGCTGGTGACCGCCGAGGGGCAGGAATTCGGCATCGCCGCGACGCCCGCCGTGTTTGCGCTGCTGGGGCGCCTTCAGGAAGAAGTTCACCGGTTTGCCATCGAATACCACCGGTCGCTTCGCGGAAAGCGAATGAGACGCTCGTCGCTGAACGGGATCCCCGGACTCGGCGAAGCAAGGGAAAAAAAGCTTTTGAGGCGCTTTGGCACGGTGCGCGCCGTTGCTGCGGCTTCGGTGGAGGAGCTTTCGTCCGTGCTGCCGGGACCGGTCGCACAGGCGGTTTACGATCATTTCAAGGAGAAGCAATCATGAGAATCATTACGGGGATCGCAAAAGGCAAACGGCTTCAAACGCCGGAGGGACTTCATACCAGGCCGACTGCCGAGCGGGTGAAGGAATCGATCTTCAGCATCATCCAATGGGATCTGGAAGGAAGGGAAGTCCTGGATCTCTTCGGCGGGAGCGGCCAACTCGGGCTGGAGGCGCTGTCTCGCGGGGCAAAGCACTGCGTGATCGTTGACGGCGACCGCAGCGCCCAGCGGGCCATCGAGGCCAACATCAGGACCTGCGGCTTTGAAAAGAGCTGCACGCTCATCAAGGGCGATGCCTTTTCTTATCTTCAGCGGCAAAAAAAGGCAGCGTTTCATATCATTTTTTTGGACCCGCCTTACGGTGGCGCTATCTTGAACCGCGCACTGGAAGAAATTTGTCGAATTGACATTTTGGCTGAGGGTGGTATAATTGTCTGTGAAAGTGGCGAAACCGATGAGCTGACGCCTGTCGCCCCGCCTTATCGGGTCCTGCGTCAATATCATTACAGCCACTCGAACGTGATCACGATTACGAAGGGCGATGTGGAATGAAGACCGCTGTAGTATCCGGCAGCTTTGACCCGGTAACCCTGGGACATGTGGACGTTGTCAGAAGAGCGGCAAAGCTGTTTGACCGGGTGATCGTTGCTTCTGTCGTTAATGTCGAGAAGCAGTACCGCTTTACGCCCGAAGAACGCGTCCGTTTTCTGGAAGACGCCTTTTCCGATCTTCCGAACGTTTCCGTGGAGTTTTCAGACGGATATCTTTATGAGCTGGTTCTCAAGCACGGAGCCTGCGCTATCGTGCGCGGCCTCCGCAGCGAGCGGGAGCTTCCGTATGAGCTGTTTATGGCGAATTACAATCGGGAGCATACCAACGGCTGCGACACGGTCTTTTTGCCCGCGGAGGCTGGGCTGGAGCATTTGAGCTCTTCCGAAGTCAAACGTCTGAGCGACGAAGGAAAAGACATTACCTCGCTGGTGACGCCCATGGTGGCAGCAGCGTTGAAAAACGACAAAAGGAGTGTGTGAGCCATGGCAGCACAGCAGATCGATGAACTGATCAACAATTTGTATGAAATGGTCGAAGACGCATTTACCATGCCGCTTGGCAACGACCGCTGCATCCTGGAGCGGGAAAAGGTGCTGGATATTCTGGATGAGATCCGTGCCAATCTGCCCAGCGACCTGAAAATGGCCCGGGAAATCGTGGAAAAGCGGAACGATATCATCGCGGCCGGGAAAAAGGAATATGATAATCTGAAAAAGCAGGCCGATGATTACGCAAAGCAGAAGATCAACGAGCACGAGATCACGCAGGAAGCCCGGAAAAAGGCTGCCGAGCTTGTGGCTGCCGCCGAGCAGCGCGCCAAAGAGGTCATGCGTTCGGCCGGGGCCTATTGCGACGACGCCATGAAGCGGACGGAAGAGGCTCTCAGTCAGTCGCTGGACGAGCTGAAGCAGTCGCGTACCCAGTTCCGTCAGGCGATCCGCGAACAGGAACAGTAACACAACGTGAAAAAGATCATCGGCTTTGCCGATGATCTTTCGATATGGAGGGATATCATGAGATCCATCGATCTGAACAGCGATCTGGGGGAGAGCTTCGGCGCCTATACCGTCGGAACAGACCGGAAGCTCATGCAGTATATCACCTCGGCCTCCGTGGCCTGCGGATGGCATGCGGGCGACCCTGTTGTTATGAAGGAAACCGTAGCCGCCGCCAAGGCCCATGGGATCGGGATCGGCGCCCATCCCGGGTATCCCGATCTGATGGGCTTCGGCCGCCGGGAGATGAAGCTGCTTCCCGACGAGGTCTACGCATACGTTTTGTATCAATTAGGCTCTTTGCACGCTTTCACACAGGCGGCAGGAGTGCATTTGCAGCATCTGAAGCCTCACGGAGCCTTGTATAATCAAGCGTGTAAAGATGACCAGCTTGCCGGTGCGATTTGTCGTGCGGCAAGGGATTTTGATCGGGATCTTATCATTCTCGCGCCTTATGCCAGCGCGTTTCGCGGAGCGGCAGAGGAGCTGGATTTGCCCTTTGCAGCGGAGTTTTTCGCAGATCGGGCATATCGGCCGGACGGAAGTCTTGTGCCGCGGAAGGAAGCAGGCGCCGTCATCCGAGATCCCGCGCTTGCCTGCAGACGGGTGCTGCAGATGGCGCAGGAAGGGACTGTGGAGTGCATGGACGGAACGATCCTTTCCATGCGGTGTGCTTCGATCTGTGTCCACGGCGACAACGAGGCCGCATTGGAAACTGTCCGCATGATCCGAAGCACTCTGGAAGCGAACGGGATCTCACTGCGGCCGATGAAGGAGCTGCTCTGATGGATTATCCGATCATTCCCTGCGGCGACAGCGCCGTTACCGTCTTGATCGGCAATACGATCGACGAAACGGTGAATCGGTTGGTTTCCACCGCATTTTCCGCACTTCAGGGATGCCTTGCAAGCGGTGTGAGGGAGATCGTTCCCACCTACGGAACGCTTTGCGTCCACTACGACCCTCTGCGGATCAGCTATGCGCAGCTTTGCGCATGGATCAAAGAGGTCACCGTCGCCGAGCCTGTCGAAGGCAGCAGGCAGGGAAAGCTGGTCCGGATCCCGGTCTGTTACGGCGGGGAATACGGGCCGGACTTGCCTTTTGTGGCGCAGCATGCCGGTCTTTCCGAGGAAGAGATCGTTCGAAGGCATTCCGAGCGGGAATATCTGGTCTATATGCTGGGATTTCTGCCAGGCTTTGCCTATTTGGGCGGAATGGATGGTCGGATCGCGTGTCCGCGTCTGACCGCGCCCCGGACTCATATCCCCGCAGGATCTGTGGGAATCGCAGGCCAGCAGACGGGGATCTATCCAATGGCTTCTCCGGGAGGATGGCAGCTGATCGGCAGAACGCCGGAGCCGCTGTTTTCCTTAAAGGAAAAGGATGCCTCGTTCCTGCTATCGGCGGGTGACACCGTTTGCTTTTTCCCAATCACGCCGGAGGAATACCGGGAAAGGGAGGCGCACCTATGATCCGCGTTTTGAATCCCGGGATGCTGACCACCATACAGGATGGAGGGCGGTATGGCTATCAGCGATTCGGTGTGCCTGTCTGCGGAGCCATGGACGCCCAGGCGCTGGCTGTGGCAAATCTGCTTGTCGGGAATTCTCCGACAGAAGGCGCACTGGAACTCACGGCGCTGGGGCCGACGATCCGCTTTGAATCGGACAACATTTTTGCCCTCGCGGGCGCCGATTTTTCTCCGACGCTCAACGGTGTGCCTGTTCCGACAGGATATGCTGTGCCGGCGCACGGGGGCGACGTGCTGGAGTGCGGCGCCGCAAAGAATGGGTTCCGCGGCTATATCGCCTTTTCCGGCGGGCTGGACGTGCCGGTTTTGCTGGAAAGTAAAAGTACTTGTCTGCCCGCAAAATTCGGCGGTTTTCATGGAAGAGCCCTTCAAAAAAACGATGTGATCGCGTTTTCCTCGCCTCAATACTGGATCAAAGGACTTTCACATAGAAAGGCGCGGTTGAATTACGATCCAGGCGCGCCGGTCCGGGTGGTTTTGGGACCACAGGCCGACGCATTTTCACGAGAAGGTCTGGATACTTTCTTTTCGTCGGAATACCGCGTTGGGAACAACAGCGACCGAATGGGCAGTCGGCTGGAGGGGGCTGAGATTCGTCTGAAAGCAGGCGTTTCGCCGAATATTCTTTCCGACGGAGTCGCCAT
>JAFOPS010000017.1 GCA_017394205.1 Clostridia bacterium | reverse complement strand
TACTGCGGGACTTTTATCGAGGCGGTCATTGGGAAAAGTGCTTAATTTGTATCGCAAATAGTATCAAGATCTTTCATTAAAACAAGAAATCCGAGCGCCGTTCCTATCGGAACGAAGTTCGGATTTCTCAATTTTGGTGGAGATAAGCGGGATCGAACCGCCAACGGCTTGCGCCGTCGGCGGGGCTGACCGTTGGATCGGTTGGAAGAGGTCAGCGGTTCACCCCGAAATGTAAAAAAAGCAGCCATCCTTTCGGATGACTGCCTTTTTGGTGGAGATAAGCGGGATCGAACCGCTGACCTCTTGAATGCCATTCAAGCGCTCTCCCAGCTGAGCTATACCCCCGGGTCTTGACGGTCTTTTTTGACCGCTCACATAATATAACACACGCGGCCGGGAATGTCAAGCACAAAAACCAAAAAACCGCAAAAACTTTTGCATAACTCCCGACGGGTCATTCCTCGTCACGGCGGGCGCGGCGGTCGGCGCGCTTCAGCCGCTTGCGGTCATAGGCTTTGCCGCTGGGGATCGTGCGGGACACGGGATTTACGCCGTTCCAGCTCCCGCGCTGGCGGGCATGCTCTTTTTTCTGCGCCTTTTTGCTCTGCTTGCGGATGGGTACTACCGGCATATACAAGCCTCCTTTTTATGTTCACTCTCAGTTTACCGCGTTTTCCGGCGGTTTGCAAGACGGCGCTCCGCTTTCTTTCCCGAAACGCCCGCTTTTTCTTGCAATACGAATAAAAATTCAGTATGATAGAGGCATGAAATCTCAAAAAAGGAGGCTTTCGCCATGGGGTTCGCGGCGCTGCTCTATATCGGACAGACGCCCCGTCCCGACGTGACGGAGGAACTGGTCTCCGCTCTGCCCGAAGGCACGGAGATCCGGGAATACGGCATGCTGGACGGGCTCACGCCGTCGGAGCTGGAGTCGCTGACGCCTCTGCCCGGCGAAGCCCGGCTGGTGACCCGTCTGGCCGACGGCCGCACGATGGCCGTTGCCGAAGCGCGGCTTTTCCCGTTGGCGGCCCGGTGTGTGCGTCTGGCCGAGCGCGACGATCCGTCGGTCTGCATTTTGATGTGTACCGGCGCGTTCCCGCCGCTTCCCCATCGCGTCCCGCTTCGGGCGGCGCACGACCTGCTGCACGGCGACCCGGCGCTTTTGACACGCCGGGAAGAGCTGGGCGTGATCCTTCCCCACCCTGCTCAGCTCGAGCAGGCCGAGGCCTGGTGGGGCGGCGGACTTTTACCCGGGTGCACGGCTTTCGCCTCGCCCTATGAAGACGGGCAGGCACTGGAAAGCGCCGCCCGGAAGCTGCGTCAGGCGGGGGCAAAGCTGCTGGTGCTGGACTGCATGGGTTATACCCTGGCGCAGGGCCGCCTGGCCGCAAAGGCCGCGGGGCTTCCCGTGACGCTGCCGCGGCAAAAGGTCATCGATGCGCTCCGTCTGATGAGCGGAGCGATCATACAGGAGGGATAAGGATGTTCCGATTGGATCCGGAAAGTGCAAAGGACGCCGTTTACGGCGGCCAGTTTTTCGGCGGCGGCGGAGGAGGACAGCTGGAGGACGGGCTCAGGGTGGCGCGGGAAGCGCTGGCCTGCGGTGAGATCACCGTGCTGGACGTCGGCGAGCTCTCCCCCGAAGACACGGTGGTCACCGCGTCGCTGGTGGGTTCGCCCACCGACGGCGCCGCCGGAGTCACACCGGCGCATTGTGTCCGCGTTTATGAGCTTTTTCGCCGTCATTTTTCCGCGCCCATCGCCGCGCTGATGGCCAACGAGGCCGGCGGTCAGAGCATCACCAACGGCTGGCTTACTGCGGCCGCGGCGGGGATTCCCATGCTGGACGCCGCCTGCAACGGCCGCGCTCACCCCACCGGCGTCATGGGAAGCATGCTGCTGGACCGGCTCGAGGGCTACCGCACCGTTCAGACCGCCGCGGGCGGGCTGGGCGCACACGATTTGGAGATCTGCGCCTGCGGCTCGGTGGAAAGCACGTCCCGCCTGGTGCGGGAGACCGCCGCCCAGGCCCGCAGCTTCGTCACCGTGCTGCGCAATCCCGCGACGGCAGCCCACGTCAGGGCGCACGGCGCCCCCGGCGCGCTGCGGGAATGCATCCGGATCGGCCGGCTCTTCCGCGCCCATGAAAACGATCCTGTCGCGCTCGCGGCCTCGCTGGAGCGCGCGCTGGGATGCCGCATCGCGGCGCGCGGCGTCGTTAATGACTGCTCTCTGACGGCGAAGGGCGGCTTTGACGTGGGACGGGCCATGATTCGAAGCGACAGCGGCGATCTGGAAGTCACTTTCTGGAATGAATACATGACCGCAGAGCTCGGCGGGCGCCGTCTGGCCACTTTTCCCGATCTGATCGCCCTGCTGGACGCCTCAACCGGACTCCCGATCACCTCCGCCCGCCTGTGCCGCGGGACAGAGGTGCTTGCGGCCGTCGTCCCGCGGGAGCGGCTGCTCCTCAGCAGCACCATGTCTGACCGGGCGCTGCTTTCGCCCTGCGAAGCCGCTGTGGGAAAGGCGATCCCGGAGCCGCCGGGAGCATCTTGATCCCGCCGCCAAAAACAAATCACCATTCGCCGCCGCCGGCGGCAGAAAACGAGGACTGAATATGGACACGAAGCGATCCGAACCCATCCAGGCCGAAGCATATTTTACCGACGTCATCCGCCGCGCCTCGCTTGCGGGCAACGAGGAACGCATCACCGAAAGCCAGGCCGAGTTTTTCATGACCTGCCTTTCGGAGAATCTGGCCCACGCCCGCCATGTGGAGATGGAGCGGCTCACCTTTATGAGCATCTATATGGCTGTGGTCGCCGGTGCGCTGGCCTTTGTTTACGGCATCGGCAACGGCGTCATCCGCATCGGCATGACCGCCCTGCTCATCGTCATCGGCGTGATCACGCTGCTTTTGACCAAGCGCTGGCGCGACGCCTTCAACGAATACAAGGAGGAGGCCCGCACCTGCTATCATCTGTGGTTCGGCGGACTCTTCCCCGCCGAGGTGCAGGGGCGCACCCCCGATTCCGGCGAAAAGCTGCCTCATTATCTTTACGCCTTCGACGTAAAGCGCCCCTCGATGGTGGGCGGCTTCCGGATCCGCACCGACCGGGTGATCCGCGCCTTTAATCTGGTGATCCTGGCGCTGCTGATCGTTTCGCTGATCTATTTCATCTTTTGTCTTTGAGCGGAGGGTACGGATATGATCAAGCTGATCGCCACTGATCTGGACAATACTCTGCTGGACCGCGGAGGGGTCCTCCCGCCCGCCACGCTGCACACGGTGGCAAGGGCCCGCGCTCTGGGCGTGCCCACCGCCGTGGTCACGGGTCGGTCCTATGCCTCGGCGGGCGTCATTGCCCGCCGGCTCGGCGGAAACGCGCCCATCATCTGCTACAACGGCGCCATGATCCTGCGGGAGGGCGAGGAAGCGCCCCTGTATGAAAGCTGCGTCCCGCAGGATGTGGTGGACGGCATCCTGGCCTTCTCCAAAGAGCGGGGGATCTACGTCCAGCTTTACGATCACCACGTCATCGTGGTGGAGCGGCTGCGTCACGACGTCCATCCCGATCCCGATCTGCCCTTCACCACCTGCCGGGAGGTGGGCGATTTTTCCGCAATGACCCCCTTCCCCACGCCGAAAATGCTCCTGGCCGCGCCGGCGGAGCAGGTTCCCGCCCTGCAGGCACAGCTGGAGGCGCTTTACGGCGACAAGGCCTATTTCGCCCAATCCGAGCCCTATCTCATCGAGGTAATGGCCAAGGGGACCCACAAGGGTGTGGCGCTGGAGCGTCTGGCGGCGCTGATGGGCGTGGAAAAAGACGAGATCATGGCCTGCGGCGACAATACCAACGACATCCCGCTGCTTCAGGCCGCGGGGGTGGCGGTGGCGGTGGCGAACGCCGTCCCGCAGGTCAAGGAGATCGCCGATTACGTTTGCTCCCGCGAGCGGAGCGAGGGCTTCCGCGAGGCGGTGGAGCGGTTCGTTTTCACCACGCGGACGTGCTGACAGGAGGCGCTTATGCAATACCGTTCCGACAAATACGGGAATCCCGTCTCGGCGCTGGGCTTCGGCTGCATGCGCTTCACCCAGAAGCTGGGCAGCATCGATCTGGACAAGGCCGAACGGGAGATCCTGGCCGCGATTGAAGCGGGGGTCAATTATTTCGACACCGCCTATGTTTACGGCGGCAGCGAGGCCGCTCTGGGGGAGATCCTGGCGCGCAGCGGTCTGCGGGACAGAGTGAACATCGCCACCAAGCTGCCGCACTATATGCTCAAGGCGCCGGACAGCGTCCGGACCTATTTTGACGAAGAGCTCCGGCGGCTGCGCACCGACCGGGTGGACTATTATCTCATGCACATGCTCAACGACGTTTCCACCTGGGAACGGCTGAAGGCGCTGGGCGTTTTGCGCTGGCTGGAGGAACAGAAGGCCGCCGGCGTCATCCGACAGATCGGGTTCTCCTACCACGGCAATTCCGATATGTTCTGCGCCCTGCTGGACGCCTACGACTGGGATTTCTGCCAGATCCAGTACAACTACATGGATCAGCATTCGCAGGCGGGAATTACGGGGCTGAAATACGCCGCCTCCAAGGGCATCCCCGTGGTCATCATGGAGCCGCTGCGGGGCGGGCGCCTGGCGAACAAGCTGCCCAAGGAAGCGCTTCGCCTCTTTGAAGAGCATCCCTCGGGCCGCTCGCCCGCCGAATGGGGCCTGCGCTGGCTGTGGGATCAGCCGGAGGTGACCTGCGTCCTCTCGGGAATGAACTCGCTGGAGATGGTGGCCGAAAACACGCGCATTGCCTCGGAGGCGCTGCCCGGCTGCTTTTCCGATGAGGAACGAGCCTTTCTGAAGCAGGCGGCGCAGGCCATCAGCCGGGGCACCAAGGTCCCCTGCACCGGCTGCCGTTATTGCATGCCCTGCCCGCAGGGCGTGGACATCCCCGGCATCTTTACCGCTTACAACCGCCGCTATTCCGACGGATGGTACGCCGGCCTGCGGGAATACATCATGTGCACCGCGCTTCGCAAAGATCCCACCGCCGCCTCCAACTGTGTCAAATGCGGCAAATGCGAGCTTCACTGCCCCCAGGGCATCGAGATCCGCAAGGAGCTGGAGCGCGCCCGCGCCGCGCTGGAGGGGCCGGCCTACAAGGCGGCAAAGGCCTATATCCGCCTGTTTATGAAATACTGAGGTGATCCTGATGAAAAACGCTTATTTCGCCGGAGGCTGCTTCTGGTGCATCATCCCCTTTTTTGACGCGCTGGAGGGCGTGCATCGGACAGAAGCGGGCTATTGCGGCGGCGACGAGCCGTCGCCCGATTATGAGTCTGTGAAGGCCCAGCGCACCGGCCACCGGGAGACCATCCGGGTGGAATACGACGAGCATGCCGTTTCCTTTGAAACGCTGTGCAAGGTGTTTCTGGAGGGGGTCGACCCCTTTGACGGCGAGGGGCAGTTCATCGACCGGGGCCGCTCGTATACGCTGGCGGTCTATTATGCCGACGAGGCGCAGCGGGACACGGCTGCCCGGCTGTGCCGTCTGCTGGAACGATCCGGCGGAAAGCCCGTCTTCGTCAGCCTTGAGCCGCTGAAGACCTTCTGGCCCGCCGAAGAGCACCATCAGAATTATTATCAGAAGCATCCGGAGGACTTTGCACGGGAACTGGAGGCGTCCGGCCGCGCCGCCGCCGGAAAGGCCTGCCCGCTTCGAAAAAAGCTGTTTTGACCCGATCGACGGCGCATCGCGTCCGTCCCAGAAAAACAAGCCGCAGAGAACGCTCTCTGCGGCTTGTTTTGTGCGCTTTTTATGCGGTTTTGAGCCCTCCGGCCCGCTATTTCCCGATGAGATCGGGGAAATTCCCTCTCAAAAAATGCCGGTATTCGGGATGGTCGATCGCGCCCTCATATTCTTCCCGGATGGTTTTTCTGTTCCATTCCCGCATCTTTTCCGTCATCGTTTCATAGCGGGCAACGGTGATCAGACCGTCTTTTTCGGCGCCTCCTCAGTCGCCGGCCTGCCCTGCCCGGTCCGCAAACCGCTCTGGCGTCAGCTCATAATCCACCGACGACTGCCACCTTCCCAGCTGATCCTGCCAAGCATTCTCGTTGACCCGGAGCTTTTGAAATCCCAAAAGCTCATAGACGTGCTGCGCCCGCGTGTTGGTTCGATTGGTGTCAAGCACGATCTTTTCGTATCCCATGGAAAAAAGCCGCCGGATCAGCAGACTCAGGATCACGCGCCCCAGCCCTTTTTCCTGATATGCGGGGTCACAGATCTTGATCCCGAGCTCCGCCGTTTTGCCGCCCAGATTGCGATAGTTCATCTCGCCGATGGGCTCGCCCCGATATTCGATCATCAGCACCCGCGCCGTTTCATCGCTGTTGCCCGCGAGCTGCGCTTCGATCTTTTCGGCCGTCGTGTTCAGCCCCAGCGGAAATCCGGCGTGAGCCATGACGCTTCCGTCGTTCCACCATGCGGCAAGTTGGACACAATCGGCCTTTTCCACGTTTCGGATGCAAATATCGCCTTGTTCGATCAGCATGCGGTTCTCTCCTTTGCTTTGCCTGCACACACAGCAGCGTATGCGGTCGGCTTTACCGTCCGAACAGGCCGCCGATGGCGCTTACCGCCTTTTCCAACCGGTCAGACACCGTTTCCAGCGACTGCACCAGCCGGTTGAGCGCGCTCACGTCGACCCCTTTGAGGTTCTCCGCCGCGCCGGAAAGCGATTTGACAGCGCTGTTGAGCGATTCCATATCCACGCTGCTCAGATTGTCGGCCGCCGCTTTCAGCGAGGCTGCCGTGGCGTTGAGGCCGTCCACGTCCACTCCGCTCAGCCGGTCCGCCGCCTCGTCCATCGACGTCACGGCCCGGTTAAAGGCCTCCATGTCCATCTGCTTCAGGGTCATGTCGATCTCCCCGGCCCAGCGGCGCAGAGAAAAGAACGCCGCCGCCATCACCGCCAGCAGCACCGCCAGCAGCACGGCGATGCCGGTAAGGAGCGCCGACTGCCGCCGCATCAGACGAAGCTGTTCTGCCGAACCGTTCCCATGCTCGTTCATAAGCGCCTCCTTATTCCACCGCTACCAGACGGGTGCTTTCCACGCCGGTCACGGCGTTCAGCCCCGCCAGCAGCTCCTGCACGGAAAGCGGCATTTCGCTCACATCCAGCGTCACCGTCACGCTGGCACTGCCCCGGATGGGCAGGCTCTGGGTGATGGTAAGGACGCTTCCGCCGCCCTCGGAGATCCGGGAGAGCACGGCGCTGAGGACGCCGGGCTCATGCTTCAGCAGCATGGACAGCACCGCCTTGCGCCCGATGGCCATCTCCGAGGTTTCCAGAATGTGGTCCTTATACTTGTAATAAGTGCTGCGGGAGATGCCCACCCGGCGGACGGCCTGGCTGACCTCCCGCACCCGGCCAGATTCGATCAGATGCCGCGCCTCCACGACCTTCTCATAATAATCGGGCAGGATGCTCTTGTGAATGATCAGATACTGTTCCAGCATGCGTAAACTCCTTTCGCGGCAAAGCGCCGCCAAGGTTATGATACACTGCTTTTGATGAAAGCACAAGTGTTTTTTCACAGCGGACAGGAAAAATTCGGGATATCCCTTGCGCCGTCCTGCTCCTTCTGTTATAATGTTTTTAATTGTGCAGAAAGGATCCTGATCTATGCTTTCCTGGGAGTTGATTCAAGATATCGTATGGGACGCGCTGCTTGACACGCTGAAGCTGCTCCCCTTCCTGTTTTTTGCTTATCTGCTAATGGAGGCCGCGGAGCACCGCTTTTCGGAAAAGATGGAGGCGCGCCTGAAAAGCATGGGCAGGCTCGGTCCGCTGGTGGGCGCGATCCTGGGCTGTGTGCCCCAGTGCGGCTTTTCCTCGGCGGCGTCCAATCTTTACGCGGCCGGTCTGGTCTCCCGGGGCACGCTGCTGGCGGTCTTTCTCTCCACCTCCGACGAGGCGCTGCCGCTGATGATCGGCTCGCCGCAGGGGCGGCGCATGATCCCGCTGCTCCTTTTGAGCAAGGTGGCGATCGGCATTGCGGCAGGCTTTGCCGTAGATCTGGTTTTGAAAAAAACCGGCTCGAAGCGCGAGCTGTACGATCTCTGTGAAAACTGCGGCTGCGAGGAGGAGGGCGGCATCCTCCGCCCCGCGCTCTGGCACACGGGCCATATCCTGCTCTTTATTCTGGGGATCAATCTGCTGCTCAACGGGGCCATCGAGCTTTTGGGGCAGGAGCGCATCGCCTCTTTCCTGCTCCACGGGTCGGCTCTTCAGCCCTTTATTGCCGCGCTGGTGGGTCTGATCCCCAACTGCGCCGCCTCGGTGACGCTGACCCAGCTCTATTTGGCGGGAAGCATGAGCTTCGGCGCCTGCCTGGCGGGGCTTTGCTCCAACGCGGGCATCGGACTTGCCGTTTTGCTGCGGATGAACAAAAGCAAACGGGAGAATCTTCAGATCATCGTGACCCTTTATCTGGTTTCGGCCCTGTTCGGCCTGGTATTGCAGCTTTTGCTGTAAGGAGGATCCTATGGAAAACACCCCTGTCCTGACCACCAAACGGCTGGTTTTGGACCGGCTGACCATGGCCGACGTGCCCGAAGTGACCCGCTGGCTCTCTTCGGAGTCGGTGTGCCGGAACCTGCTCCATCTGCCCCACCGTCCGCCGGAGGAATATGAAGAAATGATCCGCCGGGTGACCGAGCAATACGACGCCGCCGAGGATTATTTCCAATGGGCCGTGCGGGAAAACGGCGTGTGCATCGGGCGGATGTCGCTGGTGGTGAACCGGCGGCATCAAAGCGGCACGGTGGCCTATTTTCTGGCAGAGACCGCCTGGGGCAAGGGCTATATGACCGAGATCCTCACCCGCGTCATCGACTTTGCCTTTGACGAGCTGGGCCTCAATCGGGTCGAGGCCGACCACTTTGCCGAAAACCCCGCCTCCGGCCGGGTCATGGAAAAGTCCGGCATGAAAAAAGAGGGCTATGCCCGGCAGAAGTATTGCAAGGAGGGCGTTTTTCACGACGCCGTGCTCTATGCGATCCTGAAAAGCGACCGATCAAGATAAAAAACGCTCCCGCAGCTTCGGCTGCGGGAGCGTTTTGTTATCACTCAGTTTTTGGAGCGGAACATGTTCAGGATGTCGTCAAAGGGATCGTTTTTCTTTTTGGGCTCTTCCCGCGCGGGCTGGGCGTCTTCAGCCACGGCGTGAGAGGGTTCGCTCTGGCGGGGGATCCCCTCCCGCATCTTCTGAACGAACTCAGGCACCTCCAGATCGTCCTTGGGCGGCTCGGGACGCTGCTCGGCAGGCTGCTCCGCAGGGCGCTGGAAAGGAGCTTCCTCCTCCGTCACCTTGGGCGCGGGCTTGGCCAGGCCGGTGGGCTGCTTGTCGAAGCCGGTAGCCACCACGGTGATCCGCATCTCATCGTCCAGCGTTTCGTCGATGGCGGCGCCGAAGATGATGTGCGCGTCGGGATGAGCGGCCTCCTGCACCATGGCAGCGGCCTGTTCCACCTCTTCCAGACCCATATCGGGCGAGCCGGTGATGTTGAGCAGCACGCCGTGCGCCCCGGCGATGGAGGTCTCCAGCAGGGGGCTGGCGATGGCCATCTGCGCGGCCTCCACGGCCTTTTCCTTGCCGGAAGCGCGGCCCACGCCCATGTGGGCAAAGCCGGCGTTGCGCATGATGGTGGCCACGTCGTTGAAATCCAGATTGATCAGGCTGGGCACGGTCATCAGCTCGGAGATGCTCTGCACCGCCTGACGCAGAACGTTGTCGGCAACCTCAAAGGCGTTGAGCAGGGTGATCTTCTGATCGGAGACCAGCTTCAGGCGCTCGTTGGGAATGACCACCAGCGCGTCCACCTTCTCCTTCATTTCGGTGATGCCCACGTTGGCCTGCTCGATGCGCTGACGGCCCTCGAAGGTGAAGGGACGGGTGACCACGCCCACGGTCAAAATGCCCATGTCCTTGGCTACCTGCGCCACCACGGGAGCAGCGCCGGTGCCGGTGCCGCCGCCCATACCGGCGGTGATAAAGACCATGTTGGCGCCCTCCAGCACCTTGCGGATCTCGTCTTCGCTCTCCTGCGCGGCCTTGCGGCCCACCTCGGGCACGCCGCCGGAGCCTAAGCCGTGGGTCAGCTTTTCACCGATCTGCAGCTTGATGGTGGCGGCGGAGTAATTGAGGCATTGCTTGTCCGTGTTCATCGCCACGAAGTCGATGCCGCGCATGCCGCCCGTGATCATGCGGTTCACCGCGTTGCCGCCGGCGCCGCCGACACCTACCACGCGGATGGCCACGGTGTTGTCAGTTCCATACTCAAAGGAAAATCCCATGCTACGCCCTCCATTATGTCAACTTTCTCATTCATTTGCAGCGGGGACAAATCGCGCCTTTTGCGTGTCGGAGACGTCGATCAGCCCCGTCACGTTTGCGCCCAGCTTTTCCTCGGTGATCAGGCGCAGATAGCGGATCTTTTTTTCCAATTCCTCCGTGGAGCCGATGGCCACGGTGAACCGGTCGGTATACGTAAAACGGATGTTATAGGGTTCGGAAAAATCGATTTCCCCTATATCTGGTAGTATATCATTATCTTTTGCAGTATTCAATAACAAAAATACGGGTTTTTGCAGATCTTCATCAGAAAAATTCGCATATTTCCCGATTTTTGGCTCTTTCAGGGTCAATCCGCGCAGATAACAGAGCCCTTCCGGAACCTCGTGCACCTGCTCCAGCAGCTTGCCCTCGATATCGATGAGCCACTTCCCCGTCCCGCCGATGCGGATCGTCTTGTCCTTGTTTTTGGGATCGGGCACCGAGGCGAACTGATCCTCGATGACCCCGGCTGGCACACACTCGGTGACGATGATCTCTACCGTATCGGGCAGACGGCGGCGCATCTGAACGGTATGCAGATAGGGGCAGGCGTCAAACACGCTGCCGATGGCGCGGAATTTGTTGAACAGGATCAGGTTGTCCCCCTCTTTCAGGCCGGAGGCCTCCGCCACCTCCTGGGCGGAATAGCGGGTCTCGCCTGTAAGGGTGATGCTGCGCACCTTGAAAAAGATGGTCATGGCCGTGAGGATGGCTGCCACGGCCACCACGATGCAGAGCAGCACCAATACGGCAGGCGCGCCGCCGCGCGTACTGCGGCGCCGGCGGCGTCTGCTCTTGGATTGTCGTCTCTGCTTTGCCATGGTAAAGCTCCTTTATGTTTCTCCGTCCGTCCGGCGGATGTCCGCGCCCAAAAGGGTCAGCTTTTCCGCCAGGCGCTCATAGCCGCGATCGATGTGAGTGATGTCCTCCACGACGCTTTCGCCTTCGGCTGCCAGCGCGGCGATCACCAGCGCCGCCCCGCCCCGCAGATCGGTGCATCGCACCCGCGCGCCGTGAAGCGCGCCGCCGGTCACCAGAGCCGTCCGCCCGCTGACGCGGATCTTTGCCCCCATGCGGGCAAGCTCGGGCACATGGCGATAGCGGTTTTCAAAAATCGTTTCCAGAAAGACCGACGTCCCCTCGGCAGTGCAGGCCGCCGCCATCAGCGGCGCCTGGGCGTCGGTGGGAAAGCCGGGATAGGGCATGGTCCGCACGATGGGAAGGCCGGAAAGCCGCTCCTGCGCCCGCAGCATGACGCTGCGTCCCGCCGTCCGCACGGTGCAGCCCGCCTCGGAGAGGCATTGCAGCACGGTGCCCACGTGCTCCGGCTCAGCGCCGGTGAGGGTGATCTCACCGCCGCAGGCGGCGCAGGCGCAAAGATAGGTGGCAGCCTCGATCCGGTCGGGCAGGATGGTGTGCTCCACATCCCGGCGGGGCATTTCTCCCGAAACGCGGATGACGCTCTCGCCGCCGCCCGCGACCTCGGAGCCGCCCTTTCGCAGAAACTCCTGCAAATCGGCGATCTCGGGCTCCCGGGCCGCGTTGATGATGCGGGTGGAGCCGCCGCAGGCCGTGGCTGTCAAAAGCGTGTTCTCGGTGGCGCCCACGCTGGGAAAGCTGAGGATCACGTCCGTTCCCCGCAGATCGCCTGCGCGGCAATAAATGTCGCCCCCCTCTTCCCGGATCTCCACGCCCAGCTTCTGCAAGGCCTGCAGATGCAGGTCAATGGGCCGGGGGCCGATATCGCAGCCGCCGGGCAGACTGAGCCGTGCCCGGCCGCAGCGGGCCAGGATCGGTCCGAGAAAGATGACGGAGGACCGCATCTCCCGCATGAGCTCGTGGGGAACGTCCCATCGCTCCACCGCGGAGGAGTCCACCGTGACGGTGTCGCCCTCCCGCCGGACCCGGCATCCCAGATATCGCAGGATTGCGATTGCCGAGCGCACGTCCCGCAGATCGGGACAGTTATGTAAAACGTTTTTGCCGCCGTTGAGCAGCGTGGCGGCCAGAATGGGCAGAACGCTGTTTTTGGCCCCGCTGACGGGCACCGTCCCCCGCAGGGGCCTTCCGCCCCGGATCTGATAGTAAGACATAGTCGGCTCCTTTTCCGGTATTACACGCCATCCTATGCATCAAGCGCTCACTCGGTGCGGGAAAGCCGGCCTGTTTCGGTTCAGAGAGATTTCAGCGTCTGATAGATGTGCTCCAGCACGTCGGGCTGGGCCTTTTTGCGGGCATTTTCGCCCATGGTCTTCAGCGTGTCGGGCGCCTGCAGAAGGCTCCAGGCGGTGTCGTAGATCAGCTCGGGCTCGGCCTCCCGTTCGGTGATCACCTTGACGGCGCCGGCCTGCTCCAGAATGCGGGCGTTTTTCTCCTGATGGTTCTCGGCCACAAAGGGCGAGGGCACCACGATGGCGGGCGTTCCGGCGGCGCACAGCTCCGCCAGCGTCCCGCCGGCACGGCAAAGGATCAGATCGGCCGTCGCCATCACCCGGTCCATATCGTAAAGATAGTCGGTAAGGCGGAAATTGCCCCGATCGGTGACGATGCCCTCCTTCGTCAGCGCCTCCTTCATCCAGCCGTAATGGGAAGAGCCGCTCACCTGCAGCAGGTTGAACTGCTGCCGCTGGGTGACCAGCTTGGCCACCTCCACCATTTTCTGATTCATATACAGCGCGCCGATGCTGCCCCAGAAGCACACCAGCGTGGGAAGTCCGTTGTCGAACAGGGGTTCAAAGGTCTTTTCCCGGCAGCGGGCGATCTCCTCCCGCACGGGCGAGCCGGTGAGGACGGTGCGCCTTGCGCCGGGGATCAGGGCTTCGGTCTCGGCAAAGGAGACCATGGTGCAGTCAACCTTTTTCGCAAGTTGTTTGGTGGCCACGCCGGGGGTGGCGTTGACCTCCAGGATCGCCGTTTTGATCCCCATCTGCGCGGCGGCCCGCACCATGGGAAAGCTGGCATAGCCCCCCGTCCCCATCACAACATCGGGACGGATGTCCGCCAAAATCTTTTTGCAGCCGCGGACAGCAGCGCGCATCTCGGCAAGGGCGGTGATATTCTGCCGCAGACCGGCGAAGCTTTTTTTGCGTGAAAGCCCCTTCAAGGGGAAGGTAAAAATGGGATAGCCCGCCTTTTTGGCAAGACGCTCCTCGATATTTCCCGTCCCGCCCGCGAGCCAGACGGTGCTGTCTTCCCGGGAACGGATGTAATTCGCCACCGCCAGCGCGGGGTTGACGTGGCCGGCGGAGCCGCCTCCGGCAAATACGATCTTCATGACTTATCCCTCTTTCGTCACCGGCATCTGCCGGGAAATGCTCAACAGGATCCCCATCTCGGCAAGCTGGATCAAAAGCGCCGTGCCGCCGTAGCTGAAGAAAGGCAGCGCCGCGCCGGTGATGGGCAGGAGTCCCGTCACAACGCCCAGATTGAGAATGGTCTGGACGGCGATCTGCGTGGTGATGCCCGCCGCCAGCAGGGTGCCGAATTTATCGTCCGAGCGCAGGGCAATGTAATATCCCCGCCAGATCAGCAGGGCGAACACCAGAATGATCAGCGCCGCGCCCAGAAAGCCCAGCTCCTCGCACACTACGGAAAAAATAAAATCGTTGGCAGGCTCGGGAAGCCAGAGATGCTTTTGCCGGCTCTGCCCCAGGCCAAGGCCCCAGAAGCCGCCGCTGCCGATGGCAAGCTGACTCTGTACGCCCTGCCAGCCCTTTCCACGGGGGTCGGAGAAGGGGTCGAGCCAGACCTTGATGCGAGTGAGCGCATAGGGATGGCTCTTGATATACCACACGCCCGCCGCGACGATCCCTCCGCCGCCCAGGAAGAACCAAAACAGGTTCGCGCCGCCGATGTAAATGATGAGCATCCCGATGACGGCGATGATCAGCGTGCCGGAAAGGTGCTTCTCCCAATACATCAAAACGGCGAACAGGCCGATGATCGCGAGAAAGGGAAGGATCCCCCAGCGGAGAGTGTGCATTTTTTTCTTGCCGAAGATGGCGGAAAAGCTGGAAAAGCTGAGGATGACGGCCACCTTTGCCAGCTCCGAGGGCTGGAAAGTGCCGACGCCCGGAAGCGCGATCCAGCGGGTGGCATCGTTGATGGTCTTCCAATAGTTTTTCAGTCCCGGGATCTTGACGGTAGCCATTACCGCAACGGCAAACAGCAGCGCGGGAATGGCCAGATAATGCAATTTGTGATAGTCGAATCTGGAAAGCAGCAGCATGACCACCACGCCGGCGCCGGCAAAAACGCCCTGCCGGATGATGAAATAGGCGGCGTTGCCGTCCTGGGTATCGTAGGCGGTGGCGTAGCTTGCCGAAAACAGGCAGATCAGCCCGATGGCAAGCAGCAGCAGGGTCAGCAGCAGCAGCGGCTGATCCAGATGTCCCTCGCGCTCCACGCGCTCCGGCTCTTCTCCGGCCAGGGCGCGCAGGCGCGCCTCCTGCTGTTCCCGGGCGGCCGGACGGGTCTTCTTTTTTGCGGAAGCGGCGATGGGAAACATCTCCTTTCGACAGCGATAAAACCGGATTTATGCCAGAAGTGACAGGGCGCACAGCGCCAGCGTCAGCAGACAGGCCGCGATCACGATCTTCCATTCGCTCCAGCCGCACAGCTCCAGATGATGGTGGATGGGGGCCATTTTGAAGACCCGCTTGCCGTGGCTGAGCTTATAATAACCAACCTGAATGATGTCGGACAAGGTCTCGATGATATAGACCATGCCGACGGGGACAAGGATCAGCGGCATGTTGTAGGCAAACGCCATGGCGCAGACGGCGCCGCCCAAAAACAGCGAGCCGGTGTCGCCCATAAAGACCTTTGCAGGGTGGCGGTTGAAGAGGAAAAAGCCCAGCAGACCGCCCGCCAGCGCCAGTGAAAAGGCCGATGCGCTGACGTCGTCCCGCAGAAAGACGAAGGAGAAAAAGACCGCCACGATCAGCGTGACCGAGGAGCACAGGCCGTCGATGCCGTCGGTGAGGTTGACGGCGTTGTCGGCGCCGATGATCACGATGACGCCGAAGACCAGATAGAGCCACCAGGGCAGGCGCAGCGTTTTGCCGATAAAGGGAAGATACAGGTCGGAGGTGAGATATCCCATCACCCGCATCACCACCAGGAACAGCACCGCGGCGGCGATCTGCAGCATCAGCTTTTGCCGCGGGGTCAGACCCTGATTGCGCTTTTTGCGGATCTTGGTCCAGTCGTCCACAAAGCCCACGGCGCCGAACACCAGACTGAGCCCCAGCATCACCAGCGGGCGGTAATCGCCGTTTGCCAGCATCCCGGGCAGGCCGGTGAGCACCGTCAGCGTCATGGCGATGATAAAGATCACGCCGCCCATGGTGGGGGTGTTTTGCTTGCCCTTGTGCCAGGTGGGGCCGTCCTCCAGGATCTTTTGTCCGAAATGCAGCTCCCGCAGCTTGCGGATCACGATGGGCGCCAGCAATACGGCCACCAGAAACGACAGCCCCGCCATCAAGACGGGATACAGATACTCCCTCATACCTTATCTCCTAACTTCCTTTTAGCGGGCCTCCGGCGCTTCCAGCGCCTTGGCCACCTCTTCCCGCTCGTCAAGATGATGCTTGACGCCGCAAATTTCCTGATAGGTCTCCTGCCCCTTGCCCATCAAAACGATGATGTCGTCGGGCTGGGCGTGCTTCACCGCCCAGGCAATGGCCTCCCGGCGGTCGGGGATGACTTTGTAACGGTGCTTGGCGGACATTCCCGCCAGAATATCCTGAATGATGGCATCGGGATCCTCCGAGCGGGGGTTGTCGGAGGTGACCACGCACAGGTCGCAGCCCTCGCCGCCCACCTTTCCCATCAGCGGGCGCTTGGTTTTATCCCGGTCGCCGCCCGCGCCGAAGACGCCGATCACCCGGCCCTTGGCGTAATCCCGCACGGTGCGGAGGATGTTCTCCATGCTGTCGGGGGTGTGGGAATAGTCGATCATCACGGTGAAGTCCCGGCCCGTGGGCACGATCTCGGCGCGCCCCTTGACGCCCTGCGCCGTGCGGAGCGCTTCCGTGACCTCCTCCAGCCCCATGCCCAGCGCCAGACAGCAGGCGATGGCCGTCAGCCCGTTATACACCGAGAACATGCCCGGGATATTGAGCCGCATGCGGGCGATGTCGTTGTCCCGCACCAAAACGGCCTGCACGTTGTCCGGCTGGAGCCTGACGTTTTTTGCCACCAGCCGGGCTTCGTCCCGTTTGGCGGAGAAGGTGATAACCGGGCATTTGACCTGCTGCGCCAGCCGGGCGCCGTAGGCGTCGTCCAGATTGATGACGGCGGTGTCGCAGCGGTCGAACAACAGGGCCTTGGCCTCGAAATAATGCTCCATATCCCCGTGAAAATCCAAATGATCCTGGGTCAGATTGGTAAAGGCCGCCGCGGCGTAATGCAGCCCCCGCACCCGGTCGAGCACCAGGCTGTGCGAGGAAACCTCCATCACGGCGTATTCACATCCCGCATCCGCCATCTCCCGCAAAAGGGCGTAAAGCTCCAGCCCGTCGGGAGTGGTGCGGTCGGCGGGGCGCAGCTCCTCGCGGATGCGGATGCCGTTGGTGCCGATGAGCCCGCAGGGGTGTCCCGTCTGCTCCAGAATGTGGCAGATCAGATGGGTCGAGGTGGTCTTTCCGTTGGTCCCCGTCACGCCCACCAGCCTGAGCTGCCGCTCGGGGTGGCGGTAAAAGGCGGCGGCCGCGTCGGCCACGGCGGCGCGGGTGTTTTCGGTGAGATAGACCGCCACGCCCGCAGGGATCTCTTCGGGGGCCTCCTCCGCCAACACAGCGGCGGCGCCGCGCTCGACGGCGGAGGCGATGAACCGGTGCCCGTCGCTTTGATATCCGCGGACGGCGATGAAAAGACAGCCCTTTTCCGCCTTGCGGGAATCACAGCAGACCGAGGTAATCTCGGCTTCTTTTTCCCGGGATACGCAAACGGCGGGCACGTTATGCAAAAGCTCTGTCAAAAGCATGGTTTTCTCCTTTCCTGCCTCACTGGGCACGCTGCGCCATGTCGGTGGTCTCCACGGTGATCACGGTGCCGTAGGGCACCTGCTCCTGCGGGGAGATATCCTGTTTGGTAACGGTCTGCCCGCCCTCGGAAACGCCGCCGGACACGCGAACGTAAAGTCCCATGTTCTGGAGCGTGCTTCTGGCGCCGGACAGCGTAAGATTGTGAAGATCGGGAACGGTGACAAGCTTATCGGGCTTGCTGCCGCCCAGATACAAGACCGCTTTGGTATTGCTGGCCACCACCGCGCCCGCCGCGGGGATCTGATCGGTGACGGCGGCCTCGGAGCCCACGCTGGAGCAGGTCATGCCCAGCTTTTTCAGCGCGGCCTCGGCGTCGCTGAGGGTCATGCCCGTGAGGTCGGGCATGGTGACGCTGCGGGAGCTCTGTTCATCCGTGGTATAAATGGGGTCGATCTCCAGATAAGGCAGCGCCTCCTCCAGAAAGCGCCGTACCACCGGGGCGGTGTTCAGACCGCCGGAGATGGGCTGGACGGTGGGTTCATCCAGCAGCACCAGCACGGCGATCTGAGGATCGTCGGCGGGTGCAAAGGCCACGAAGGAGGTGACGTAAAGATCCTTGCCCTCTTTGTTCATATCGGCGATCTTTTCGGTAGTGCCCGTCTTGCCGGCCACCCGATAGCCCGCCACATAGGCATTTTTACCGGTGCCTTTTTTCACCACGTCCTCCAGCATATCGCACATCAGCTCCGAGGTCTGCTGGGAGATGACCTGCCGCACCTCGGTGCGCCCGAAGCTTTGGGCCACCGTGCCGTCGGCGTTGAGGATCTCTTTCACGATATGAGGCTGGACCAGCATGCCGCCGTTGGCCACGGCGGACACCGCAGTCACCAGCTGCAGCGGCGTCAGGGTAAAGTTCTGGCCGAAGGAATAGACCGCCAGGTCCACGTTGCTGCTCATGTTGTAAAGGCCCACCGC
Organism: Clostridia bacterium; assembly: GCA_017394205.1. GTDB lineage: Bacteria > Bacillota > Clostridia > Oscillospirales > Butyricicoccaceae > UBA4644. The sequence continues at coordinate 24,729 of JAFOPS010000017.1, read as the reverse complement.
TTCGCCGGGCAGATCGACGCCGGATTTTTCCCGCAGGCCGAAGGCCTGCACATACTGGGTGAACCGGTCGCGGCCCAGCGCCAGACCGACGGTCATCAGCGCGGGGTTGCAGGAGTTCATCAGCGCCTCCCGCAGATCCTCGTTCCCGTGGCCGGCCTTTTTCCAGCAGCTGATGGGGCGGGGATAACCGTCGATCTGCTTGAAGCCCGGACAGTAAAAGCTGCTGTGCTCGGTGACGACGCCCTCCTCCAGCGCCGAGGCGGCGGTGATGATCTTGAAGGTGGAGCCGGGATAATACATGAACGACACCGGCTTGTTGCTCCACTGGGCGTAAACGGCTTCGCTGCGGGCGGCGGTGCGTGCCTCCTCGTCGGCGATGGCGTTGATGGCTTCCAGCTGCTTTTCGCCCACCAGCTTGAAGGGATCGTTGGGGTCGAACTCGGGATAAGAGGCCATGGCCAGGATCCCGCCGTCGTGTACATCCATCACGATGCCGATGGCCGAGCCCTGCACCTGATTGTCGTTATAGGCGATCTCCAGATGCTTTTCCAGATAGTGCTGCAGCACCTCGTCCACCGTGAGCACCAGGCTCTGCCCCTCTTCCGCGGGATAATACAGCTCATAATCCTCGGTGAGGGCGTCGCCGTGGGCGTCGGCCAGGGTGACCGAGCGGCCCGGCGTCCCCGTAAGGACGCTGTCATACTCTTTTTCCAGCCCCGTCAGGCCCTGCTCGTCGGTGCCCACGCAGCCCAGCACGTGGGAAAGAAAGCTGCCGTAGGGATAATAGCGGGTGGAATCCGCCAGAAAATACAGCGCGCCGGTGAGCTTATTGTCCTTGATAAAGTCGCGAAGCACGTCGGCCTGGTCCTTTTCCACGCCGCGGCGCAGGACCTGATAGGCGCTGTCTTTGGCGGCCTTGGCCGTCACGGTCTCGGGCTCCAGCTCCAGCACCTCCAGCAGCTCGCCGCACAGGGCCTGAAGGCGCGTTTCCCGGATCGCCGCCCTGTCGTCGTCCGAGAGCTTGATATCCGCGGCCTTGACGTCAGAGCCGACGCCGTTGCGAAGGCGGTATTCCGTCTGCTCCTCCTTGCTCATGGCGGAAAAGCTTTGGGGCGCCAGCTGGCGGGGGTTGAGGATCAGCATCTCCGTGCTGGCCGAGATGGCCAGCGGCTTGCCGTTGGTATCATAGATCGTGCCGCGGGTGGGGTAGATGGTCACGTCCTTTGTCTGGTTGATCAGCGCCTTTTGCAGGTAAAAGTCCCGGTTGGCGATTTGCAGATAGCCCAGTCTTGCCACCACCGCGCCGAAGCACAACAGGCAGAATACCACCGCCAGGGTCAGGATGCGGCGGCGGACGTGACGGTCGGCTTTTCGTTCAATTTTGGCCATAATTGCTCCTTTGCGTCGAAAAAACGGGCTTTGCAGGGAGATGCTTATTTAGGAAAAATGGAGCAAGGCGCAAAACGGCGCCTTACTCCCCCTTGATGATGCTTCATCCAACTATATTCCGCGCTTTACCTGAAATATTCCAGCACCACGCTGAAGCTGTGGGAAAGACGGTTGATCAGATTCGCGCTCTCTTCGGCGCGCTCTCCGCCTGCGGGCATTCCGGCCACCAGCATGCGGTCGCCGCTGTCCAGCTGGACATAGGTGATCTGGCTCTTGTCGGCCTTGACCATCCCCAGCTGATTCTGAGCGTAATCCTCTACATAGGCCAGATTGTACATCTGCTCCTTTTTGGCGTTGAGGGCGTTCTCCTCGCTCTCCAGCGCGGTGATCTCCCGGCGGAGACGGGCATTTTGCGTGTTGAGGGTGGAAAGCTGCATATAGCTGGCCACGATGCCCAGCAAAACGGCGAACACACAGGCAAGGATCACGGCGTATTTCCCATAAGGAACGGCCGCAGGCGCCACACGGGACGACGCCTTTTTTTCGGGCAGGACTTCGATCTCCGGACGCTCTTCGTACCGGACCCGCTCTACCGGGAATCGCTCGATCCGGACGGCGCTGCTGTCATTGTAACGACTCATATCCCGTTCCTCCTTTTACAGTTTCTCGGCCACGCGCAGCTTGGCGCTGCGGGCGCGGGGATTTTCCCGCTGCTCCTCTTCCGAGGCCACGATGGGGCTTTTGGCGATGATGCGGATCCGGGGCTTTTTGCCGCAGACGCACACCGGAAACTCCGGCGGGCAGGTGCAGCCCCGTGCCGCGTCCATAAAAATATGCTTGCAGACCCGGTCTTCCAGCGAATGAAAGCTGATGACGGCGCATCGTCCGCCGGGGGCCAGACAGTCGATGGCGTCGGCCACAGCGGTCTCCACTGCGGAAAGCTCGCCGTTCACCTGGATCCGGATGGCCTGAAAGGTTCGTTTTGCGGGGTGCTGTTTTTCCCGCTTGGCTGCGCCGGGCATGGCGGATTTGATGATGTCCACCAGCTGAAACGTCGTTTCTATCGGGGCCTTTTCCCGCTCCCGCACGATGGCGGCGGCGATCTTCCCGGCAAACCGCTCTTCACCGTAAAGGCTGATGATCCGCCTGAGCTCCTCAAAGGGCTCTTCGTTGACCACGTTCCACGCGCTGTAGGGCTGCGAACGGTCCATCCGCATATCCAGCGGCGCGTCCTGCATATAGGAGAAGCCCCGCTCGGGGTTGTCCAGCTGATAGGACGAAACGCCCAGGTCAAACAAAATGCCGTCCACCGCCGGGATCTCCAGCTCGGCCAGCCGCTCCTTCAGCTCGGAAAAATTGCTCTTGACAAAGGTGACCTTGCTCAGATGCTCCGCAAGACGCTTTTTTGCGGCGGCCAGCGCCTCCTCGTCCCGGTCGAAGCAGATCAGTCGGCCGGTGGTCAGCCTCCGGGCGATGCGGAGCGAATGGCCCCCGCCGCCGGTGGTGGCGTCCACATAGATGCCGCCGGGCCGGATATTCAGCGCCTCAAGGCACTCCTCCGGCAAAACAGATACATGTGAGAATTCCATATCATCAGACGTCCATCGTCTCCATCATGGCGGCGATCTCGTCGTCGTTGGTCTCGTCGTTATACTTCTTCCAGGCGGCGCTGTCCCAAATCTCCACGTGATCCATCACGCCGATGACGGTGACGTCCTTCTGCAAGCCGGCATGCTCCCGCAGCACCTGCGGAATCAGGATGCGGCCCTGCGCGTCGGGCTCGCAGACGAAGTTGGCCGAGAAGAAGCGGCGAAGCTGACGCCCCTTGGACGCGGGCAGAGAGGAAAGCTTTTCCTCGAAGCTGGCCCACTGCTCCTGGGAATAGACATAGATGCAGTTGTCAAGTCCGCGGAAGATGACGAAGTTCTCGCCCAGCTCTTCCCGCAGCTTGATGGGGAAGATCAGACGCCCCTTGGAATCGATATTGTGCTGATACTCTCCTCGCATCTGTCTCCCCTCCTTTCCGCATTGTCCCCACAAAATGGGACGATCATGGTCAAAACCGCCACAATTCACCACGTTGTTCTTTTATTATAGCGGGGGGGAGAAAAAAATGCAAGCCCATTTTCCCGTTTTCTGGCGGAAAAATCGGCTTTTTTTCGGCTTTTTTTGATCAAGTCATTTCATTGACACGGCATAATTCACAGCACATTTCACAAAATAGAAAAAAGCCGCTGTCCGCGGCCCGAAAGGAAGGATCTCATGAGTTATCTGCAATGCAGCGCCCGGCGCTGCGTGAACAATCAAAACGATCTTTGTGTGCGCGAAGCCATCCGCGTAGACGGCGCGGCGGCGGCCGATCGCGGCGACACATCGTGCCGCAGCTTCGCCCTTCAGCCGGAAAGCTATGAAAACGCCGCGGCGCAGATCTATACCGCCCAGCCTGAGACCGACGTCGTCTGCGAGGCCATGCACTGCGTTTTCAACCAGGACTGCAAATGCCGCGCCCCCAGCGTGGACATCGGCGGCCCCGCCGCCGGGAAGGCCCGCGACACCCAGTGCTGCACCTTTGACAGCAAAAAGCTGGTATAGGCGTCAAAGATCCCCGGTCACGGTCATGACCGGGGATCTTCTTTTCAACCAGATCACGCGCCGGCAAAGCGGAACAAAATACCCGCCGCCGCGGCAACGGCGATGAACACCACCGGATGCAGCTCCTTGGTGGGCTTGCACCAGCGAGTGAGATACAGCAGCACCGCCGCCAGCAAAAGTCCCTTCCACCGAAACAGGTCGAGGATCTGCCCGCTGACGGCATAGGTCTCCCTGTCCAGCAGCGACAGCGCCGCCACCGAAAGGCCGGCTGCGGCGATCAGTCCCGCGGAGGCGGGGCGCAGGCCGTAAAAAATGTTTTGTACCAGACGGCTCTCCCGGAAGGCGGCAAGCACCCGCGCCACCAGCAAAATGATGATGACCGACGGGGTGATCAGGCCAAGCGTGGCCACGACCGCGCCCGGGACGCCTGCTGTGGTAAAGCCCACGTAACTGGCCATGTTGACGCCGATGGGTCCGGGGGTGGATTCCGAGACCGCCACCATATCGGCAAGCTGGCTCTGGGTGAACCAGCCCGTGCGGGGACCCAGCTCGCTGAGGAAGGGGAAGGTCGCCATCCCGCCGCCCACGGCGAACAGTCCCACCTTGAAAAATTCAAAAAACAGTTTCAGAAAGATCATGACCGCTTCGCCTCCCAGGTTTTCACGGCCACGCCCGCCGCGCCTGCCAGCAGCACGAACACCACCGGCGAAAGATCCAGCAGCAGCGAGCCCGCCAGCACCGCCAGACAGATGACCAGCGCGGGCTTGTCCGTCACCGATTTTTTCCACAGCCTGCACACCGCGTTGAAGATGAGCACGCAGACGCACACCCGAATGCCGGCAAAGGCGTTTTTCACCACCGGGAGATCGGCAAAATTGGCCAGAAAGGCGGCGATGACCGTGATGATCACCAGCGAGGGAAAAACCACGCCCAGTGTGGCGGCGACGCCGCCCAACGTCCCCTTCTGCTTCCGCCCAACGAAGGTGGCGGTGTTGACGGCGATGACGCCGGGCGTGCATTGTCCGATGGCGTAATAATCCATCAGCTCTTCCTCGGTGGCCCAGCCGTATTTTTCCACTACTTCCTTTTGCAGCATGGGCAGCATGGCGTAGCCGCCGCCGAAGGTCAGCACGCCGATGCGGGCAAAGGCCCCGAACAGGCGCAGATAATCGTTCATGCTCCGCTCTCCTCTCTTCCCTCTTCGGGCAAAAACTGACGGAACGCGGCAGGCAGCGCATACGCCTCTCTCCTGTCCGCCTCCGAAGCCCAGAAAAAGCCGCCGCCCTCCCGGGCGCAGCGGATCTCATAGCCCGTCATATCCCATTCGATATGGGTGAAAATATGCGTTTTGTGGACCTCAGCCGCCAGCTCGATCGGCTGCAGGCCGCGGGACCCGGCCAGATCCACAGCCTCCTGGGGCGTCAGCGTGCCGGATACGTTCGGCAGCTGCCACAGCCCGGCCAGAAGGCCCTTCTCCGGGCGTTTTTCCAGCGCCACCGCGTCGCCGCAGCGCAGCAGAAGCACCGTCCGCCGCTCCCTGCGGCGAGGCCGCTTCTCTCCCCGGCGGGGAAACTCCCGCTCGCTCTTTCGCAGATGCGCAAGACATACGTCCTCCAGAGGGCAGGCCGCGCACGCCGGTGCGCCGTTGGGCACGCAGACCGTGGCGCCCAGCTCCATCAGCGCCTGGGTAAAGTCGCCGCACCGTCCCGGCGGGTATACCGCCTCCAGCTCTTCACGCACCCGCCGCTTGAGGTCGGGCGCGTCGATGGGGGTCGGGTCGGCCGAAAAGCGGGCGTACACCCGCAGCACGTTTCCGTCCACCGCCGCGCAGGGGCGGTCAAAGCAAATGGAGGCCACGGCTCCCGCCGTGTATTCTCCCACGCCGGGCAGCGCCAAAAGGCCCTCGCGGGTGTCGGGAAAGGTCCCGCCCGCCTCGGCAACCAGCCTTGCCGCCTTTTGCAGGTTTCGGGCGCGGCTGTAATAGCCCAGCCCCTCCCACAGCTTCATCAGCCTTTCCTCCGGCGCCTCCGCCAGAGCGAACACATCGGGCAGCGCCGCAAGAAACCGGTCGTAATAGCCCTTGACCGCCTCCACACGGGTCTGTTGGAGCATGATCTCCGAGACCCACACCCGATAGGGATCCCGATTTTCCCGCCAAGGCAGCGCGCGGGCGTTGTCCGCAAACCACGGCAAAAGCAGCTGAGGCAGCACACGCAGCAGCTCGTCCACGCCCGTCGCCCCCTTTCCTTTCTGAGCTATAATCATAATACAAAAGGCAGGTTTCGTCAATGGAAAAGAAAACGGCAGTCCCGGAAACGAGACTGCCTGAATCGCTGCGATTTACCGTTTCTTATACACCACCAGTTCGGGATTCTTCCCATCCTCTTCGTAGGTGCAGACCAAGAGGAACCCCATGCCTGCCAAAACGCCGAAGTGCCGTTCTCCGCCAAACTCCGACTCCAGCTGACAGCCCAGATAGGTGGTCTGGTCATCGAGGAATCGGACGCTCGCCCCGTTGGGCAGAGGATAGGCGAGATTCACGTGCTGTCCCACGAGGGGGATCAACCGGTCCACCTTTGGCATTCCGGGGACGCGCAGATTGTTGATCTCCTCTGCAAGCTGCTTTTTGAAGGCTTCATACTGTCCGTTGTCGCTCAGCTCCCGACAGTGCTTCCAATAATCCAGCTGGGGCAGCCGCTGTTTGAGATATGCCCGTACCTGCTCCTCAGAAAAGCTTTCGTTCACCATGTTCCCCACACAGACTTCGATCAGCTCGTCCATATTGCTGTAGGTATAGGTTCCGTCCGCATAGCACCATTGGCAATACTTCTCGTTGATCGTTCCGTCCTTTTCCCGGCTGAGGATCCCATCCTCCAGCGGCATTCCGCAGCACTGGCAATACAGCGCGTGGGGCGAACCCAAAAGAGTGTTGATGGAAACACGGAACAGCCTGGAAAGCAGCTTGAGCGTTTCGGTGTTCGGCACGGTTTCGCCGGTTTCCCACCGGGATACTGCCTGCCGGGTGACAAAGACCTTTTCCGCAAGCTCGTCCTGGGACAGCCCGTTTTTCGTTCTCAGCTCGTAAAGCACGTCCTTTGTGTTCATCCGTATTCCTCCCAAAAACGATTCTGTCTGTATTGTAATACCGGATCGCCGGAAGTACAAGCAACTGTCTGTTGCTTTCAAAAAATCCCCACCGGGATCGGTGGGGATTTGGTATTTGGCTTGTGAAAAATCAGATCTTGCCGCCGGCCATCTTTGCGATCTCTTCCGCAAAGTTCTCCTGCTTCTTCTCGATGCCCTCGCCGCGCTCGAAGCGGACGGCATTCTTGAAGGTGACCTTGCCGTTGAGCTTCCGGGCCGCGTCGGCGATATAGGCCTCCACCGTGCCGGTGAAGATGTCGCCGCGGACGAAATCCTGCTGAAGCAGGCAGTTCTCGGAATAGAACTTGTTCATCTTGCCGGCAGCGATATTCTCCTTGACCTGCTGGGGCTTGTTGGCCATCTTGGGATCGTTGTCCATCTGGGCCAGAACGATCTTCTTCTCCTCGGCCAGCACGTCCTCGGTGACCAGGGACTTGTCCCAGAAACGGGGATTGAGCGCGGCGATCTGCATGGCCACGTCCTTGCCGATCTCGGTGGCGTCGATGTTTCCCTCGACCTCCAGATTGACCAGAACGCCGATCTTGCCCTTCATGTGGACGTAGGGGACGCAAACGCCGGTGTCCATACGGGCAAAGCGGCGGATCTGCATATTCTCACGCAGGGAGAGGAAGATCTCGTCCTTGGCGGAGGCAACGGTGCCCTTGCCGTCGATCCAGGTGCAGGCGGCCAGCGCCTCCAGGTCGGCGGGATTTTCCTTGGCGATGACCTGAGCCACGCCCTTGACGAAGTTCTGGAACAGCTCGCCGTTGGCCACGAAGTCGGTCTCGCAGTTGACTTCCACCACGACGCCCACACCGTCGTAAACGGCGGCATACGCCATGCCCTCGGCGGCCACGCGGCCGGCCTTCTTGGCCTGAGAAGCCAGGCCCTTTTCCCGCAGCAGCTCGATGGCCTTGTCCACGTCGCCGTCGGTCTCAGTGAGGGCCTTCTTGCAGTCCATCATGCCGCAGCCGGTCATCTCACGCAGTTTCATAACGTCAGAAGCAGTAAATGCCATAAGATTTATCCTCCTAAAGAATCAAAATTGTTTTCAAACGAAAAGGGGCGGTGCGAGGCACCGCCCCGTCATGTTTGGGGTTTCAGGGCCGCTGCCGGGGCTTATTCGCCGGCGATCTCCTCCGCGGTCTTGGAGGCGCGCTTTCTGGGAGCGCGGGGGGTGGTGTCCACGGGAGCCTGCTCCTCAACGGCGGGAGCGGTCTCGTCGGAGACGTTGAGCTGCTCGCCCTGGCGGCCCTCGGTGATGGCGGCGCCCATGGTGGCGGCGATCAGCTTGATGGCGCGGATGGCGTCGTCGTTGCCGGGGATGACGTAATCGGCCTCATCGGGGTCGCAGTTGGTGTCCACGATGGCGACGATGGGGATGCCCAGCTTGCGGGCTTCGGCGATGGCGTTCTTCTCCTTGCGGAGGTCCACCACGAACAGAGCGCCGGGCAGCTTCTTCATTTCCTTGACGCCGCCCAGATATTTCTCCAGCTTCTCGATCTCGAGGCGGAGCTTGATGACTTCCTTCTTGGGGAGCAGGTCGAAGGTGCCGTCCTCGCTCATGCGGTTGAGCTGATTCAGGCGCTCCACGCGCTGACGCATGGTCTTGAAGTTGGTGAGCATGCCGCCCAGCCAACGGGCGTTGACGTAGTACATGCCGACCTTCTCGGCCTCTTCCTTCACGGCGTCCTGCGCCTGCTTCTTGGTGCCGACGAACAGGACGGTGCCGCCCTCGGCGGCCAGATCACGGACGAAGAAATACGCTTCTTCCAGCTTTTTCACCGTCTTCTGCAGATCGATGATGTAGATGCCGTTTCTCTCCATAAAGATGTATTCGGCCATCTTGGGGTTCCAGCGGCGGGTCTGGTGTCCGAAATGGACGCCGGCTTCCAGCAGCTGCTTCATGCTAATGACAGACATTGTTGTGTCCTCCTTTAAGTTATTTCCTCCACCACGCTCATCGGCTCCGGCACCCTGACGGGCACTTCCCTCGGCCTTACGCAATGTGTGTAGTCCATCGAAGTAGCATTCTTCGACAGCCTAATTATCGTACCACAACAGACGCGCCAATGCAAGCGCTTTTTTGCGAAAAACCGGAATTTTTTTACCGTTTTACGGCAATTTTTCTTCCGGATCGGGCCATTCGCCCGCGCTTTGCCGCCCCAGGCGGACGAAGATCAGGTCTTCCCCGATCTTTTGCACCGCCTGCCACGGGATGCGGATCTCCTCCTCCCTCCCCAGCAGGCCCAGGCTCCGCAGCCGTCCCGGCACGATCAGCGCCGTCACGCTGCCGCGGTCCAGGTCGATCACCGCGTCGCGCACCCCGCCCAGCCGGGCACCGGTGCTCAGGTCGATCACCTCGCGGCAAGCCAGACCGGAAAGCCGTTCCAACATATCGGGTTCCTCCTTTCGGTGTTGCTCTGTTGAGAGTTTACCGGACCGCGCGCGGTTTTATGCCCGCCGGGGCGGAGGTTCCAGAAAAAACAGCGGCCCGGAAACCCCGGGCCGCCGCAAAAGGCAGGTAATTATTTTTTCAGCAGCTTTTCCATGGGCTTTTCCAACAGGGCGCACAGCACCACCGCCAGGATCAGGTTGACCAGCATGTAGCTGCCGTTGTAAACGGCGGAATACAGCGCGGGGTTGGAGAAGGTCTTTCCCGCAAACTCGGTGGGCTCCAAAATCTTGTAGATGGTGACGCCGCTGATGAAGTGGACGATAAAGCGGCAGACGCTGCCCAGCAGGGCGCCCAGCGGCAGGCCGTGCTTTCCGTTGCGCAGCAGGCCGCCCAGGCCCACGGCGCCGTAGGCCACCACATAGTCCAGCAGGATCGACTGCCAGCCCCAGGCAAAGCCGCCGGCAAAGAAGCACTTGATGGTGCCGAAGATCAGACCGGCGATCACGCCCCAGCCGGCGCCCCGGCGCCAGGCGTAGATCAGCAGGGGCACCATCACGATGTCGATAGAGCCGCCGTCGGGCCAGATCTTGAACTTGAAAAAGCTGAGGGCGTAAGCCAGCGCGATGCACAGCGCCCCCTCCAGCACGGTGAGCAGTTTTTCATGTTGTTTCATGTCTTTGTCCTCCTGTAAGTTGTTTTTTTACAGAGCAGCCCTGACGGAAACAAAAACCGCGCGGCAAAACGCCGCGCGGCAAAGCTTCTGTTTTCGCTTCCTACGCCGGCATTATCCGGATCAGGTCAAAGGGTACTTCTCAGCCGGCGGATGCCAGCGCCCCTGCTGTTCGGTTTTCGGCAATAGTATAGTCCCGGCCGGCCCGTTTGTCAAGCGGTCAGTCGGGATCGTTCGCCTTGGCGATCATGCTGGCGTAGATCTTGTCGGAAAGCTCCTGGGCGGCGTTGTAGCCCATCTTTTTGTTGCGGTTGTTCATGGCCGCCACCTCGATGATCACCGCCAGGTTCCGCCCGGGACGGATGGGCACCTCCAGCGCGGGGACCGCAAGGCCCATGATCTCCTCATATTTCTGCTCCTCGCCCATCCGGTCGTAATGCTTTCCCTCTTCCCAGCGGCGAAGGTTGATGATCAGGTCGATCTTCTCGGTGGGCTTGACGGCGCCCATGCCGAAGATGCGGCGCACGTCGATGACCCCGATGCCCCGCAGCTCCATGAAATAACGGATCAGCTCGGGAGAAGACCCCACCAGCGTCTTGTTGGAGACCCGCTTGATATCCACCGCGTCGTCGGCCACCAGCCGGTGGCCGCGCTTGAGCAGCTCCACGGCGGCCTCGCTCTTGCCGATGCCGCTGTCGCCCTTCAGCAGAATGCCCTCGCCGTAGACCTCCACCAGCACGCCGTGGATGGTGCATCGCTCGCCCAGGTGGACGTTGAGGGAGGCCGAAAGCGCCGAAACGAAGTTGGAGGTGTTTTCCGGCGTGCGGACCAGGGGAGTCTTGTGCCGTTTGGCGCACTCCACATACTCCGGCGTCGCCTCCACGCCGTTTGCCAGCACCAGCAGCGGGATATGGCAGGAGAGCAGACGGTCGATGCTGGCCAGACGCTGCTCGTGAGGCAGGCTCTGGAGATAAAAATCCTCGGCGCGGCCGATGACCTGCACGCAGTTGTCGTCGAAATACTCAAAAAAGCCGGTGAGCGGCAGCGCCGGACGATAGACCGCCCGATGCGTGATCAGCTGATCCAGATAATCCTCGGGCCCATAGACCACCTCCAGCCGGAATTCGCTGATGATCTGATGCAGCTCCACGGAATAGGTCGTCGCCATAACATCGCCTCCGAAAGATAAACCTGTGGAAATATTGCATTTATTATACGCCCCTTGCCTGCCGGGCGCAAGGAAAACCGGAAAAATAATCGGCGTTTTTTCAAAAAAAAGCATGAAAAAAGCAAAAAATTTCTTGCAAAGCGGGATCGAGTGTGCTATTATATTTTTTGCCGCTTTTCGGGAAACCGGAAATGCGTTTTGGACTAAGCCGAAGGAGGTGCAGAGAAATGGCAAAATGCGATGTTTGCGGCAAGGGCGTGACCTTTGGCATCAAGGTCTCCCACTCCCACAGACGCACCAACCGTACCTGGAAGCCCAACGTCCGCCGCGTCCGGGCGATCGTTGACGGTACTCCCAAGCACATCAACGTGTGCACCCGCTGCCTGCGTTCCGGCAAGGTCACCCGCGCTATCTGATCGCGGTTTGATGTTGAAAGAAAAGCGCTCTGCCATGGCAGAGCGCTTTTTTCTTTTCAAGGCTGCCTCCGGCGGGGCCGACGCTTTGCCGCAACGGTGGGCTTTTCCTCGCCCCGTTCGATGCGCCTGAGGTTTTCCCGATGCATCCAGAGCAGCAGGGCGGCCGTCAGCGTGATGAAAACGGTCTCGGCCTTTCCTTCCCGCAGCAGCACGCATAGGATGGGCGCCGCCGCGCAGGCGAGCACCGAGCCCACGGATACCGTTTTGCTCACCGCCACGGCAGCGGCAAAGACCGCCGCCGTTATCAGAAAGACCCTCCAGTCCAGCATCAGCAGCAGGGCCGCGCCGCAGAGGATGCCCTTGCCGCCGCGAAAGCGGTAGTAAAGCGGGAACACGTGGCCCAGGACAGCGGCTCCGCCGCCCAGGATCAGCCCCCAGGGTCTTCCCAGCAGCCAAAGGCCGAAAAGCACGGCCAGCACGGTCTTTCCCAGGTCGATCCCCGCAACCATGGCGGCGTTGCGGACGCCGTAGGTACGCAGCGCGTTGGTCAGCCCGGCGTTGCCGCTGCCGAATCGGCGGATATCCTCGTTGTGCCGGGTAAAGGAGGCCACGATGGCGCCGCTCACCGACCCCAGCAGATAGCCTGCCGCCGCAGTGAGCAGCCATGCCCAGATCTCATGCTCCGCCATAGGATCACAGATCCTCGCCCCGCTGGCGCACCACCATCTTGACGGGGGTCCCCTCCAGCCCGTAGACCTGACGGATCTGATTCTCCAGATAGCGCAGATACGAGAAGTGGAACAGCTTCGCGTCGTTGCAGAAGCAGACGAAGGTGGGCGGGCAGACCGAGGCCTGGGTCATGTAAAAGATCTTGAGCCGGCGGCCCTTGTCGGTGGGCGGCTGGACCCGGGCGGTGGCGTCGGCCAGAATGGAATTGAGCTGACCGGTGGTGATGCGGGTGTTGGCCGCCTCATAGACCTTTTTAATAAGAGCAAAAAGGTTTTCCACCCGCTGGCCGGTTTTCGCCGAAAGGAAGATCATGGGCGCATAGGGCATATAGGCCAGCTCGGTGCGGATCTTGTTTTCATATTCCTTCTGGGTGCCGGTTTCTTTTTCGATGAGATCCCACTTGTTCACGGCGATGATGGCGGCCTTGCCCGCCTCGTGGGCCAGGCCGGCGATCTTGGTGTCCTGATCGGTGATGCCGGTCTCGGCGTCGATCATCAGGACGCACACGTCGGCCCGCTCGACGGCCATCTGCGCCCGCAAAACGGAGAACCGCTCGATGGCCTCGTCCACCCGGCTTTTGCGGCGGATGCCAGCCGTGTCGATAAAGGTAAAGATCTCCCCGTTTCGCTCCACGCGGCTGTCGATGCTGTCCCGGGTGGTGCCGGGGATGTTGCTGACGATCACCCGCTCCTCGCCGGTGACGCAGTTTACCAGGCTACTCTTTCCGGCGTTGGGCTTTCCGATCACGGCCACCTTGATGCCCTCGTCGCCCGAAGCGTCGTCCCACGCCTCGTCGGGCAGCAGGGCGAAACAGGCGTCCAGCAGATCGCCGGTGCCGTTGCCGTGAAGCGCCGAGATGCCCACCGGGTCGCCCAGACCCAGATTGTAAAACTCGTAAAACTCCGCAGGCGGATTGCCCGGCGCATCCATTTTGTTGACGGCCAGCACGATGGGCTTCTGCGCCTTTTTCAGCATGGCGGCCACCTCTTCGTCGGCGGCGGTGACGCCGGTGCGGATATCGGTGACCAGAATCACCACGCTGGCGTGGTCGATGGCGATCAGAGCCTGCTGGCGCATGAATTTCAGGATCTGATCGTCGGACCGGGGCTCGATGCCGCCGGTATCCACCACCACGAAGGGCTTGCTGCGCCATTCGGCTTCGCCATAGATGCGGTCCCGGGTGACGCCGGGCGTATCCTCCACGATGGCGGTGCGCTTTTCGGTGATGCGGTTGAACAACAGAGACTTGCCCACATTGGGCCTGCCCACAATGGCGATCACCGGCTTTTCCATGGCGATCCCTCCCTTATCAAATAAATAGTAACCAATTATCAAACAAATCGCTTCAGACGCGGTCAGATATATTCCAAAACAGTGTCCAGAAACGTCCCGCCGTCGATCTCCACGGGAAGGACTTTCACCCCCAGCTCCCGTTCCAGATCCTCGGGGGTCACGTCGTCCAAAAAGACGTTTTGCCTGTCCCGCAGCATAACGACGGGCAACAGCAGACGCCGGCCCGCCAGATTTCCCCGGAGCTGCTTTTGCAGGTCTCCGCCGGTGACCAGACCGGAGACGTCCACCGTCTCGCCGAAAAACTCGTTGCGGATGCCGATGACCTGATAGGTCAGTCCGGGGCATTTTTCCCGGATCAGTCCGCACATGCGCTCCATAAAGGGCGCCGCCGCCAGCCCGCAGGCGATGGTAAAGGGCGACGGCGCGGGGATGTCCGGCTCTTCCATGGTCAGCGCGCCCCGCAGCTCCTCTTCAAACAGCGTCATCAGCCCTACGCCATTGTCCAGCTGGAGATAGCCCTCATAATAATCCGGGCCCGGGAGCGGCAGATGCGCCTTGAGATAGAGCTCGTCGGCGGCCGACACGATGGCGCAGCCGTAATCGGCCAGATTCTTTTCCCTGCGGGCGTCGATGACGCGCAGGATGGCGCGGGCCTTTCCCTCGTCCACCGGGTCCAGATGGGGCAGATGCTCCCGGTGTCTGGTGAGCCCCACGGGCACCACCGCCACGCTCTCTACCGCGGGATACAGCGCCGACAGGTCGGCCAGCGTCTTTTCCAGCTGCGCCCCGTCGTTCCAGCCGGGGCAGCAGACGATCTGCGCGTGGATCTTTATCCCTGCCCGGGCAAAGGCATACAGATGCCGCAGACTTTCGCCGCCCCGGGGATTGCCCAGCATTTTCGCGCGCAGGTCGGGGTCGGTGGCGTGCACCGAGATGTTCAGCGGCGAGATGTGCATGCGGATGATCCGGTCCGCGTCCTCGTCGCTGAGATTGGTCATGGTGATGTAATTGCCCAGCAAGAAGGAAAGGCGCGCGTCGTCATCCTTAAAATAAAGGCTTTTGCGCATCCCCTTCGGAAGCTGGTCGATAAAGCAAAAGACGCATCTGTTGGCGCAGCCCTTCTGGGCGTCCATCAGATAAGTTTCGAACTCCAGCCCCAGGTCCTGTCCCTCCCGCTTGCGGACGGAAACGGTGCGCTCGCTCCCCCCGGCGTCCCGCACCCGGAGCGTGATATGGGGGTCGTAGGAATAAAATTTGTAATCCATCACGTCGCGGACGGCGTGATCCCCGATGGAAAGAAGCGTTTCGCCCACCCGCAGGCCGGCTTTGTCCGCCGGAGAGCGGGGGTCGACCCTGGTGATAACGGCGGACACATTCACTCCCCCTTTGCGTTCGCCTTTGCCGCGGAGCGGCGTTCAGTAAAAAATGGAGAAGACCGCGGCCCTCTCCATTTCTTATGCTGCTTTATTTTTCCTCTGCAACTTCCAACACCTTACGGCCGGCGTAATAGCCGCAAGCCTTGCAGGCTCTGTGGGACAGAACGGGCTCGCCGCACTTGGGGCACTTCACCAGGCCGGGCAGAGCCAGCTTCCAGTGGGAACTGCGGCGCTTGTCGCGACGCTGCTTGGAAATTCGCGCTCTCGGTACTGCCATTTCGACACCTCCTAATCTATGGAAACAAAATATATTTCACACTTATTTATGTTCTTTTTTTCGATCCAGAAACTCCTGCAGCACAGCCAGCCTGGGATCGATCTCCCGGCGGTCGCAGCCGCAGTCGCCGTCATTGAGGTTTTTGCCGCACTTGGGACAGAGACCCTTGCAATCTTCCCGACACAGGACGGTCATCTCCATATCCAGCAGCAGCTCCGGGATCAGGATCTCGTCCAGCTCCACCCGGTCGGACTCCACCAGATACATCCCGTCGGGCAGGTCCTCCTCGCCGTTGGCCAGACCCTTTACCAAAAGAAACTCCACCGGCGTGACCTTGTCGTATTCCACCGGACGGTCGCACCGGGCGCACCGGGTGAAGACCCGCGTCTGCACCTGAGCCCGCAGGGTGATGACGCCGGCGGCGTCCGCCACTTCTCCCACCATGCGGACGGGCTTTTGAAACGGAAACGAAAAAGCCACTTCCTCTTTGGAGAGATCTATGGTATAATCGAACCGGATCCGCTGCGAAGGCGCGGAAACAAGATCGGTCAGGCAGATCTGCATGAAAATCCCCTTTTCACAATAACGCAAAATTTATTATATGAAGCAATCGGGCAAAAGTCAAGGTTTTTTTGCGGTTTCCGTGAAAAAAACACGCCGCGCCCGCACGGAGGAGATCGAATGAAGGAGCTCATCATCGGCCGCAACGACGCGGGCCAGCGGCTGGACAAGTATCTTTCCAAGGCCCTGCCCGCCCTGCCGCCCTCGCTGATGCAGAAATACATCCGCCTCAAGCGCGTCAAGCTGGGCGGAAAGCGGGTGGAGAAGGATTACCGCCTGCAGGAGGGCGACGTGCTGCAGCTTTACATCAGCGACGAGTTTTTCCTTCCTCCCGACCCCGACGAGGCCTGGCGCAAGGCCAGCCCCGTTCTGGAGATCGCCTATGAAGACGATCAGGTGCTCATCGCGGACAAGCCCGTGGGCCTGGTGGTCCACGAGGACGAGCAGGGCTCGGCCGATACGCTGATCAACCGGATCAAGGCCTATTTATATCAAAAGGGCGAATGGGACCCCGAAAGCGAGCGCAGCTTCGTCCCCGCCCTGTGCAACCGGATCGACCGCAACACCGGCGGTCTGGTGGTCGCCGCCAAAACCGCCGAGGCGCTGCGGGTGCTCAATCAAAAAATCAAGGACCGGGAGATCACGAAATACTATCTCTGTCTGGTGCACGGCGCGCCCAGACCGGCCGCCGGAACGCTGAAGAATTACCTGAAGCGGGACACCGACAAAAAACAGGTCTTCGTCCAGCAGCGCAAGACCGGCGACAATCTCACCGCCGTCCTCCGCTACCGCACGCTGGAAAAGCGCGGGGACGTTTCGCTGGTGGAATGCGAGCTGGTGACGGGCCGCACCCATCAGATCCGCGCCCAGATGCAGGCGGCGGGCTGGCCCCTGGTGGGCGATACGAAATACGGCACCGCCGCGCACAATCGGGGCCTCCCCTTTGCTCATCAGGCGCTGTGGAGCTGGCGGCTGCGCTTCGACTTCACCACCCCCGCAGGAGCGCTGGAATATCTCCGGGGCAGGGAGGTCCGCGCAAAGGACGTCCCGTTCCTGAAATTCTTCCGGGATCTTCCAAAAAAATCCAATTGAGAATTCCGGTGCAAATCGGTGAATTTCAAAGAAAATCGGAGGTTTTTCAAAAACCGTTCCGGTTTTCTTTTGTTTTTGCAAAAAACCCGTGAAAAATCATTGACATTTCAGAAATTTATGCTATATTTGTTTCGATTTATATAGGATGTGTTGGGGAGGTGTTTTCAATGGCAGATCGTCTGATCCAGCTGGAAAACATTCACAAGGATTATGGGGGCAAAACGGTCCTGAACAACATCAATCTTTACGTGAGAGACAAGGAGTTCGTCACCCTCCTTGGCCCTTCCGGCTGCGGAAAGACCACGACGCTGCGCATCATCGGCGGCTTTGAGAGCCCCAGCGCAGGTGTGGTCTATTTTGATGGGAAGGATATCACCTCGCTGCCCGCCCACAAGCGGCAGGTCAATACCGTGTTCCAGCGGTACGCCCTGTTTCCGCATCTCAATATTTTCGACAACATCGCCTTCGGGCCCCGCATCGCAAAGCAGCCCGAAAAGCAGATCCGCGAGCGGGTGGACGAGATGCTGCGAATGGTCAACCTCACCGGCTACGAAAAAGCCTCGCCCCTGCAGCTTTCCGGCGGCGAGCAGCAGCGGGTGGCCATCGCCCGCGCGCTCATCAATCATCCCCGGGTCTTGCTCCTGGACGAGCCGCTGAGCGCGCTGGATCTCAAGCTCCGCAAGGAAATGCAGCGGGAGCTGAAGGCCATCCAGCAGCGGGTGGGCATCACCTTCGTCTTCGTCACCCACGATCAGGAGGAGGCCCTCACCATGTCCGACACCGTGGTGGTGATGAACAAGGGCTCTATCCAGCAGATCGGCACTCCCACCGATATCTACAACGAGCCGAAAAACGCCTTCGTGGCCGATTTCATCGGCGAGAGCAACATCCTCGACGGCGTGATGCTGGAGGATAAGCTGGTCCGCTTCTCCGGCCACACCTTTACCTGCGTGGACAGCGGCTTCGACCGCAAAGAACCCGTGGACGTGGTAGTCCGCCCCGAGGACGTGGATATCGTTTCCGAGGAGAAGGGCATGCTCCGCGGCGCGGTCACCTCGGTGATCTTCATGGGCGTCCATTACGAGATCATCGTGGACGTGGGCGGCTTCAAATGGATGATCCAGACCACCGATTATGTGGCCGAGGGAGCCAACATCGGCCTGTATATCGAGCCCGACGCCATCCATATCATGAAAAAGTCGGAATATTCCGGTCTGTACGGCGACTATTCGCTGGACGTGGATCCCGACGCGCTGGACAGCATCTCCTCGGAAGAGGAAGCGGAAAGCGAGCAGGCCAAATGAAAGAGCGAAGCAAGGGTCGCGCCACCCCTTTGGACCGGCTTTTGCTGGCGCCCTATTCCGTGTGGGCCGTGATTTTCATTCTGGTGCCCCTGGCCTTCGTGGCCTATTACGCCTTCACCGACAACAACTTCCGCTTTACCGCGGACAACATCGTCAAGTTCTTCACCGCCTCCTCCGAGGTGGAGGGGCGCGAGGTGCGCACCTATCTGCTGATCTTCTGGCGGTCGCTCAAGCTGGCGGTGATCTCCACCGTCGTCTGTCTGCTTCTGGGCTATCCCATGGCCTTTATCATCGCCCGGGCCCGGCCGCGGGTGCAGAAAACGCTGATCACGCTGGTGATGATCCCCATGTGGATGAACTTTCTGATCCGCACCTACGCCTGGATGACCATTTTGCAGGACACCGGCATCCTGAACGGCCTGCTGGGCGCCGTCGGGCTGGGGAGGATGCACATCATCGGCACCGAGAGCGCCGTGGTCATCGGCATGGTCTACGACTACATCCCCTACATGATCATGCCCATCTATTCCGTCATGGCCAAGATGGACGTCCGCCTCATCGAGGCGGCCCACGATCTGGGCTGCAACAACATGAACACCCTGCGGCGGGTGATCTTCCCCCTGAGCATCCCCGGTGTGCTGTCGGGCATCAACATGGTGCTCATTCCCTCCATCAGCACCTTCTATATCTCGCAAAAGCTGGGCAACGGCAAGTTCTTCCTCATCGGTGACGCCATCGAGGGGCAGTACGTGGCCAACAATCTGCACTTTGCCGCGGCCATCGCCTTTATCATGATGATCGTGCTGCTGGCCGCCATGGCGCTGCTGCGCAAGCTGGCTGACCGCAGCGTGGAAGGAGGGGTGTGAGATGAAACGGGCTTCCCGCATTTACACCGCGCTGATCATGCTGTTTCTCTTTGCGCCCATCGTCATCCTGCTGATCTTCTCCTTCAACGAGACCAAGAGTCTTTCGGTGTTCTCCGGCTTTTCGCTGAAGTGGTACCGGGAGCTGCTCCGCGACCGGGACACGCTGGGCGCCGTGCGCAACACGCTGGTGCTGGCCGTCAGCGCCTCGCTGATCTCCACCGTCATGGGCACAGCTGCCGCCGTGGGCATGCACAAGCTGCGCTCCAAATGGTACCGCGCCGCGCTGGACACCGTCACCAACATCCCCATGATCAATCCGGATATCATCACCGGTATTTCCCTGATGCTGATGTTCGTCTTTGTTGGCCGCTTCTTCGGACTGGCCACCAGTCTGAGCTTCTGGACCATGCTGCTGGCGCACATCACCTTCTGTCTGCCCTATGTGATTTTGCAGGTGCTGCCCAAGCTGCGGCAGATGGATCCCGCTCTGCCCGAGGCCGCGCGGGATCTGGGCTGCACGCCGCTGCAGGCCTTTTTCAAGGCCGAGCTTCCCGAGATCATGCCCGGCATCGTCACCGGCCTGATCATGGCCTTCACCCTGTCGCTGGATGACTTCGTCATCTCCTATTTCACCCAGGGCAACGGCTTCCAGACCCTGCCCATCCGCATCTACAGCATGACCAAAAAGACGGTCACGCCCAAGATGTACGCGCTGGCGACCATCATCTTTTTCGTCATTCTCACGCTGCTTCTGATCTCCAATCTCACCGATCAGGACGACGGGGAAAAGCATAAAGCCAAAAAGAATTAAATAAATCGAAATCGGAGGATTGAGAAATGAAAAAAATCTTTGCCATCGTCCCCGCCCTTGCGCTGGCGGTCGTTCTGCTGCTTTCCTGCGCCGGCTGCGGCGGCAGCACGCTGACGCTGAACGTCTATAACTGGGGTGAATACATTTCCGACGGCAGCGAGGGCAGCCTCGACACCGTCAAAGCCTTTGAAGAATGGTATCAGAAAGAATACGGCCAAAAGGTGCGGGTCAATTACGACACCTTCAGTTCCAATGAGGATCTGTATGCCAAGCTGTCTTCCGGCGCCGTCAGCTACGACGTGATCTTCCCCTCGGACTATATGATCGCTCGGATGATCAACGAAAACATGCTGCTCCCGCTGAATTACGATAATATCCCCAATTTCGAGTATATCACCGAGGATTTCCGCAACCTGTATTACGATCCCCAGAATCAGTTCACCGTTCCCTATACCTACGGCGTGGTGGGCGTCATCTACAACGCCAAGGTGGTGGACGAGAGCGACGCCAACGGCTGGGATCTGCTGTGGAACGAAAAATATTCCGGCGACATTTTGCAGTTCAACAACCCCCGCGACGCCTTCGGCACCGCCATGTATAAGCTGGGCATCGACGTGAACACCACCGATAAGGCCGATTGGGACGCCGCTCAGGCCGAGCTGCTCCGCCAGCGTCCCCTGCTCAAGGGCATGGTCATGGATGAGATCTACAATATGATGGCATCCGGCGAGGCCGCCATCGGCACCTATTACGCCGGCGACTATTTCACCATGCTGGATATGGTGGACGAAAGCAGCGACAATGTGGATCTGCGCTTCTATTATCCTGAGCCCACAAACTATTATGTGGACGCCATGTGCATCCCCTCCTGCTGCCAGAGCAAGGAGCTGGCCGAGATCTTCATCAACTATATGCTCAGCGAAGAGCCTGCCGTGGCCAACGCCGAGTTCACCTATTACGCCAGCCCCAATTCCGCAGTGATCCACTCGCAGCAGTATGCCGAGGATATGGGCGAGGACTTCATGGAGATCATCTATCCCCCCATGGACAGCTTCCGGAACAATTACCAGGCCTATGCCTATCAGAATCTGGATGCCGAAACGCTGGCCTATATCAATGAGCTGTGGGAAAAGGTAAAGATCAACTGATTTCTTTCCCGCTATAAAATGACCGCCCCATTCGGGGCGGTCATTTTAATTTTTCTTTCAGCCGATCCAGCGCCCGCCTTTCCAGGCGGCTGACCTGCCCCTGGGTCACGCCCAGCACCCGGGAGACCTGCCGCTGGGTCATGCCGCGGCCATAGCGCAGGGCGATCACCTGCCGCAGCGGCGGCTCCAGCGTGCCCACCGCCTCGGCCAGATCGAGCCGTTCCGCCGGGTCGTCCGTCGAAGCGTCGGGCAGGAGGTCCAGCAGACTTCCCTCGCCGTCTTCCGTCAGCGCCGCCTCCAGTGAAAGCGGGCGCATATGGGCCTGCAGCGCCTCGGTGACCTCCTCCGCCGTCAGTCCGGTGGCCCGGCAAAGAGCGCTGAGGCGGGGGCTCTCCCCCGTCGTCCGCTCCAGCTCCTCCGCCGCCCGGCGCACCAAAAGCGCCCGGCTCTGCAGGGCGCGAGGCGTCTTGACCGGCCCGGCGCGGCGCAGATGATCCCGGATCTCTCCCGCGATCCGCGGGACGGCGTAGGTGGAAAGCTCGGTCTGCCGGTGCGTGTCAAAATCCCGCACGGCCTTGAAAAAGCCGATGCTCCCCAAGTGCAAAAGCTCCTCGTCCTCGGCGCCGCAGCCGGAAAACCGCCGCGCCACGCTGCGGATCAGCGGCGCGTTTTCGGTCAAAAGCCGCTCCATTTCCCCTTCGTCGCCCCGCTGGGCCGCCGCGATGCGGCATAACAGCGCCTCGGTCACGCCTGTTTCTTCACGTCCAGCAGCTTGCGCAGGATCACGGTGGTCCCCTTTCCCGGCCGGGAGCGCACCGTCAGGCCATCCATGAAGCTCTCCATGATGGTAAAGCCCATGCCCGAGCGCTCGGCCCCGCCGGTGGTGAACATGGGCTCCCGGGCCTTATGTACGTCCTCGATGCCGCAGCCCTTGTCCCGGATGACGATCTCGGCCAGGCCGGGCTCATAAAGGCGCACCGTCATGGTCACCGTGCCCAGCGTATCCCGATAGCCGTGGACGATGGCGTTGGTCACGGCCTCGGACACCGCCGTCTTGATGTCGTAGATCTGCTCTACCGTGGGGTCCATCTGCGCGATAAAGGCGGCTGCCGCCGTCCGCGCAAAGGCCTCGTTTGCGCTGCGGCTGACAAACCGCAGGGTCATTTCATTCCGTTTTTCACCCTTTTTCATGGCTGTCCCTCCTATCGGATCTCGGTGAGCCGGTGGATCCCGGCGGCGGCCAGCACCTTTTTGGCCTGCGCCGGGGCGCCCTCCACCCAAAACCGGCAGCCGCAGGCGGCGCATTTTCGCGCCGTCTGCAGCACCACGGCGATGCCCGAGCTGTCCATAAACTCCAACCCGGAAAAATCCAGCGCCATCCGGGCCGGAAGATGATCCTCGATCATCCGTCCCAGCCGCGCCATCAGCTCGATGGCTTCCGGGTGGCCCAGCTCGCCGAACACGCGCGCCGTCAGCTGGCCCTCCCGCAGCTCATATTGCAGTTGCATGCTTCCGCCTCCCCGCACGAAAAAAAGACTGTGGAGCCTGTCCACAGTCTTGATTATAGCGAAGGTCTTATGCGGTTTTTGTCGTTTCGGCACGCCGACGGGCCCTCGCCGCTTATTTCAGTTCTTTGACAAAAAGATGATCGGTGCCGCCGCCGTAATTGACGATCTCCCGGAGACAGCGATAGCCGTAGCGCTCATACAGTCCCGAAAGCTCCGACGGAATATAGCTGCGGTCAAATCCCAGAGACTTCAAATAGTCGTTTGCGCAGTCGATGAGCGTTTCGCTGATCCGCCGGCCCCGATATTCCTCTGTCACAAACAGACAGGACACCCAGGGGCAGATCTCCGGCAGCGGATAATAATCCGTTTTAAGGGTCGAGACCATGCCCACGATCTTTCCGTCTGCACAGGCGGCGAACATGGTTTCCCAATCGGTGAAGCGCCATTCCCGGATGAGCTCTGCGATATGCTCCTTCGTTTCCTCCCAGGAGCAGGTCTCCACAAAGCGCAGCAGCTCGTCCGCCAGCGGGGTCCCCTTTTCCACCTTTTCCACGGTCAGATCAAAGGCAGTTTTTCCCGCCGCCGAGCCGTCTTCGCCGGTTTCGCTCTCTGTAAAGCCTCTTTTCGCATCGCCCAGCAGATACATGGAGCCGCAGGCCACGATCACGTCGTTTTCTCCCGCCAGGCGCAGGGCCAGGCGCGCCCCCTCTTCCGCAGAGGAGCAGATCCGCACGTCGCCGCAGAAGCGGGCGGCGATGCTCGCCGTTTCCTCCGGCGGGAGGGTGCCGCCGGAAAAGTTTTCGGCGGGGACGGCGATAAACACACGGCTCCGGCTCGCCATGGGCGGGATGGCGGCGTGATAGTCCTTGCGCTGCATGATGCCCATGACGCAGATCAGCGTTTTTTCCGGATACAGCTCGTCCAGAGCCTCCGCCAGCGCCTTGATCTTGCCGGGATTGTGGGCGCCGTCGAGGATGCATTTGGGAGCTTTCCGCACGATCTGCAATCTGCCCACAAAGCGGGTGGCCGCAAGGCCCTTTTGCACGGTCTGCACGGGCAGGTCAAAGCCCGCCTCCCGCAGCTCCTCCGCCGCGGAAAGAACGGTGAGGGCGTTATACACCTGATGCCTCCCCGCCAGCGGGACGAAATATTCTTCTCCTCCGTAGCAGAAGCGGGAGCCCCGGTCGCTCTCCTCCAGCACCTCCAGCGCCGCCGGATCGGCCAGCCGCGGTGTGATGCCGAATGAGGCGCAGGTCTCCTCCAGAACGGCGCGGGCCTGGGGATGCAGGTCGCAGTAGGCCGCCACACGGCAGCCCGGCTTGATGATGCCGCACTTCTGGGCGGCGATCTCCGGGATGGTGTTTCCCAAAATCTCGGTGTGCTCCAGCGAGATGGCGCCGATAACGGCCAGCACCGGCGGATCGATGACGTTGGTGCAGTCCAGCAGGCCGCCGATGCCCACCTCGATCACGGCCGCATCCACCCCGGCCTCGGCAAAGATCACAAACGCCAGAGCGGTGAGGGTCTCAAACTCGGTGCATTCCTGATCCAGCGCCTTCATTTCATCAAAGACGGGGAGCATGCGCTCCAGCGTGTCGGCCATCAGCTTTTTGTCCACCAGCTCGCCGCAGAGCTGGATGCGCTCGCGGAAATCAAAGACGAAGGGTGAAATAAACAGCCCCGTGCGGTAACCCGCCTGCCGCAGCACGCTCTCCAGCATGGTGCAGGTGCTGCCCTTGCCGTTGGAGCCCGCCACATGGACGATCCTGAGCCGCTTTTGGGGATTGCCCAGCTTTTCCATCAACAGCCGCATCCGGGGCATGCCCTTGCGGGTGCCCCGGTGGATGCGGGAGTGGATATAATCCAGCGCCTGTTCGTACGTCATGGCTTCTTATTGCAGGGCGTTCAGGCTTTGCTGAAGCTTGGCGGCCAGTTCCTTATACTTTTCCAGCTTTTCCTTCTCGGCGTTGACCACGGCCTCGGGAGC
>JAFOPS010000097.1 GCA_017394205.1 Clostridia bacterium | reverse complement strand
GCAGGAGGCATTGCTCACCACGGTCATATCGGGGGTATAGCTGCCGTGGTTGACGCCCATGACGAACATGGGAGCGTCGCTGCTGGGGGCGGTGATGATGACCTTTTTCGCGCCGGCCTTGATATGAGCGCTGGCGTCCTCGATGGTCTTGAATTTGCCGGTGGATTCGATGATATACTCGGCGCCCAGCTCTTTCCAGGGGTTCTCGGCGGGGTCGTCGCCCTTGATGACCATGATGTGCTTGCCGTTGACGATGAGCTCGTCCTCATCATAGGAAACGTCGAAATCGGGAGCGCCGTGAACGGTGTCGTGCCGGAGCATATAGGCCATATAGTCCGGATCCATCCGGTGACCGTTGATGCCGACAAAATTGATGTTGCCGCGTTTGATGCCTTCGCGGAGGATCAGACGGCCGATGCGTCCGAAACCATTGATGCCAACGTTGATCATGATAATTGCCTCCATCTTTCTGTATTCCTGATTCATGCGGACCGCGGTCTGCTCTGATTTTATTATAGCCAAAGCATCTGACAAAAGCAACCCCGCAAATCGAGCTTCCTTTTGCCGTTTTGCATAAAATGACGCGGCGTGAGAAATCGGTCGTAAATTGACAAAACACGAAATTTATGGTATAACGTTTGCAATCTGTTGAGATAGAACCGGATCGACCGGAAAGGAGCCATTTCCATGACGGAACAGGAGAATCCCGAATTGACCCGTTTCCCGGAAACGGCGCTGACGGGGATGCTGCTGCTGTGCAGCGCCTCCGGCAGGATCCTCTATACCTCCGGCGGGCTCCGGCTGCTGCTGGGGGAGGATCTTTCGGGCCGCAATCTGAACGATCTGATGGAGGATCGGGCGGTGGCCCGCCTGATCAGCGAGGTCCAGGCCGGCCGCGAGAGCACGTTTGAATGCACCCTGCGGGAGCATCGCTTTTCCTGCGCCGCGTCGCCCATGGAGGGCAATATCCATATCGAGCTGTTCCCCCTGTCGCAAAAGGGGGGCGTGTTCATCACCATGAACGCATCCCGCTATCTCTCCCGCGAGATCAACCGGGAGCTTTCGCTGATGCTGCCTACGGTGCAGAAGCTGGAGCGGGAGCAGAGCAGCCGGGAAACGGCGCTGCTCAAGCGGGGGATCTACCGCTTTATCCGCCTGGCCCGGGATCTGGAGGATTGCGCCGCCGCGGAAAACGGCTATCTGGAGCTGTATTTCAGCGACGAGGATCTCACCGCCCTCTGCGGCGAGATATCCCGCCGCATAGAGCCGCTTTGCGCTGAAAAGGGCATCCGCTTTACAGCACGCCTGCCGGAATCCCCGCTGATCGCAAGAGTCGATCGGGAGAAGACCTGCCGTATGCTACTGCATCTGATCTCCAACGCCATGGCCGCCCAGCCCGACGGCGGGAGCATCGTACTGACGCTGCGCCAGCGCGACGGAGAGGCCGTTTTCTCCGTGACCGACGCGGGCAGCGGCATCCAGAGCGAGGTCATGGGCAGCGTTTTCCGGAAATACGACGAGCTGGACCCGCTGAAGACGGGCAGCAGCGGCGTGGGCTTCGGCCTTGCCCTCACCCGCGCCTTTGCCGAGAAGCACGGCGGACGGTTTATGCTGATGAGCAACGAGGGCGGCGGCACCTCGGCGCAGGTGGCCCTGCCGCTGGAGCAGGAGCACCCGGTGGACAGCGTCCACAGCATGCGCGCCACCTACGGCACAGGGCTCGACCCCGTTTTGGTGGAGCTTTCCACCGTGCTGGACGCGGAGGCGTTTTTGACGAAGCAATAGGCGCAGAACAACAAACAAGAGCAGGCTTTTGCCTGCTCTTTATTCGTTTTTTACAGCAGCACCGTATCCCGCACGGCGTCGGCGACGCTCCGGGGACGATAGCCCAGCGCACGGCTGGCCTTTTCGTGAGAAAAGCGGGCGTTGGATTGCAGAACGTCTATGGAATACGGCGTCAGCAGGGGCTTTTTGCCAGAAAGCGCCGCCATCCATTCCGCAGCGGGCGCGGCCAGCCGCGCCGCCCACGCGGGAAGCACGCTCTTTGGCGGACGGCGTCCCGCCGCCTCGCAGGCAAAGCGCATCAGATCCCGGATCGAGGCGTATTCACCGCTGAGGATATAGCATTCGCCCGCGCGGCCGTGCGCTTCACACTGCAGGATGCCTTCCGCCGCGTCGCGCACGTCGACGAAATCGTAGCCGCCCCTGATGCTCAGCGGGATGCTTCCCGCAGCCATGGCGCGGATCGTTGCGGCGCTGTGGTTCCTTCTTCGCAGGTCGCCCGGTCCGATGATCCCGGAGGGGAGCACGATGCTGGCATTCAGCCCGGTCCGCGCCGCTTCCATCACCAGTGCGCTTGCCGCAGCCTTTGTTTTGGCGTATTGCCCTCTGACCCGCTCCGGGAAAAAGGCGTCCGGCTCCCGGATGACCGCAGGGGCGGGCTGTTCGGGGATGGCATGCACCGAGCTGACGTAGATCATCCGCGACACGCCTTCGCGCCGCGCCGCCCGCAGGACATTTTCCGTCCCGCCCACATTGATCTCCCACAGCCCGGGATAGGGACGGGAGGTGATGGTAACGACGGCGGCGCAATGGATCAGCGTCACCTCATCATAGCCCGCCGCTTCAAAAAAGGGGATCAGGCTGTCGGGGTCGGTCACGTTTCCCACGGTGTAGGGCACGTCCGGCGGGAGAAAGGCCGCTTCTTCCGGCAGGACCAGTGCGCGGACGCTGACGCCGCAGCCGATCAGGCGGGAAAGCAGGACGCTTCCCAGATGTCCCGTGGCGCCGGTGAGCAGACAGAGCTTTTTCATATGCGCCTCCTTTTTCGTCAAAAGGGCCCAATCTTTTACAATTATTATATCAGACCGACGGGATCGAGGTCAAGCACCCGGCCGCACTTCGGCCGGAAACGGATGGAAAAGCGCCAAGAGGAAGGCGATTCGCAAGGAAGTGTCTTCTTTTCACTTTGAACGTGAGACAATTGACCGTGTAAGGAAGCCATGATATAATCGTTTCATTCAAACAAGCCGGGATCTGATGAGGTTGCGATATGGTCACACTAAGGCATTTTACACGAGATGACGTGGAGTCTGTTCAGTCCAATCAATATCCGAATATGACCGCCGCTGAGATCATAAAAATGATCGACGAGTGGAATTTGTGTGTTTACCAAGGCCGCCGTTTTGAGATGTTTGCCATTGTATCCGATAGCAGGATTGTAGGAAACATATCAATGTATGAGCGCAGTCATAGCATCGTATCAACGGGAATAGAGATCTATCCCGCAGAACGAAAAAAGGGATTTGCGGCAGAGAGCTTGGCGGTTCTGGCAGCATATGCAGCGGAACGGGGATACCGAATGATGATGGATCAGGTCAGAGCTGACAACTATGCCAGCTTAAGACTGCATGATAAGCTTGGATTTGAAAGCGATGGCTATGTGTACAGAAATCAAAGAAATCATGAAGTCATGTTGTACCTTAAGCGATTATGACAGGCCCCGGTTCAGCAGGGCGATTTTTCCCGGCCCGGGACGAAAGAGTGCACTGGACTATGTCTCTGAAACCCAAGACGGACAGACAAAACAGGAGTAACCGCAGCGGTTACTCCTGTTTCATGCTTATTTAACCGGTTTTAGCTCCCACAAAGCGCCTTTTTACGGCCGGTACCCGGAAGGGTGGCTTTTTTATGGAAAACAAGGCGTTTCAGATCCGTTTGATCCGCGCCAGCCGCACGAGATACAGGATCAGCGGCAAAAAGATCAACGCCCAGCCCCACACCAGCCAGGACATGCCCTTTTCCGGCGCAAAGCATTGCCAGGCGGCGGAAGAGGCAAAATACAGCGCCAGACACAGCCGCAGCTCCGCGATCATATTGCGGGAGGCGTGATACAAAAACGGCGCGTTGCGGGACGTTTTTTGAATGCCCATGTTCCAGCTTTGGGGAAACCGCCAGCAGATGCCGACGGTCAGGTCGGCCACCAGGCCGATGACGGGCAGGAGCAGCAGCGTGCCCCGTCCGCCGTAGCCGGTGACGTTGCCGGAAAAGTCATAATGGATCGGGATGCGCTGGGGCAGCGCGTGCCACCGCAGGGCGATCACCAAAACAGCCGCCAGCAGCAACAGGGGAGAGAGCAGGTTGAGGATGCGTTGAAAAACCGTTTCCCGCACGCCGCAGTATGCTTCCCGCTGGGCGCGGTCCATTCCGATCTTGAGTTTCATAGGCCCTCCTCATTTCACGTCCAGCTCGGGCGGGACGTCGATCTCCTCGCCCACGTATTTGCCGTTCTTTTTCCGCTGACGCACGCATTCCGAGAGGAGGTATTCGATCTGCCCGTTTACTGAGCGAAAATCGTCCTCCGCCCAGGCGGCGATGGCGTCGTACAGCTTTGGGGACAGCCGCAGAGGGACCTGTTTTTTACTGTCAGCCATGGGATCACGTCCGGAAACGGACGGCGGTGCCGTAGGCGATGACCTCGGCCGCCCCCTGCATCACGGCGGAGGAGGCGTACCGCGTGCATACGATGGCGTCGGCGCCCAGCGCCTCGGCCTCCGCCACCATGCGCTTGGTGGCCAGCGCCCGGGCGTCGTTCATCATATCGTTATAGGCCGTGAGCTCGCCGCCCACCAGCGTCTTGAAGCCCTGGGTGATATCTCTGCCGATGTTTTTGGTCTGGATGGTGCTGCCCTTGACAAGACCCAGCATCTCCAGCTCTTTTCCGGTGATGGTCTCGGTTGTTACGATCAGCATATGAATTCTCCTTCCGTTTGGTCAATATTGATCCAGGTCGTCTTCTTCGCCCTTTTTGATCTCGCCGATCCGCTGGATCATCACATAGAGGATGACGCAGCTTGGGATCAGCGGCACGGCGATGAGCACCGCCCGCAGCCAGGGCCTGACCCACGGCAGGCGCAGGATGATGAGGCCCATGGCGGTGTAATACAGCAGGATCAGCGCCGTGATCACGATGGGGGCGGCCATCTTTTTCCCGTGGCCCTTTTTCATGCGTCCGCTCCGGTTTCTTCCGGCTTGCGGGCGTACTTTTTCCAGACCGCCGCAGCAATCAGGACGATGACCAGCACCGTCAGCCCGATGAAGCCCTCCACTGCCCAGACCGAGATCTTGCCGGACAGGATCACGGTAACGCCGTCCAAAAGGGCATGGAGCAGGATGGAAAGGACGTAGAGCAGAGGCCTGCGCTCTTTGACGGCGAACCAGACCGGGACGGAAAGAGCAAGATGGGCTGACACGGCGAAGATGCGCTCCACGATCCCCGCAAGAAAGAAGACGGGTGCGGCGGAGGTCAGCGTGGAAACGGCGTTCTGTGCCTGCGCCAGCGCTTCACCGCTGAGAGAGCCGGTGATCTGATCCAGATGGCCGGTGTTGATCAGCGCGGCAAGGGAAAGATTGCTCACCATGCTCAGCCCCAGGACGACCAGCGCTTCAAAGCCGCCGTGCCCCGCACCGTACATCAGGGCATTTTCGTCGTTGCCGCGATACTTTTTCAGGACCGTGGAAAAGGCCAGATACCGCCCGGTTTCCTCAAACAGTCCGGCCATCAGGCCGCCGTACAGGGCGTATAAAAGCGTGTTTTCCCGGATCGCGCCGCCCGCGGCCGAGCCCAGCACCAGCCGATGCACGGCGGCCTCCAGCACGAGCGCGAACAGCAAAAACACCAGACAGCCCGTGAAAAAGGGCTGGAAATCGCAATGCCGCCGTTTGCGGAAATAGAGGAACAAAATCAGCGGGATCGCGACGCTCACTGCCAGCGAGATCCCCATGAAGACCATGGAGAGGGTAGAAACACGGCCGTCCATAGGTCAATACAGGCTGCCGGAGTTGACCACCGGCTGAGCGTTCTGGTTGCCGCAGAGCACCACCAGCAGGTTCGACACCATGGCGGCCTTGCGCTCTTCGTCCAGATCCACGACGTTGTTGGCCTTCAGACGGTCCAGCGCCATTTCCACCATGCCCACGGCGCCGTCCACGATCATCTTTCTGGCGTCGATGATGGCGGAGGCCTGCTGACGCTGCAGCATGACCGCGGCGATCTCGGGAGCATAGGCCAGATAGGTGATGCGGGCCTCGATGATCTCAAGACCGGCCTCCGCGACCTTGCTCTGGATCTCGTCCTTGATGCGCTGGGCCACCACCTCGGACGAGCCGCGGAGGCTGCCCTCGTCGGCCACGCCGTCGCCGGTGGTGTCCACGTTCTGGGCCACGTCATAGGGATAAATGCGGACAATGTTCCGCAGGGCGCTGTCGCACTGCAAGGACAGGTATTCCTTGTAATTATCCACGTTGAAGACGGCCTTGGCGGTGTCTACCACCCGCCACATGACGGCGATGCCGATCTCCACGGGGTTGCCCAGACAGTCGTTGATCTTCTGGCGGGAATTGTTCAGCGTCATGATCTTCAGTGAGATCTTGTTGCTGGACAGCTCGGCTGCCACGGCCGCGCCCTGGGCGTTGAGGACGATGGATTTCTGGCCGTTGCCGTCCACGTCGCCCGACTGGTTGAGCTTGGTCTTTGCGGCGGGGTTCACCGAAACGCAGAAGGGATTGACGAAATAAAATCCCTCGCCCCGCAGGGTGCCGATGTAGTTGCCGAAGAGGGTGAGCACCAGCGCCTCCTGGGGCTTGAGCACCTTGAGGCCCGGATAGAGGAAGAACACAGCGATAAATACCAGCGCGCTTACGATGATCAGGGGGATCCACTCGTGGATGCTGCCGACGATGATGCCCGCCACCGAGCAGATATGCAAAAGAATGAAGAGAAGCAGGAGAGGAAGACCGTTTTTCCGGTTGTTCAGCGTTTTTTCGTTCATATCGGATACCTCCAACGATTTTGATATCAAAATAATATCACAATGGAATAACGCTGTCAAGAGGGTCGACGGATTTTCCCGATCCGATGGAAAACTTCGCGGCCGCCCGCGGACGGCGGCGCCGGGAGTTTTTCGGGAAAAAACGGGGAACACCTTGTTTCTGCTCGGATCTTGTGGTAAAATGAAAGTCAATTCTCAGGGAGGTTGATCTCGGCATGAAGCAGCAGCGGGCATATCCCCGATTGATTATCACGCCCAAGGGAACGCGCTGGGTGGAGGGCGGCCATCCCTGGATCTACGAGGCGGAGGTCCTGCGGGAAGAGGGCGAGGCCGAAAACGGCGCCCTGGCCGACGCGCTTTCGGAAAAGGGAAAATATCTGGGCACGGGCCTGATCAGCCGGGAGAGCAAGATCCGTCTGCGGCTTCTGTCCCGCAACGCCAACGACCGCTTCGACGAGGCCTTCTGGCGCAGGCGGGTGCAGTATGCCTGGGACTATCGCAAGACCGTGATGGGGGACGATACGTCCTGCTGCCGCCTGATCTTCGGCGAGGCCGACGGCTTCCCGGGGCTGACGGTGGACCGCTTTTCCCGGCTGCTGGTGACTCAGACCCTTTCCTATGGGATGGAGCGGCTCAAGCCCGTGATCTTTCCGCTGCTGATACAGGTCCTGGAGGCCGACGGCCAGCAGATCGCCGGTATTTTCGAGCGCAACGACGTCCCTCTGCGGGAGCTGGAGGGGCTGGAGCAGGGCAAAGGCTGGTTTCCTCTGAAGGACCGCCCGCTTCCCGAAAGTCCCGTCACCGAGATCTGTGAAAACGGCATTTTTTACAACGTCGACGTGGAAAACGGACAAAAAACAGGCTTTTTCCTGGACCAGAAATACAACCGCCTTGCGGTGGCCGGGCTGGCAAAGGGCAAACGGGTGCTGGATTGCTTTACCCACACCGGCTCCTTTGCGCTCAACGCCGCCATGGGCGGCGCGGCCCGCGTCACCGCCGTGGACGTGAGCGCCTCGGCCATCGAAATGGCAAGGGCCAACGCCCGGCGCAACGGTCTTGAAGACCGGATGGAGTTTCTTACCGCCGATGTGTTCGATCTTTTGCCCCGGCTCGAGGAGACCTGCGGCGGACAAAAGCCCTATGATCTGATCATTCTGGATCCGCCCGCCTTCACCAAATCCCGCAAGACGGCGGGCAGCGCGGAAAAGGGGTACAAAGAGATCAATCTCCGCGCCATGAAGCTGCTGCCCCGGGGCGGCTATCTGGCCACGGCCTCCTGCAGCCACTTCATGCCCGCTCCGCGGTTTGAAAAAATGCTGCGCGAGGCGGCGGCCGACGCCGGAGTCGCGCTGCGGCAGATCGAGATGCGCCAGCAGGCGCCGGACCATCCGATCTTATGGAACGTTCCCGAAACCGATTATTTGAAATTCTATCTTTTCCAGGTGGTCTGACCGCCGGAAGAAGGGAGAATCACCGTTATGAAATCCGTTCGACCGATCCTGAAAATCGCCAAGCATCTGATCTTTCCCGCCATCGTGCTGGCGGTCGTGCTGTGGTATATTCTGCCGGTGCATTTTCTCCGTGGACTTGATCCGGAGAAGGTAAAGACCATCGACCTGTTTGACGGGCACACGGGCTACCAGATGGACGTGACCGATCCCAAGCTCATCTCCGAGATCGTGGAAAACGTCCAGAGCCGGTCTTTCAAAAAGGTGAGAGGGAAGGACGGCATCTCCTTTATCGAGATGGGCTATCGGTTCCGCATGCTTTTTCTGGACGACAAGGGCAACGAGCTGGCCCGCCTGATCCTGGAGAACAGCGACACCGTGCGGAAGGATCCCTTCTATTACCGGACGGAGGAGGGCGGCCTCTGCAGCGACCTGCTGTGGAAGCTGATCCGGGAGAAATTCCACTACGAATACTGATTTTCACAGAAAAAGCTCCGATGCGTGATGCATCGGAGCTTTTATTTTTTGATTGTCCCCGGTCCCACCCTCGTCCTCGGTCAACGCATGGGCGTAACGATACACAAAAACGATGCGTTTGTACGCGATGCTGGGCATCACGATAAACAGGGATTCGAACCCCGCGCCGGCCCCGCGGCGCACCAGCAGCGCAGGCCGATTTGTATCCCCCCGGCTTGCAAAGGGGTTTGCGTTCGCCCCGAAGACTACACACAGCGGCATTCGCCGCATTTTTTTACAGCTCGGTAGACCAGTTGGTGGCCTGGATGGCGTTGTCCAGCAGGCGCAGATCCCGGGACAGCTCATCCGTTTCCCGCTGCAAGTTCTTGACGTTGACCGTGCTGAGCACACGGATCTCCGAGCCTCTGGCACGGCGGGTGTTCTGGCTGGCCTCCGAGATGAAATCTCGCAGGATCTCCAGCCTGAGGCGCAGACAGTCGCGGCGGGCGATCAGGGCCGTCAGGCTTTCGCCCTCGTAAAGGGTGCGGCAGTTGGTGAGGTTGATGGCGGCGGTGAGCTCCTCCAGCCGGTCCACGTCACGGTCCAGCTCATCCAGCAGATCCTGGGGATCCTCGGCGGGATATTCGCCCTCCTGGACGATGGCGTTGTTCGTCAGACGGTGCTGCAGCTGCTGGATGCGGCGGTTGAGATCGGCCCGCTCCTGCAAAGCTTCGGCAAGCTTCATAATAGGACTCCTTTCCTGTTTTCAGTTGCCCGTGCGGGGGGCGTCTTCCACGATCAAAAAGACAAAATGGCGGTTGTCCAGCGCGCCGCGGTGCAGGACGTGCAGCAGCGCTTCGGCGTAATCGCCCAGCGCATCCCGCAGCGCATTGGGATGACGGAGGACCAGACAGGTGTCCTCAAACAGATCCGAGAGACAGTCTGCCAGCGCGTCCAGGTTGTTTCCGTAGTATTCCGGCAGGGCCAGCGTCTCCTTCAGGGCTGCGTGCAGCGCCCGGCGGTCGGCGATCCCGGCACAGTCGATGTCGGCACGGCGCATCAATCCACCTCCCCGTAAAGCAGTTCAAAGGTGTTGTAATGATCCTCGGTGTAATAGATCAAACCATCGTTGGAAAATACGATGCGCTTGCTCCCGCGGCTCTTTTTTCCCAGCGTATCGATGTCGCACTCGGTGTACGAACGGCCCTTTTTCTTGGGGAGCAGACCCTCGTAATTGCCGAAATAGCTGCCGCCGATGCATTTTCCCGGGGCATAGGGCTCCAGCGAGCCTCCGCTCCAGCCCAGCGCTTCGGCCTCTTTTTTGGTGATGAAGTTGTCGGGAAGGCGGCCGTAGAGATGGATATACAGGGCCACGTCCTCCTTGGAGGTGTAGCTTCCGTCCTCGTCCAGCGCGGGCTCCTGAGCAGGCGGCTCCTCCGCCGGAGGCGCTTCAGGCGTCTGCTCTTCGGACGGCGGCGCGGGGTCGGAGGGCAAAAGGACCAAATCCGTGTTTTGCTTTTCCTCGGGGGGAAGAAGCGTCAGCTCCTGGGAGGGCTGCTGCGCAGGCGCGGCGATCTGAGCAGGACCGCAGGCCGCCAGCGAAACAAGCAGAATGACCGCCAGCAGCAGCGCCGGCCATTTTTTTATGCACATGCTATACATTCCTCCGAAAACGTGGTATACTATACGAACAGGGCAGGCGCTCCGGCACGCCGCCGCGCGCCTGCTTTTGCTTTATTGTAGCAAATCAGGGACTGAAATACAAGGGAAAACCCCATATTTCCGAAGAAAGGAGCGATCCCATGGAGCTCAAGCTGGATCCCAACAAAACCTATGCCGTCGCCCTGGAGGGCGGAGGCGCCCGCGGCGCTTATCAGGTGGGCGCCTGGCGCGCCCTGGAGGAGGCGGGCATCCGATACAACGCCGTTTCCGGCACGTCCGTGGGCTCGCTCAACGGGGCCATGATGGCCATGCATGCCCGCAAGGAGGCCGAGCTGCTCTGGACCAACATCCGCTTTTCCCAGATCATGAACGTGGACGACAGCGTGATGGAGCGGCTGATGAAGCGGGATATCCGCACCTTCGGCGAGCTGAAGGCGCTGCTGAAGGAGGCCCGGGGCGTCGTCCGGGAGGGCGGCTTTGACATCGAGCCCCTTCGCAAGATGATCGCCCACGTGGTGGATGAGGACAAGATCCGCCAGTCTGACGTGGATTTTTTCATCATGACCTATTCGCTTTCCGACATGAAGGAGCTGGAGCTGGACGCCCGCGCCCTTCAGCCCGGCGAGCTGCACGATATGCTTCTTGCCTCCGCGTATTTTCCCGCCTTCAAGAATGAAAAGCTGGGCGGGAAGCGCTATGCCGACGGCGGCGTGCAGGACGTTTTGCCGCTGCATGTTTTGCTGGAGCACGGCTATCGGGACATCATCGCCATCCGGCTTCACGGAGTGGGCTTCGAGCGGCGGGTCAAGATCCCGAAAAACGCCGGGATCGTCGTCATCAGCCCCAACGCCGAGCTGGGCAACGTGCTCAATTTTGATCGGGAGCAGAGCCGCGCCAACATGCGCCTGGGCTATTACGACGCCCAGCGGGTGCTTTACGGTCTGCAGGGCAAGACCTATTATATCGAAAAGACCTTTGACGAGGCCCGCGCCTATCAGGAGCTTTCGTCCATGATGCGCTCGGCGGCGCCCGAGCTTTCCCTGCGGAAGCTGAATGAAAAGCTCCTGCCCGATTTGAGCAAGGAGCTGGGGGAGAAGGGGGATTATTACAGCCTTCTCATCGCTTATCTGGAAAAGGCCGCCGGAGAACTGTCCATCGATCCCTTCCGCATCATCACCGACGAGGCGCTGCTGGCGCTGGTGTGGGAGCATTATCACATCAAAAAGCCGAAGACCGGCATCCTGCGCTATCTGGCGCGGCTGTAAGCGGATCCCACCGGCCCGCCCCGTGCGAGCCGGTTTTTTGTGCAGAAGGACGGTTACTTTTCGGAAAAACTCTTGACAAACGGCGGGAATCATATTACAATTGAAAAGCTGATTTGAGAGCGTCTGACA
Source organism: Clostridia bacterium (assembly GCA_017394205.1). GTDB lineage: Bacteria > Bacillota > Clostridia > Oscillospirales > Butyricicoccaceae > UBA4644. Next base: position 4,953 of record JAFOPS010000097.1, on the reverse strand, counting down.
GCCGCAGGTGTAGTTCAATGGTAGAATGTCAGCCTTCCAAGCTGAACACGTGGGTTCGATTCCCATCACCTGCTCCAGTTCGGTCAGCCCATCGCAGTCCTTCCGGAACGTATGTGCCTGTAGCTCAGCAGGATAGAGCAACTGCCTTCTAAGCAGTAGGTTGGGGGTTCGAGTCCCTCCAGGCACGCCAAGCAGATGGTGGATGTGGCGCAGTTGGTTAGCGCGCCAGATTGTGGCTCTGGAGGCCGAGGGTTCGAATCCCTTCATCCACCCCATTACAATGATGTGCCGCTCCTCATTTGAGGAGCGGGCGCATTATTTACGCCGGAGGGCGGCGATACTGGGCTGTAGCCAAGCGGTAAGGCACCAGACTTTGACTCTGGCATTCGCTGGTTCGATTCCAGCCAGCCCAGCCAATATGACTCAGTAGCTCAGCAGGCAGAGCACCTGCCTTTTAAGCAGGGTGTCCGGGGTTCGAATCCCCGCTGAGTCACCACGTGAGAAGCCCCTTTTGTCTGTTGCGGCAAAAGGGGTTTTGTCAACCTCGGCGGCTTTTGCAGGGCCGCTTTCGTCCACACGCTTTCGGAGGGAAATATGCGGGCACCCTTTCAGATTTTGGCGATCCCATACAGAGCAGAGCCGGAATTGCGGTTTTGCGTGCTTCACCGCGCCGATCATGACCAGTACCAGTTCGTCGCCGGCGGCGGGGAAGACGGGGAAACAGAAGCAGAGGCGGCGAAACGGGAAATTTTTGAGGAAACAGGCGTCCGGGCTTCGCAGATTTTGCCATTGCGATCCATGGCGTTTCTTCCCGTCGACGTGATTGCGGAAAAGCACCGAAAACTGTGGAGCCGTGATACGTTTGTGATCCCGGAATATGCGTTTGCTTTTGCCTGCGACGGGGAAATCACCCTGTCTGACGAGCATCTCGATCTGGAATGGCTGTCTTACGAGCAGGCGATGGCCAGACTGACGTGGGATTCCAACAAAACGGCGCTTTACGAGCTGAATCGCCGCCTGCTGGCGGAGTGATGCCATCGATAATGGCGATATCTTGCGTTTTCGAAAGAATCTGATATAAAAACGATGTGATACGGCGAAGAATGGAGAAAATTTTATGAAGGCAGATCGTGCAACGCTGGAAAAGCTGTTTTCTTATCCTTTGGATGGATGGGGCTGTATTGAGGTTGAATTTGAGGTCACCGATATGCCCGGCTACGAGAACTGCTGGATGGGGAAGATGCCTGATCCGGAACATCAGGAACAGGAACTATTTTGGTTTGGACTGAAGCCGGATGGCACGGAGGCATGGGACTATCATTCCCTTTTCGATTTTATGTCGGCACCGATTTTTAAAGGGAAAACACTGTGTGAAATCAGCGAAAAGATAAACGTGCTTTCTGTGGATGGGACAGACCCTGCAGAAAGGATGCGGTTTTATCTGTATGACAGGAAAGACCCCATAAGGTTCGCATAAACTCGGCCCCGGCGGTATTCCGCCGGGGCCGATAATGATATTTTGTGAAAATGCCTTAATCCGCCGCGTCGTCGGTGACCACGCCGGTGATAGCGTCGCGCTTGGCGCAGAAGGAGCAAAGGCGGGTGCGGTTGGCGGCGATGGCCTGCTCCACGGTGCCCACGGTCAGCGTGTCGCTCTGGTTGAGGGCGCTGCAATCCTCGTGGGTGTGATAGACCTTGCCGAAGGGGGCCCAATAGACCTGCTCGTCGCCCAGCGCGCTGATGGCAGCCTCCTGCTGCTCCTGAGAAACGGGGTTGAAATCATAGCTGCTGACGCCGCCGATGAGCAGCGCCACGATGGCAACCACCACCGCAATGGCCTTGGTCTTTTTGTCCAGATCCTTGTTGGCCAAAAGCAGAATAATCAGCGGCAGGAAGCAGATCACCGCGGCAATGACGCCCATATTGTTCCACAGCCAGAAGAGCAGCTTGTTCTTTTCCGAGGCGGGCTTGATGTGGTTGGCCTTTTTCCAAAGCTGCGCGCCGATGATCACACAGGCCAGATCCAGCACGATAAACAGGATCAGCTGCCACAGAGTGGGCATAAAGCTGAGGGAGATCTTTCCGTTGAGCACCAGAAGAGCCAGGATCTCAAAGACCAGCGCCAGCACCCACAGACAGACGGCGCCGATCCGCAGACCGCCGGCGTTGCCAACGGGCTTGGCCTCTTTGATCTTTTTCTTTTTTGCCTCGTCATTTTTCTCCGCCACCTGAGCGGCAGACATCTCTTCCTTTGTTTCCGCGGAAACAAGGGTATGCTGTTTCTTTTCAGCCATGATTCTCACTCCTAATTCTTTAGTTCCGGGGATCTTTTTCGCCATTATACATCATTTTGCGTGGTATTTCAATAAAATGAGCCTTTTTTCTTGACATTTTCCGGCAAACAGGCGTATCATAAAGCCAAAATAAAAGGAAATTCGTTATTTTTATTTTGAAAGGAAGGAACTTGATTTATGGATCTGAACGCATTGATGGGCACCCTGCTCAGCGGCGACACCATCGCCAATATGAGCCAGAAGACCGGCGCCTCCAGCCAGGAGGTCCAGAATGTCCTGGCCTCGGCTCTGCCCGCTCTGCTCAACGGCGCCCAGGCGCAGGCCAACAGCGCCGACACCGCCGAGAGCTTCGTCAACGCTCTGGCGCAGCACGCCCAGACCGACACCACCGACCTGACTTCCTTTGTCCAGAACATCGACATGGACGACGGCGCCAAGATCGTGGGCCACCTGCTGGGCAATCAGCAGACTGAGATCACTCAGACCGCGTCCCAGCGCGCCGGCCTGAGCTCCGGCTCCACCGGTCTGATCCTGGCCGCCGCGGCGCCTCTGCTGATGAGCCTTTTGGGTAAGCAGACCAGCGGCAATCAGAACAACAACGCCATGGGTATCGGCAGCCTGCTGGGCAGCATGCTGGGCGGCGCCGACACCACCTCGCTGATCGGCAGCCTGCTGGGCGGCGGTATGGCGCAGGCGCAGCCTCAGGCGCAGACCATCCCCGAGATCACCCCCATCACCAACACGGCCAACGCTGCTTCGCAGCAGAAGGAAAGCACCGGCCTGCTGGGCCTTTTGGGCAAGCTGTTCTCCGGCCTGCTCAAATAACGCGCAACATCAAAAAGCACCCGCTCCGGAAACGTTCCGGAGCGGGTGCTTTCTTTGCTGTAAAGCTGATGGGCATTACGCCTCTTCCACCACGATCCTGTCGTCCTTCACGGTGGCGTGCAGGCGCTTGATGGGATGCTCGAAGGTATCCAGGATCAGATTGGCGGCCTGATCCTCCACCTGCTTTTCGATGAGGCGGCGGAGGTTGCGGGCGCCGTATTTTACGGAATAGCTGTCGGCGGCCAGCTTTTTGAGGAGCTCCTCGTCCCAGGTCAGCTCGATGCCCGAGCGGGCGATGCCGGTCTTCAGATCCGAGAGCATGATGGCGGCGATCTTCTCAAAATCGCTTTGGGAGAGCTGATTGAAGGAGATGATCTCGTCGATGCGGTTGATGAATTCGGGCCGCATGATGTCAGACAGGGCCTTGAGGGCCTTTTCCCGGCCCTGCTGGGTCAGGGTGGTGCCGAAGCCCACCGTGCCGTCGCTGCGGTCGGAGCCCGCGTTGGAGGTCATGATGATCACGGTGTTCTCAAAATTGATATACCGGCCCTGCGCGTCGGTGATGCGGCCGTCGTCCAGCACCTGCAGAAGCATGTTGAGCACGTCGGGGTGCGCCTTTTCGATCTCATCAAAGAGGATGACGCAATAGGGGCGGCGGCGCACCTTTTCGGTGAGCTGGCCGGCCTCGTCATAGCCCACGTAGCCCGGAGGGGCGCCGATGAGCTTGGAAACGCTGTGCTTTTCCATATATTCACTCATATCCAGCCGGATCAGCGCGTCTTCGGTGTCAAACAGGTCGGCGGCAAGCTGCTTCACCAGCTCGGTCTTGCCCACGCCGGTGGGGCCGACGAAGATAAAGGAAACGGGTTTGCGCTTTTCGCTGATGCCCGCTCTGCGGCGGCGGATGGCGGCGGCCACGGCGTCCACGGCCTCGTCCTGTCCGATGACCCGCTGCTTGAGGCGGGAGGCCAGCTCCCGAAGACGGATGAAATCCTGCTCCTGCACCTTGCTGGCAGGGATCTTGGTCCACAGCTCGATGACTCTGGCCAGATCGTCCAGCCCCACCTGGGGCGCGGGCAGGGCCCGCAGCTTCGCCAACTCATCCTCCAGCTGCATCATGCGCGAGCGGTTCTGCGCGATTTTTGCATAGCGCTCGTCGTCGTTGGCGGGCGTTTCCGCAGAGGGGCTTTCCAGCTCGTTCTGCTGCTCGGTCAGCCGGTCCAGCTCCTCCTGCAGGGCAGGAATGCGGCTGAGGGCGGCGGAGCGGAGATTGACGTCGGAGCAGGCCTCGTCCAGCAGATCGATGGCTTTGTCGGGCATAAAGCGGTCGTTGATATAGCGATGGGCCAGATAGGCGGCCTGGACCACGGTCTGGTCGGGGATGACCACCCCGTGATACTGCTCGTAATAGCCCCGCACGCCCCGCAGGATGTCCTCGGTTTCAGAGAGCGAGGGCTCGTTGATGATCACCGGCTGGAAGCGCCGCTCCAGCGCGGCGTCCTTTTCGATGTATTTACGGTATTCCTTGAAGGTGGTGGCGCCGATGACCTGGATCTCGCCCCGGCTCAGGGCGGGCTTGAGGATGTTCGCGGCGTTCATGCTGCCCTCGGCGTCGCCCGCGCCCACCAGATTGTGGACCTCGTCGATCACCAGGATGATGTTGCCCAGCGCCTTGATCTCCTCGATCAGGCTCTTCATGCGCCCCTCGAACTGTCCGCGGAACTGGGTGCCTGCCACCATGGCAGTCATATCCAGCAGCCAGACCTCTTTGTTCTGCAGCTTATAGGGAACCTCGCCGCGGGCGATCTTCTGCGCCAGGCCCTCGGCCACGGCG
>JAFOPS010000096.1 GCA_017394205.1 Clostridia bacterium | reverse complement strand
CTTTTTCTATGATCTCAAAGACTTTGGAAGGCATGGCGGCACCCCTTTTCTTCGATCTGTTCCGGTTCGGAAAAAACTGGATTTATTGTACCATGGCGTATGGCCGATTTCAACCTGTCCGCCGTGAAATGTTCCACGAAAATTTTGCACCTCTTTCCGGAAATTTCCGTATGCTCTGTATAGCAATACAGGCCCGCGGCGGTTGCCGCGGGCCCTGCTGTTGATGTTCCTTATTTGTCCAGCACTGCCACCTGAATGTCTGCGACGGCCCGTTCCATCAGACGGATCTCGTCGTCACTCAAACGAATATCAATGCATTTTGCCGTATCCGCCACGTTTTCGGGCTTGCGCATGCCCACCAGAAGGCTCATTTTGTCGTACTGCGTCAGCGCCCAGGCCTCCACCAGCCCGGCAAAGCTGCACCCGTGCGCCCGGCAGAGGGGCTCCCACGCGGCAAAGGCGCGGCGCAGGCCCGCCTGATACTTTTCCTCCACCCAGGGGAGGCGGGAACGGATATCGGTCTTGGCAAAGCGGCGCTCCAAAAAGGCGGGCGAGGTCAGAAAGCCCTCCTCCAGCACGCCGTAAGTCTGGAAGGTAACGCCGTATTTCTTCGCCGTTTTGAAATACTCCCGGCCGTGGAAGGGCGAAAGGATGCTGAAAAACTCCTGCACCACCGAAACCCCGTCGGAAACGCGGGCGGGGCTCTGCCGATATTCCTCAAGATCGGCGGGCTGACTGTTGGAAAGGCCGTAGGCGCGGATCTTGCCCTCCCGGATCAGATCCTCCAGCGCCCCCACCGTTTCGTCCACGGGAAAGCTCTTGCAGACGTAATGGACGATCACCGAATCCAGATAATCGGTCTGCATCCGGCGCAGGGAATCCTCTACGTCCCGCTTGACCGCCGCGGCGCGGGTGTCGTTGTTGACGGTGTAGCCGTCGCGGGAATAGTGGAAGTTGCCGCCCTCCTGCCGCCAGTTGAGCGAGCATTTGGTCTGCAGAACAAAATCGTGCCGCCGCCCCTTCAGCGCCGCTCCCAGCAGCTCTTCGCTGGCGCCGGTGCCGTAAACGGGCGCCGTGTCGATATAATTGATCCCCTGCTCCCGGCATGCGTCCAGCAGCGAGGCCGCCTCCGCCGCCGTGGAATCCCGGTCGGACCAGACGCTCCCGCCGCCCAGGCCCCAGGTGCCCAGCGCCACCGCGGACACGTCGATATCGGTGTTTCCCAGCTTCTGATATTTCATAACAGATCCTCCCAAGCAGTCTTTTATTTTGAGAAAAAGCCCGCCGATCACTCAGCGGGCTGCAGATGGCACGAAAGGCCGCGGATCACGCCTCTTTGGACAGCATGGACCGCAGCACCAGGCCCACGCCCACGGCGGCGGGAGCGAGGATCAGGAACAGATCCAGCAGCGATCCGTAATAATGCAGGTGTGTCCCGAGGATCACGGAAAGGATCATCATGGCGATCAGGATCGGGATCATGATCTTCGTGATCTTGCTCCGCGTGGCGACGAACAGCACCACGTCCAGCAGCGTCAGCGCGATAAGGATTCCGCCTGTGGAGATCCCGTTGTTAAACCGATAAAAGCCCCAGGAATAAACCTGTGTGTTTCTGAAAAACACAAATACGCCGAACGCGATCAGGATCACACCGACCAACATGCAGGTCTCTTTCTTTTTCACAGCCGTACCTCCTTTAAAACCGTTTCAATTTTCGTCATGGTTTGACTCAAGTTGGTATTATAACGGAAACCGCCGGAAAAATCAAGGTTTCCCGCCGGGTTTTTTGCCGGCCGCAGCGAATTCTTTTTCCCCCGCGCTCTCCGCCATATGCTCGCGGAAAAAGGCGACCCAGTTTTGATAGAGGGCGGCCCTCCGGTCCGATAGATTCTTACAGGACAGCGCATCGGAAGCCGCTGCGTATCGATTCCATTTTTCAAACAGCCAGTCGGTATCGTCTTCACGGAAATGCAATACGTTTCCCATGCCGAGAACGGCAAAGCCGTGAAGCTCCGCCCTTTGCAGGAGCGGACTCAGCTCCTCCGGCCGGATATCGCCGTTGTAATAATCGGCATGGTACAGCGTGCCGTCCTGCATGAGCATCGAGGCGCCGAAGCAGCCGGCGGAATAGGCCAGCAGTCCGGAAAAATCGATATCGGCAAGATCATTTCTTCTGATTTCAAGCTTTTCATTGGTTTCTGCCATCATCATCGCTCCTTTCACAGACGGGCATACCCGCAAGCGTCATGCTGTCGCCTTCCCCGATCGAAGGGAGCCCGCTGCGTCTTTTCAACGCCTGCACCCGGCAAAGGCGGCCGTCATACGGCCGCCTTCGTGATCGTTGCGCTGTCCCGGAGCGCGCGGATATCGGAATACAGCAGTGTTTGTTTCCTGATCAAAGCGTCACGCGCGTTCTCGAGAAATCCACGGTTCTTCATCAGAATATCCCGCGCCTTGAGCAAATACCGCTCGAGCTCGGCATGGACGACCGCTTCGCTGGCGACGTTCAACGGCTCGGACATTCCGGGAGACTCTATCGTTTCGACGTCAACCAGCGAAAGGCCCAGAGCTCCGTTCCTGGAAATCCCGTTCCGGATCCACCTGTACGCTCTGCGAATGTCGCTCTGGCATCCGGCTGCGTAAGTTTCGGAAGAATAGAGCTCGGCTGCCGCCTTGCCGGCCAGCGCGATTAGGATGCTGTGCCGCTCGTTGGAATTCTCCGTACAGCGGCTGACAAATCCCCCGCGGGGGTCTCTGCCGGTGGCCCGGATGGATGCAAGCCCGACGCTGCCGGGGCAGAGCACCTCGCTCATCACCAGATGTCCCGCCTCGTGCAGGGCGATCATTTCGATCTCCTCGTCGGTTTTCCGAATGGAAAAGTCGGGCGCGGCATACTGCGTTTTGAGAACGGCTTCCACAAGGTCGCCCATCTCGATGACGTCTTTTCGCGCATAGGCCGCACGAATGGCCGCCGCATTGAGCACGCTCTCCAGATCCGCGCAGGAAAAATGCTGAAGCATTTTTGAGATATCCTCCGTGTTGACGTCTGCGGATACCCGCTTGCCGCTCAAATAATGCGTAACGATCTTCGTCACATCCGAGCCGCTGGGCGGGCAGAACTCGATCTTGCTGTCGAAACGCCCCGACCGGATCAGCGAGTCGGGCAGCTTATCCAGATCGTTGGCGGTGGCAAGCACGAACACATCGCAGTCTTTCGCTTCATCGATCTCGGCCTGGATGGCGACGTATTCCTCGGCGTCGCGGTGACTGTTGTCCTCATTGGCAAACTTGTCCATGTCGTCAAGGAAAACGATCGCGGGGGCGTCTTCCTTGGCCGCGGCAAAGGCGTCGATGATCGTCCTGATGAAATCACCGGTGTTTTTATTCCGACGCACGGTGTAGCACGGGATCCCGCACTCCTCGGCAAATGCCCTGGCCATCAGCGTCTTGCCGAGACCGGGATCTCCGAAAAGAAGGATCCCATGCGGCAGGTTTGCTCCGAAGCTTTGATAGAGCTCTCTGTTCCGGATCATGTCGCAGATCTGAAGCAGCTCGTTTTTGATGCTCTCGTATCCGATCACCTTGTCAAATGTACTCATGATTCTACCTCCGTCAATCAATCTTTCATTCTTGTTCACAATAGTATCATAACAAAAGAAATGTCCCCTATTCGGTGCATTTCTTTTGGAATACCTCCGCAAACCGCCCGGCGATCCTCCGCATTTCATCGTCGAGGAATTCCATGGCCTCCCGGCGGATCTCATCGGGGATCCCGTAATAGGCCTCCGCGATCCCGCCGGTAATGTCGGCCAGCGTATCGGAATCGCCTCCCAGCGAAACGGCGTTCCGCAGCGCGTCCTCAAAGCTGTCGGACTCGTAAAACGCCGTCAACGCCTCCGGGACCGTTCCCTGACAGCTTTCATCAAACTCGTAAGTCGGCCTGATCTCATCCAGGCTTTTCCGAAATGCCTCCGGATAATAATTCTTCTCGATGTATTTCCGGATCTGATCCTTGCTCTGACCGCTGCGGGCCATCCAGATCGCCGCCGCCACCGCCTGTGCGCCCTTGATCCCCTCCGGATGGTTATGGGTGACCTCCGCCGTGAGCTTCGCAAGGCGCTCTGTCTCCGCAAGGGAATCCGAGACCCAGCCCACCGGGGCGGCTCTCATGGCAGAGCCGTTGCCCCAGCTGTAATACGGCTCCGACAGGCCGTCTTTGATCCAGAAGAAAAACCGGGCGCCGTAGCCGGCATACAGACGGTTTTTCCCGTGATAGTGCATCCTCCCGATCAGACGGTCCCTGAAGACCCCGTCGTCTTCCCCCGCGCTGCGGCCAAGCAGCGCGTCTGCCACGGCAACGGTCATCACGGAGTCATCCGTGTATTCACACCGCGCATGATTGATGCCGTCGCCGCCGAAGAGGCTGAAATTTTTGCTTTTGTGATTGTCAAATTCAAATCGGGAGCCCACGATATCGCCGATGATTGCACCGAGCATTTTTGATTCCTCCATTCAAAAAGAGTGAGGCAACGGCCTTGCGGCCCCTTTTGCCGGGCACGGCCGCAGCCTTCCCTTCCTTCTGCGGGATCGCCCGTTTTCGACCGCAGCCGCCCCGCCGAAGGCGGATTCTCAGTATACACCTGTTTTGATCGAATTTTCAACTAATTCGCCGGCCCGCGTCAATTATGGAAAAAGTTTCCTCTTTTGCGGCCTTCGGAGCAGTCGCTGCCTACCGTTCAAAAAGAAACGCTCATCACACTGCCGTCCGTCTTCCTGACCCGCGAAAGCTGCGCAGCATACAGAAAAAGGGCATATTCAAAGGTCGGGACTGTTCCGACCTTGAATATACCCCGTTTTCGATAAGACCGGCAGCGCGCTGTCTGTAAACAGAAGCCGCAAGCCTTTCCGGAAAAGTGTTCTTGTTTTCAATCATACTTTTTCAGCCCGTTCTCAAGGGCGGCTCTCATACGCGCTCTCAAGGATTCCGGCTGAACGATCTCGACGTGGCTGAGGTACTGCATCGCCCAGTGCTCCATCGCATTCGGGCTGGCTTTTATGCTGACCCTGACTTTGCCCTCATCGTCCGTTTTCATGATTCTGGCGCCGGTTCCGAACCAGTCGACGATCTGGTCGATGATCCCGATATCCGCCAAAAACTCGACCCGCTCGGGCCGGTCTGTGTACATATAGGGCATGGCGGAAGAAAGATCCTTGAAGTCGATCCCCTTTTCGTATCCGGGCGCTTTTGCGATCGGCGTCGCCTTTTTGTCGGTAATCGTCATATTGGTAATATGATCAAGGCGATGGAACACCATATTGCCCCAGTATTCGCTGTAAGCCATAAGGTAATATCGCTGATTATGGAGGATCATCTGATATGGGCTGACATACTGTTGGGACGTCTTGTGCAGCTTTTTATCCATGCCGTATTTATTGTAGTCGTAATGGAGCTGTCTTCCCTCCTCGATCGCGGTGTCGATCAGCTCGATGTTGTAGAACAGTGACTGATTATCCGTCTTGCTCCAGTCGTTCACCGAATAGATATACTTGACGCTCGATCTGAAGTACCGGTTCGACAGAGCGCAAATGCGATCGATCAGGTCCCGGGAATGCCTTGCGGTAATATGCTTGCTGCTCAGCACGCCGTCAATCAGCATATGCAGTTCAGAATCCTCAAACTCGCGATAGTCGATATAGCTTCCGGCCCGGCTGGATTCGATGTTGACCCCCGCTTCTTTCAGAAGCGAGAGATTGCGGCTGATCGCCTTCCGTTCGATCGAGATCCCGTAATCCTTTTCCAGACGCGCCGCGATCTCCTCCTGTGTCATGGGGTGTTCGTAATCGCTGTATTCCTTCAGGATCTGCCAGATCCTGATCAGCGCCAGTTTTTTCGGTTCAAAGCTCTCCATTCGTGCTCCCCGCTCCCGTTTTGTTTTTCTATAAAGGATTATACCATGGTCCTGTTTCCCGTTTTCGGTACGCTGCCCTTTTGCGGCCGCCTTACGCCCGGTCGCGCTTTGCCGATTTTCTGACCTCTTCATGATAGAAGTAATTGCACACCACGGGCGGCTCGCCGAAGGGAGCGCGATGCCGGTCGTCGTCACGGAGATACAGCATGCCCTCCTTCGCCGTGTATTCCCGGATCTCCTGATCCAGCTCCGTCCAATAAGCGCGGCTGCCGTTTGTATAGATCTCGTGATACAGCTCGTCCAGCTCCGGATGATGCGCATGGATCCAATCGAGGATCCGCTTCTTATAGTCCCCGCGGAGATTCAGATTCTCCAGCCACACCAGGTTGCACCGGTCTCTGGCGCGCTCGATGATCCGGATCACGTCCGTGATGCCGGGGAAGATCGGAGAAATGAAGCAGGTGGTCTGAATGCCCGCTTCGTAAAATTGCTTCATGGCGGCGAGGCGGCGCTCGATGCTGACGGCCCGGTCCATTTCTTTTCGAAAATCCTCGTCCAGTGTGTTGATGGACCAGGACACCCGGGCGCCGGGAAACTGTTTGATCAGATCCAGGTCCCGCAGGATCAGATCGGACTTGGTAGAGAGGCTGACGCGGATCCCGGTGTCCAAAAGCTGCTCCAGCAGTGCGCGGGTGCGCCCGTATTTCGCCTCCAGGGGCTGGTAGGGATCTGTCACCGAGCAGAAAAACGCCTCTTTGCCCGCGT
>JAFOPS010000095.1 GCA_017394205.1 Clostridia bacterium | reverse complement strand
ACCCGGATCGAGCTGCGGCAGATCGGGGTCCGCGACGAGGCGAAAATGATCGGCGGCCTGGGCATCTGCGGGCGGCCGCTGTGCTGCGGCGCATTTTTGAAGGATTTCCAGCCGGTGTCCATCAATATGGCCAAGGACCAGGGGCTTTCGCTCAATCCCACCAAGATCTCCGGCACCTGCGGCCGGCTGATGTGCTGCCTGAAGTATGAAAGTGAGGCCTATCAGGATATGATCCGCCAGACGCCTCCCTCCGAGAGTCTGGTGGATACTCCTTACGGCCGCGGGACAGTGATGGATTCGTCGCTGCTGCGGGGCACCTGCCGGGTGCGGATGCAGAACAATCCCGATTCTCCCGTGACCGTCTCCTGCGAGGAATGCCGCATCCTGCGGCGCGGGCGTGACAAAGGCGAGCCTCTGTCCGATCTGCCGCCCGCTCCATTGCCGGAGCAGAGCCGTCCCCTGCGGGAAACGCTGGAGCCGCAGGAGCCCTCTGACAGCGAAAAGCCCAAAGCGCCCCGCCGCGACCGGTCGCCCCGTCCCCAAAACAGGCCCCAGAAGCGGGACGCCGCTCCCGCCGAGTCCGGCGGCGATGCGCGCACCGCGCAGCGCCCCGGCGGCAAAACTCTTTTCAAAAAGCGCGGCGGCTCCCGTCCGGAGCAGGCCCGCCCCGACAAGGAGCAGGCCGACGAGGCTCCTTCCGGTGAAAAGCAGGGCCAGAACGCCCGCAAGCGCCGCCATCGCGGCGGCAAACGCGGCGGTGCAAGGCGCGAGGGCGGCAAGCCCGCGCAGACGCCGCCGTCCGAATAAAATTCTTTCCCCGGCGGATCCTCTGCCGGGGACGATTTTTCCGTGAGGTCTTATGGAACGTGTGAAAAAAGCCTTTGAGCCCGCATTTTTGCGGCGGGTCTTCGGAACGGCGCTGCCCATTGCCGCCCAGTTTTTCATCGCCTCCGCCGTCAATCTCATCGACGTGGTGATGATCGGCCGACTGGGTGAGGATTCCGTGGCTGCCGCGGGCGCCGCCAACCAGATCTTTTTCCTGCTGACGCTGATGCTCTTCGGCATCAACTCCGGCGGGTCGGTCTTCCTGTCGCAATTCTGGGGAACGCAGGATCTTCGGAACGTGCGCCGCACCATGGGGATGATGTATGCTCTGGGCGCCGTGCTGACGGCGGTCTTTACCGCAGGCGCGCTCCTGGCGCCCCGGTTTCTGGTGGGCTTTTACGTTCACGAGCCCAGCCCCGTCACGCTGGGGGCCGATTATCTGCGGATCGTGGGCTTCAGCTATCCCGTGACGGCGCTGAGCATGATCCTGGCCATGGTGTGCCGCTGCACCGGCGACGTCAGCCTGCCCACCCGGGCCAGCATGCTGTCCATCGTGATCAACGTGGGGGGCAACGCCCTGTTGATTTACGGCCTGCTGGGCTTCCCTGCCCTGGGGCTGCGGGGCGCGGCCATCGCCACCGCTCTGGCCCGGGCGGCCGAATGTCTGGTGATGGTGGTCACGATCTATCGAAAAAAGCTGCCCGCGGCGGCCGGCCTGCGGGAGCTGTTTGACATCGACCGGGATTTCGTCCGGAAATACGCAAGGACCGCCGCGCCGGTCCTGCTCAACGAAGTGCTGTGGAGCGTGGGCGCGTCGCTCTACTCCGTCGCTTACGGCATGCTGGGCACGGCCGCGCTGGCGGCTGTGCAGATCGCCAATACCGCCATTCAGCTCCTCTTTGTCTTTACCCGCGGCATGAGCAACGCCTGCGGCATCTTCATCGGGCGGCTGGTGGGCGCGGGCGACCGGGAGGGCGCCATCGATCACAGCTATCGGTTTGCCCTGCTGATGCCGGCGGCCGGCCTGTGCACCGGTCTGGTGATGGCGGCCGTTCATCCGCTGATCCTTTCGCTGTATCACGTCTCGGCGGAAACGATCCTGCTGGCGCGCACGCTGATCCTGATCCAGTCGGCCCAGCTGGCCTTCAAGGCGCTGGCCATGTGTCTGGTGGTGGCGGTCTTCCGCGCCGGCGGAGATACGCTTTTTGCCTGCCTGCTGGACACGGGCACGGTGTGGCTGGCGGGAGTGCCGCTGGCCTTTCTGGGCGTTTTCCTGGGCGCGCCGCTGTGGGGCGTGTGCCTGCTGATCTTTTCCGACGACCTGGTAAAGGTGATCATCGGTCTGATCCATCTGAAAAAAGAGCGCTGGGTCAAAAACGTCTCGGCCCAGCTGCAATAGGCCTCATTTCTGCGTGCTGAGCAGCAGAATTTATGACGGAAGCCGGCCGACTCCCTTTTAGTCCAAGATAGTCTTCTATCTCCTTCTGGCTTTGTCCTTCTGCTTGTAAGTGTTTTATTACTTCGAGCAGTTCCTGTGTATGCTGGTATTTCCTTGCCATAATAATTCCCCCTTGATGTAGTACTCCTATTTTCCTACATCAAGGGGGTTCTTGTCTATTGTTCGGTTTTACTGGGGCGGTTCATGCCTTCAGACGGGTTTTTCACGCTTTATTCCACGATCCGGGGCGGCAGCAGCGTCAACCCCTCGGGCACGGCAAACCGGAGCTTTTGCCCCGACACCCGCAGCGTGGTGCGGCTGGCATGGGCGATCTCACCGTCCAGATTGATGACCATCTCCTTGCCCTTTTGGTGATAAACGGTCATTTCCTTTGCCCGCAGATGTTGGATATACCGGGGCAGCGTGCGGTGCCGCCCCGCCTTATAGGCGCCAATGACCTTGGCCGCCGTTAAAAGATCCACCGCCTTTACCAGAAGCACGTCCAGCAGCCCGTCGGTGGGGTCTGCCTCGGGGACGGGATTGGCGCCGCCGCCGTAATAGCGGCCGTTGCCCGCCAACACCAGCGTATACTCCCCGTCGAGGCACTGCCCGTCCACCTCCACGCCGTAGGGCTCGTGGAGCCCGCGGATCAGGTTTTCCACGGTGGAAATATTGTAAGCCGCCGTGCCCTGCAGGGCGGGAATGCGCTTATATTTCTGCATCCCGTCAGCAATGCGGGCGTCGACGCCGATGCTGAACACGTTGAGACAGAAGCCGCAATCCGACTGGATATAATCCATCTCCAGCTCTTTGCCCCGCATCAGCCGCTCCAGATCGAGAAACGCGCTTTTGTCCGCGCCGAACAGACGGATGAAATCGTTGCCGCTGCCGATGGGATAGGCGGTCACGGACACATTTTCCAGCCCGGCCGCGCCGGCTGCCACCTCATTCAGCGTCCCGTCGCCGCCGCAGGCATAAAAGCGCACCGCTCTCCCCTCGTATTCCGCCGCCTTTTCCCGCACCAGTTCGATGGCATGGCGGGGATACTCGGTGGTGAGGATCTCATAGTCCGCGCCCAATCTGCGGGCAGCGGCACTGATGCCAGCCGCCGCAGAATTGGTCCCGTCGTGTTTGCCGGCGGCGGGATTGATGATAAAAACGTGCTTTCGTTCGTCCATGGCGGCCTTACCCCTTGAAATACATATACAGATTGCAGCGGATCATGCCGTTGTACAGCTTGCGCCGCTTGTCCGACCGACGGCCGAAGTGCTCCTCGAAATGCTCGTCGGAGGAAATGATATATTGCTTTACCGTGCTGTGCGACATGGCGCGGCCTAACGCGCCGTAAAGCGCCCATGCTTCTGTTTGCTCCAGCATCCGCACGCCATAGGGCGGGTTGGCCATCATCACCCCTGTGCGGGTGCTCCAATCGACGGTCAGCGCGTCCTGCACGGCATAGTCCATGCAGTCGCCCACGCCGGCTCGGGCCGCGTTTTCCCTGGTGAGGCGGACGCAGTTGGGATCCTTGTCAGAGGCCAGAAGCGGCAGCTTTTCATGCCGCTCCGCCGCGACAGCCGCCTCCTTTTGCCGGGAAAAGGCCGCGGCAAAGGCGTCGTTCCAGCGGGCGGCGTCAAACTCCCGCCGAGCGCCCGGCGCAATGTTCAGCGCCGCCTGCGCCGCCTCGATGGCGATGGTGCCGCTGCCGCAGAAGGGGTCGATCAGCTCCTCCCTGCCCCGCCAGCGGGCCACCTTGACGATGGAAGCCGCCAGGGTTTCCCGCAGGGTAGCGTCGTTTTGCTCCAGCTTATAGCCCCGCTTGTAAAGGGGCGCGCCGGTGGTGTCCAGATAGATCTCGCAGCGGTCGTTCATCAGGCTGAACTGGATCTGGTGTCTTGCTCCGTCCTCTTGCAGCCAATCGGTGTGATAAACGCTTTTCAGCCGCTCCACCGCCGCCTTTTTGATGATGCGCTGGCAGTCGGGCACGCTGTGCAGCCTGGATTGAATGGAAAAGCCCTTAACGGGAAAGGCCTCGCCGCAGGCGATGCAATCTTCCCACGGGATGGCGCGGACCCCCTCGAACAGCTCGTCGAAGCTGCGCGCCGAAAAATCCGCCAGCCGCCAGAGCACCCGCTCGCCGCAGCGCAGCAGGATGTTGGCCCGGGCACAGGCGTCCTCGTCGCCCGTAAACAGCACCCGGCCGTTTTCGGCCTTTACCTCATCAAAGCCCTTGAACCGCAGCTCGTCGGCCACCAGGCCCTCAACGCCCATCAGACAGGGCACGGAAAATTGCATCATGCTTCCTCCAAACCGCCGGGACTTCCGCCCCGATCTCACAAAATACGGGCGGACACAAGGCCGCCCGTATTGTTTAATTGTACCCGCCTTTGCGCCGGATTGCAAGAGATTCCAAAAGATTTTTTGCCTTGCGCTGCCTTCACGCTCTTCGCACCGGATGACGGATCACGGTTTTGCACTTTTCCGGTGCGCTGTGTCTGGGATCGGAAAGATAGATCTCGTGATGAAGCCGCCGATCCGAAAAATCCGGGACACAGCCGGCCTCCCGGGCAAACGCCTCCATGGCGGCCACGGTGGCGGGCTCAGCGTCATAGGGGCCCAAATGCATGCACTGCACGCATTCGCCCTCGGCATAGGTGAAATACTCCATCCGGGAAAGGTCCAGCTTTTTCTTTTTTTCCGCCTCGTTCAGCGCCCAGCGGTACTCGTCCTCTGTCACGAATTCCGGCAAGCGGATCATGGAGATCCAGGAAAAACGCTCCTTGTGCGAAAAATCCATGTCTTCTGTCCCGTCCTGCCGCCAGAGGCCCTCCAGCGGCGGCACAACATAATCGAAAAACCCCTCCATGTCATGTCCGGCCCGGGGACTCATTTTCACGGTATAGGCCACGGCGTAAAGCATCTCCAGGGCCTTCTGATAGTCGCCGCCCGGCACGTTGGGGTCACCCCGGCCCCGCACGGCAAGAAACCGCATCTCGGGAACCGTGATCAGCTGCGGCGTTTTGGGCGGAAGGTAAAAGGCTTTATACTCTTTTTTATAATCGAACGGCATGCCATACGCCTCCTTTGGCCAAAGTATAGCAGGGCCGGCCTGCGCCGTCAACAAAAAACCGCCCCGGAGGGGCGGTTTTGACAGATCAGGGATCAGACCTCGCTCACCAGCAGGCCGTAGCCGCCGGCGTTGCGGCGATAGACCACGCTGGCCTTGCCGCCCTTGTCGCTGTTGATGAAGAAGAAGAAGTTGTGACCCAGCAGGTTCATTTGCAGAATGGCGTCCTCGGTGGTCATGGGCTTCATATCCACGACCTTTTCCCGCACCAGCTCGAACTCCTCGTCGTGATAGTCGGTCATGGTGCTGATGGACTTTGCAAAGGACTCCTGGCGGATGCGCTTGGACAGCTTGGTCTTGTTCTTCTGGATCTGGCGGTCGATGGACGCCACGGCGCCGTCGATGGAGGCGTACATATCGGAAGTGCGCTCCTGCGCGCGGAAATACATGCCGTTTACTTCAAACGAGATCTCCACGGTCTGCATCCCTCTCTCGATGGAGAAGGTGACCTGCGCCGCAGGCTCGTCCCCAAAATATTTGCTCAATTTCTCCATTTTGCGGACGGCATAGGCCTCCAACGCGTCAGAGACTTCCATTTTCCTTCCGTAAACTTCGATCTTCATAATCATTGCTCCTTTGCTGCTTGCCCGGAGGCAATTATTCGGTACTGTTATCATATCACATTTCTTTCCGAAAAGAAAGGCTATTTTGTCATTTTCCGAAATCGGTGAAAAAACCTGCCCGTGCCGACCCGATTTGACAAATTGCGCGGCCTTTGTGTGCTATGCTGAGATCGCTGAGGGGCGGATCACCCTTCAGTCGGACGCTTTGCCGTCCGGCACCGTTCATATCTTTATCCCCACAATTCGGCGCGGTCAGCAGGTCCCGCCGAAGCTGGCGCCCCTCGGGGCGCCCTTTTTTTGAATCACTATTTACAAAAAGCACCGCGCAGCAAAGCTGCACGGTGCTGTCCTTCTTATTTGCGCCGACGTCCGCCGGAGCGCTTGTCGTTGTGAGATTTCAGATCGGAAATCCGGCTCTCGCTGCTCTGCATGAAAGCCTTGAGCTTGTTTTCAAAGGAGTCGTCGCCTTTGGGAAGCGTACTCTGGTCCAGAGCATGCTGCAAGTTTTCGGCATCCGCCTTGATCTGCGGTTTGGAGGCCGTCGGAGCTGCGGGATGGGACGCCCTGGGCTTGGGCGCCGGGGCTTCCGCCGTCATGGCTTTCTTGATGGAAAGATTGATCCGCCCCTGCTGGTCGATGGCGATCAGCTTGACCTTCACCGCCTGTCCGACCTTCAGATACTCGTTGATGTCGCTGACAAAGGTATTCGCCACCTCGGAGATGTGGACCATGCCGCTTTTACCCGCAGCAATCTGCACGAAGGCACCGAATTTGGTGATCCCCGTGACTTTTCCCTCATAAATACTGCCGACTTCCAAATCCATTGTGGGGCAATTCCTCCTATTTACTGGATATGTCTACAAAGACCTGCTCCCCCGGGAACACATAACCCAGCGATTCCCGCGCAACCTTTGCGATATAGTCTTCGTTGTCGCCCTCGGCAATGGCATCGTTGAGCTCTGCGCAGACAAGCTTCTGCGCCTCAAGACGCGACTGAAGCGCCTCCTGCTCGGCGGCGGCGGCGTTGATTCGGATTTGCAGATTGACCAGCGTGACAGCCGCATAGACCGCAAAAACCGCTATGAAGATTTTCGTCAGCAGGCCGACGCGCTTTTTCTTCCGCTTCAACGACGCCCCTCCTTTCCATCGATAAAATCGTGCAAAAGCGCACAATAATCTATTCTTATACTGTTTACATTATATTTTGTTTCGAAGCAAATGTCAACGAAAAATCCCGCATTTTCGCTGAGAAATGCAAGTTTTTCGGCTTTACGGCGCCAAGGGACCCACGGGAACGAGCGTATGCGCGTTGTCAAGGATGGTCCGGTCGTTGTCCCGTCGGGCCAGCGTCGAGGTAACGATCACCGCCTCGGCGGGATCATAGGTGCCGCTGCCGTCGGGCGCGTAGACGCCGAGGGTCGCCTGAATGACAAAGGCGTCCCCTTTACAGCTGCCAAGGTACAAGGTCTGGTGGCCGGGAAGTGTCAACAGCGCGCCCGGTCCTGCCCGCTCCAGAAGGCGAAGCCTTTCCTCCGCTGTAAGATCCTCCAGGGGCAAGGCGCCGGGAATCCGAGCCTGAGCGCCGCTGTTGCGAGGCAGCATCACGCCGACGGTGAGATAGCAGTCCTGGCAGAGCGCCGAGCAATCCCAGCCGTCCTTTGTGCCTCCCCAGCCATAGGGCTCGCCCAACAGCCGAAAGGCCTGTTCCAGCAGCGACCTCCCGGTAAAGGGCAGATAGCCGCGGTGCAGCCCTTCGCCCTTCCGCAGCGTCATGGGGTGCAGAGCAAGATCGCCGTTCTCGCTCTCCGGGAAAAGCACTGTAAAGCCGGTTTCCTTTTCTTCTTCCAACGGAAGCTTTTCCGCCATATACAGGGTGTGCTCCCCTTCCGCAATCAGGCGGGCCGCCGTGACCAGAACAAAATCCTCCTCCAGCCGCAGGCGCAGCTCGTCCCATTCCTCTTTTGCACAGCAGGCGACGGCCTCCGCAGGCAGCCAGCCCGCGTAATCCTCGGCCCGGGCAAAGATCCACCCGCCGTCTGCGGAAGTGTGCAGCGCCACCAGCGGCGTCCATAGCTTGACCCGGGTCTCGGCGCCCCGATCGATGCGGGTATCCCCCGCCGTGCGGTAAAGGGGAATCGCAGACGGCCAAGCGCGCAGGATCGCACTCCGCACCGCAAAGCCGTATCGCGGCAGCGCCCGGTCCGGCACCGCCTCCAGCGCCGTGTTTTCCCGGATCTCCCGCCGCGTTTCGGGCCCAAGGGGCTCGTCGCCCGCTTCACCGGTGAAATAGCCCTCGTCGGGCGCTTCGCCGTACAGCAGGATCAGCCGGCGGATCTCTGCTCCGGTGACGTCCGCGGCAAAGCGGTCAAGGTCCGCCAGCCCTGTGTCCTCCGCCTCGCACAGCGCCGCACGGTATGCGAGGCGCTCTTCCTCAGTCATGCGCGGCTCATCGGCCGTCTTATCCAGGTCGATCCAGAACGCCGCGCTGTTCATGGCGGGAGATGCCCCCGTCAGCGGATCGGGGATCAAAAGTTCCTCCGCCGATCCGGGCGTGGGCTCCTGCGGCACGGTCGGCGGCTCCTGGGCAGGGTGGGGCGAATTCGCCTCTTTCGGCGGCAAGGCCTGCTGCTTTACACCGCAGGCGCACAAAAGCGCCGCCATCGCTATGGCGCACAATGCTCTCAGCTTCATGATCCGCAGCCTCCTTCCCGGCTCTTTTCTTTCATCATAGCCGCGGCGCAGGCTGCTGTCAACGAAAACGGGTCGATTTTACTTTTTTCAGAAAAAGATCGGTTCGCAAAACTTTTCTTTCAAATTTTGAAAAATTCCTCTTGTAATTTTCATTTGTTTCCGCTATAATAGTAAAGCCGTCGGAATTACGGCGCCGATTAGGGCCTTTAGCTCAGTTGGTCAGAGCATCCGGCTCATAACCGGACGGTCCCGGGTTCAAGTCCCTGAAGGCCCACCATTTTGACGGACAATCGAATATCTCATATATCTGGACCACATGGAGAAGTCGCGTAGTTGGTCGAGCGCGCACGACTGGAAATCGTGTAGGCCTCAAAAGGGTCTCGAGAGTTCGAATCTCTCCTTCTCCGCCATGAAAGAAACCTCTTTTGTCTGCCAGGGCAAAAGAGGTTTTTTCTTGCATTTTGGGCGAAAAACGGGCAAAATACAGTGAAATCGGGCTTCGGAGCGGTCGATCGGCTGCTTCGGAGCCCGTTTTTTTATGTCCAGCGGCAGAAAACGCCGGTGTACTTTTTGTGTTTCTTTACAGCTCTAAAGAAACGCAAAAAGTGT
>JAFOPS010000094.1 GCA_017394205.1 Clostridia bacterium | reverse complement strand
TTCGTAGAGCTTTTTCATGCTTCCTCCTGCGCGGCCGCGAGACAGGCGCCGTTCCAGGCGCGCTCCAGATGCTCCGCGATCAGTTTTTCATCATATTCCAGGCCGTTGTTGGCGATGATGCTGGCATAGCCGTGCGCAAACAGCGCCACGGTCAGAAATATCTGCTTGGTTTTTTCCGCGCTCAATCCGGTGCCCTCTTGCATGGCGGCAAGGATCGGGATCAGTTCTTCCGAATCGATCATCTCCAGCAGGCTGTGCTCCGCCGCATATCCGGATTGAAACAGAAAACGGAACAACTGCGGCTCCTCCACGGCGAAACGGATATAGTTCAAGCCGATCGCAAGGATCGGATCCTGTTCCGGTAGCATCGCCATAATATACTTTGAATGCAGATGATCGATCTGCGCGTAAGCAGCCCGTTTCAAGGCGTCAATTGTTGAAAAATGATACATGACCGGCTGCGTGGAACAGTGGAGCTGCTCGGAGACCGTCCTGGCGTTGATGCTCTCATATCCGCTTTGTTTTGCGATCTCAATGGCTGCATTGATGATCATGTCTTTTGTAATTCTTGTTTTGGGCGGCACGCACGCTTCCCTCCTCCCGTATTATAACGATCGTTATGTAACGATAATTATTATACATGCTTTTCTGCGTTTGTCAATACAAAATGTCAAAAAGACACCCGGTTTTTCCGAGTGCCTTAATAAAAAGCCCGAAGGGCGGCTTTTGGATTGGTTTTCTCGCGTCACGCCTCCGGCGGCTGGAAACCGAAGCCGTAAGCAGTGTCGTAGGGACAGAGCAGCACCAGCGCCTGCTTGTCGATCCTCTGCGCCAGAGCGCGGACCCGCACGGCCTCGGCCCGGGAGCAGGCGCACATCAGCACGGTCTTGTCGCTGCCGGAATACATGCCGGTGGCGTCCATAGCGGTAACGCCCCGCTCCACCTCGTCCATGATGATCTTTGCCACCTCGTCGCCCTTGTCGGTGACGATGAGCGTCAGCTGCCCGTTGACGAAGCCCACGGTGATCTTGTTGATGACGATGGAGCAGGCCACCGTCATCACCACGCCCTGCAGCACCGCGTCGATCCGGCCGAAGATCAGGCCGCTGAGCAGGATGACGCTGCCGTCGATCATGGCGGAGAGCATTCCAAGCTGCATATGCGGGTGCATTTTCCGCAGCGAAAGGATGAGAAAGTCCGTTCCGCCGGTGGACGAGCCCCGCCAATAGATCAGCGCCAGCCCCGCGCCCGCCAGCGCGCCGGCAAACAGCGCCGCCATCAGCGGCTCGCCGGTATAGGCGGGCAGCCGGGGAAAGACCCAGTCCAAAATCGCCGAGGTGATGAGGATGGTCCGCAGCGACCGGATGAGGAAGCCCTTGCCCAGCGTTTTCAGACAAAACAAAACGATGGGGATATTGATGAGCACGATCCAGGTACCGATGGACACGGCGGGCAGCAGGCGGTTGCCGATGATCGCCAGACCGCTGACGCCGCCGGGGACGAAATTCGCCTTGGCGGCAAAGGTATAAACGCCCGCGCCGTAAAGCAGGCCTCCCACGATATCAAACAGGATATCGGTGAAAAAGCGCTTCCAGTCGAGGGACTTCAGGCTGAACTTGGAATTGGACATAAACGGCCTCCTTCGGTGATTTGCGATGCAGGGCCTTACCCCAAAAAAGACCCTGCCTGCGGCAAGATCTTTTTGCTCCGGCCCTGCGGGCGCGGGATCTTTTTCTTTATCATATCATATCATATCCGCCGACGCAAATCAAGAGGGGACAGTTTTGCATAGATATGCGTCAAGCTCTGATACTTTTTCGCGTTTTCCGGCAAGATCGCCAAGCTTTTCCCCTTTAATGCGCAAAAATATTGGTTATTATTTCCTGTTCTTTTGATTGACAGCGCCCCGCCTTCCGCGCTATGATAGACCCAACCCCGAAGAAAGGAGCCTTCCTTCATGAAGAAGTACGCCGCCATGATGATGGAGATGCGCATGGGCATGTGCCCCATGGGCATGTGCCCGCATGCGTCTGCTTTCGAAGGATGCTCCGTCGGGTCGTTCTCCGCCGCATAGGCGGCAGCCGTGACCCCGCGGGAGGCTTTCGAAGGCCTCCCGCTTTTTCTTTTGCCGGAAAGGAGTGTCGTCCGTGATCTCTCATCTGCTCCGCAGCCGCGCAAACCGCTGTTCCCAGCGAATGCGCCGCCCGTTGTTTCAAATCCGTCTTGATGTGCTGACAGAAATCAGAGAAAGGAAGTTTTTTATGAAACAATCGCTGCTGAAAGCTTTTGCGTCGGCCGCCGCGCTGTGCGTCCTGCTTGTCCTCGCCGCCTGCGGCGGCGCCAAGGGCCCCACCGTCGCCATCCCCAATGACACCACCAACGAGGCCCGCGCCCTCCTGCTGCTGGAGGCCCAGGGCTTCATCCGTCTGAGGGAGGGCGCCGGCATCGCCGCCACGCCGAAGGACGTGGAATCCAATCCGAAAAACATCCAATTCAAAGAGGTGGAGGCCGCCCAGCTCCCAAACGTCCTGCGGGACGTGGATTACGCCGTCATCAATTCCAATTACGCCATTGCCGCGGGTCTGGACCCCGTCGCCGATTCCCTTGCCATCGAGGGCTCGGCCTCGGCCTACGCCAACATCCTGGCGGTGAAGCAGGGCCGGGAGAGCGATCCCCTCATCCGGGCGCTGGCCGCCGCTCTGTGCAGCCGTCAGGCAGCCGAGTTCATCGCGGCCCAATACGGCGGAGCGGTGGTCTCGGTGGTTGACGCGCTCACCGACGGTTATGATCCCGCCGTGGATTACGCCGCCCTGACCGGGCAAACGGTCTCGGCGGCCGCCTCGCCCACGCCCCACGCGCAGATCCTGGAGGTGGCGAAGGAGCTTCTTGCGGCAAAGGACATCACCCTTGAGATCGTGGAATTCACCGATTATATCCAGCCCAACAACGTGGTGGAGAGCGGCGAGCTGGATGCCAACTATTTTCAGCATGTGCCCTATCTGGAGGATTTCAACACCGAAAACGGCACCCATCTGGTGAGCGCCGCCGCCGTCCACGTCGAGCCCATGGGGCTGTACGGCGGGAAGCAGGGCGACCTGGGCGCGCTGCAATAAGCGCCGCCCGCACCCACCGGGAGGACATTATGATCGAACTGAGGCACCTTTCCAAGACCTTTCCCGGGGAAAACGGCCCCGTGGAGGCGCTGAAGGACGTTTCTCTCACGATACCAGACGGGGATATCTTCGGCATCATCGGCATGAGCGGCGCCGGAAAAAGCACGCTGGTACGCTGCATCGACCTGCTGGAGCGCCCCACCGGGGGCAGCGTGCTGGTGGACGGCATTGCCGCCGAGCGGCTTCCGGAGCGGGAATTGCGCGCCCTGCGGCGGCGGATCGCCATGATCTTTCAGGGCTTTCACCTGCTGATGCAGCGCACCTGTCTGCAAAACGTCTGCTTTCCCCTGCAGCTGGCGGGAGTCAGGCCTGCCGAAGCAAAGTGTCGGGCACTGGAGCTTCTGGAGCTGGTGGGCCTTGCGGACAAGGCCGGCGTCTACCCCGCCCGCCTCTCGGGCGGGCAGCAGCAGCGGGTGTCCATCGCCCGGGCGCTGGCAGCCGATCCAAAGGTCCTTTTGTGCGACGAGGCCACCTCGGCGCTGGACCCCGCCACCACCGGCGCCATCCTGGACCTGCTGCAGGACGTCAACCGCCGCCTGGGCATCACCCTCATCCTCATCACTCACCAGATGTCCGTGGTGGAGCGGATCTGCCGGCATGTGGCTATCCTCGACGGCGGACGGGTGGCGGAGCAGGGCGAGGTGGGGCAGGTCTTTTCCGACCCTCGCTCAGACGCTGCACGGCGGCTGGTCTTTCCTGAGGGCGGCCCCGACGCGCCGCTGGCCTGCCGGGAGGGCGAGCGGTTCATCCGCGTGGTCTTCAACGGCGCCCGGGCCACCGCCACGCCCCTTATCGCCCGCATGGCGCTGGAGCAGGGCATCGCCGCCAACATCGCCTACGCCTCCACACGCGCCATCGGCGAGCGGATGTTCGGCTCGATGCTGCTGGGCGTCACCGGAGGCGACGGCCCC
Organism: Clostridia bacterium; assembly: GCA_017394205.1. Classification (GTDB taxonomy): domain Bacteria; phylum Bacillota; class Clostridia; order Oscillospirales; family Butyricicoccaceae; genus UBA4644. Next base: position 3,984 of record JAFOPS010000094.1, on the reverse strand, counting down.
GTGTCGCGGGCCGTGGCCTATCTCACCGAAATGCCCGACGTGCTGGCGGAGGAGGTGACCCGTCATGATTGAACGCCTGTTTTTTTCCGAGGCGCTTTTCGGCGCGTGGGAGATCATCCGCACCCAATTTCCCCTGGCCCTGTGGGAGACGGTCTACGTCACCCTGCTGTCCGCGCTCTTTGCCTTTCTTATCGGTCTGCCGCTGGGCGTCCTGCTGGCGGCAGGCGAGCGGGACGGCGTCCTTCCCCTGCCGTCCCGGCTGCTGCGGCTGCTCAACTGGGTCGTCAACCTGCTGCGGTCGGTGCCCTTTCTGATCCTGATGATCCTGGTTTTTCCCCTCACCCGCCTGATCGTGGGCACGGTGGTGGGAACGGCGGCCACGGTGGTGCCGCTGGTGATTGCCGCCTTCCCCTTTGCGGCGCGGCTGGCCGAAAGCAGCCTGCGGGAGGTGGATCCCGCGCTGATCGAGATGGCCCGCAGCATGGGAGCCTCGCCCGTGCAGATCGTCACACGGGTGATGCTGCCCGAAAGCGTGCCCTCGCTGGTCTCCGACGCTGCCATCGCCGTCACCACGATTCTGGGCTATTCCGCCATGAGCGGCATCCTGGGGGGCGGTGGACTGGGAAAGATCGCCATCAATTACGGCTATTACCGCTATCAGTATCCCGTCATGCTGGCCGCCGTGGCGCTGCTGATCCTGCTGGTGCAGCTCATCCAGACCGCCGGCACCCGCCTCAGCAGCCGCCTGGACAGGCGAAAAAAGCATAAGGGAGAATGAAAAGCGCCCCCGCGGAAGCGTTCCGCGGGGGCGTTTCAACGCAAGGCAAAGACCTATTTCAGTCTGCCCGGGTTATCGGTCTGCATCAAAAGATAGTCGATACTGACCCGGTAATAATTTGCCAGCTTCACCAGCAATTCATCCGTTAAGGGCTGGGTCCCCGTTTCGACGTAGCTGTATTTCCGCTGCGTGATCCCAATGGCCGAAGCAATCTGCCGCTGGGCCAGATCATGGTCCTCCCGCAGATCCTTGATCCTGTTTTTCATCAAAGCCACCCCGCTTTCGCAAGAATCTGGCTCTATGATATGTTAGATGGTTTTTATCTATTGACTTTTAGATAAATATTATCTAGAATAATAGTACTTCGTCATTTGAGCACACAATAAAAGGGGGGGCTGTCACGCATGGTCACAGGGTCAGACGGATGAATGATGCTGCGATGATATCGTCTGCTTTCATTGCAGCGCAGGCAAACCGGAGGAGCAATACAAATGAAACGTGACAGCACTCAAAGAATCCGCTGCGCTGCGATCCGGCTGGCCGCAGCGGTGCTTTTGTCGCTCGTTGTATACGGGCTGCTTCAAATCCCTGCCCGGCAGCCGGGTTATGCCGCGGCGGCAGGCACGGCCGCCGTCGTTTTCCGCGACGGCAAGCCGGTCCTGGTCAACAACGCGGACGGCTACTGCCTTCCGCTCGCCGAAGGCGCGGCGGTGGATTTCTCGCGTGCGGAGGCGGGCGTCAGCGTCACATGGCCCGACCGGACGCTGGATATTTATGTTGAACCGTTGAACGGGATCCGGGCCGCAACCTACATCGACTATTCCAAACGCTTTCTGAAGGAAGACCCGACGCATCACGTTTTGGACAAAAAATATGCCGAGCCGCTTCCCGGCGGCATGCTGGCCGTGACGTCATGGCATCGGCAACGTCTGTCCCGCGTGGAGAACGACCATCATTACTACACCTGTCTGGATATTGTCCGCAGCGCACGGGTCTATACCCTGCTGCTGAAAACAGACTGCGCCGTGAGCCGGGCGGAGGTGGAGGCGCTGCGCGCCGGTTTGATTTGTTACCGGCCGACGGCAGCGGCGGCACCGGTACAGATCGGCGGCGGCAGCGGCCCGAAAAGCGAAGAAGCGCTGGCGCTCTGCGACGCCATGTTCGGCGACGGAGCGGACTTCACGTGGGGCTTTTACTGTCCCGACGCGCCCTATACGCTGTCGACGGTCAGGCAGATCGAGGAACGGCTTGACTGCAAATTCCGGTTCCTGATGATGTATTCCGATCTGAAGCCCGTCTATGACCCCGACGCCGTCGCCGTGCCGCTGCAAACCGCGTGGGACGACGGGCGGATTGTCATGCTGACCCTCCAGGCGCAAAGCGCCGCAGAGGTATACGGGGTGCTGGACGGGGAATATGACGGTTTCCTGCGGGAATATGCAAAGGCGGTGGCGGACTTCGGGCATCCCGTGCTTCTTCGGCTGTTCAACGAGATGAACGGCGACTGGTGCGGCTACAACGGCCGGAACACCTCGATGGATCCGTCGCTTTTCCGTGCGCTGTATTCTTATGTGACCGGGTTTTTCCGGGAAGCCGGAGCCGACAACATTCTGTGGGTGTGGAATCCAAACGAGCGCGCTTATCCGCAGTTCCGCTGGAATCACATGTCTATGTATTATCCCGACGAGGGCTGCGATCTGTACGGCATCACGGGCTATAACACCGGCACTTACTATACGGGCGAAGCATGGCGCAGCTTCGAGGCGATCTACGCGCCCATCCTGGCGGACGCGGAGATGCGCTGCAGCTGCCCGATCCTCATTACGGAGTTCTCCTGCTCCGATTTCGGCGGAGATAAGGCGGCCTGGATCACGGATATGTTCGCGCACATCGAGGAATACCCCCGGCTCTGCGCCGCCGTGTGGTGGAACGGGACCGACTATGCGGCGGACGGCACGGTCGCGCGGCAATACCGCATCGACCACAACGAGGACTATCTCTCGGCATTCCGCGCAGGACTGTCACGGCAACGGAGAACAGGCGAAAGTCCGCCGTGAGCCTCGCCGCCGGGGACGTTCCGTAAAAAAAGCCCCGCGAAATCTGTCGATTTCGCGGGGGATGGAGCAGGGTACGGGAGTCGAACCCGCCTCACCAGCTTGGGAAGCTGGGGTAATACCGATATACCAACCCTGCATGATTACCTTTGCATTATAGCAAAGATTTTCCGCAAATTCAAGGGCTTTTTCTGCAAAGGGCGCCCCGGGCGGGCGCTTTACTTTTTTCCCGTTTTGCGGTATGATGAGATCAGAAACCGCAAGGAGGGATCCCGCGTGGCGAAGCTTTATTTCAAATACGGCGCCATGGGCAGCTCCAAATCCGCCCAGGCCCTGATCACAAAGTTCAATTATGAGGAGCTGGGCATGACGGTCTGGCTCATCAAGCCCTCGGTGGATACCCGCGACGGCAAAAGCGCTATCCGCTCCCGCATCGGTCTGCAGCAGGAGGCCGACGCCATCCCGCCGGAATGCGACCTGGCCGAGCGCTATCATCAAATGGCGCCCCGGGACGTGATCATCGCCGACGAATGTCAGTTTTTCACTCCCGCGCAGATCGACCAGCTCCGGTCGCTGGTGGACGAGGACGATATCCCCGTTCTCTGCTTTGGCCTGCGCACCGACTTCCTCACCCATCTTTTCCCGGGCAGCGCCCGCCTGTTTGAGGTGGCCGACTCCATCACCGAGATCAAAACGGTGTGCGCCTGCGGCGCAAAGGCCACCGTCAATGCCCGCATTGACGGCGAGGGCCGGGTGATCACCGCCGGTGAGCAGGTCTTTTTGGGCGGCAACGACAGCTATGTGGCCATGTGTCACCGCTGCTGGAAGCGCGCCATCCGGGAAAGAAAGCCCGTCCTGCGGCCGTAACAAGACAACGAAAAAAAGAGGGGTCGGGGCGCACTCCGTAAGGAAGGCGCCCCGATGATTTGCTTGCTCTCGTCTACACCTCATCCGACCTCGCTTCGCTCGACCACCTTCCCCTCAAGGGGAAGGCTTGAGGAGCGCGCCAACCAACGGCTTCCCCTTGAGGGGAAGGCTTTTGGGGAGGAACACTTAGGCTTCCCCTTGAGGGGAAGCTGTCAGCCGCAAGGCTGACTGATGAGGTGGCGGGCGGATTGCCATGTTGCTTCGCTCCTCACAACAATAGCGTGC
>JAFOPS010000093.1 GCA_017394205.1 Clostridia bacterium | reverse complement strand
GAATACGCCGCCGGGCTTGACATCGTTTACCATCTTATATCCCTTTTCAACATAAGAGGGATTGTGGCAGGCAACGAAGTTTGCCTTGTTGATATAATAGGGGCTCTTGATGGGCTTGTCACCGAAGCGCAGATGGCTGATGGTGACGCCGCCGGTCTTTTTGGAGTCATACTGGAAATACGCCTGAACGTACTTGTCGGTATGGTCGCCGATGATCTTGATGGAGTTCTTGTTGGCGCCGACGGTGCCGTCGCCGCCCAGACCCCAGAACTTGCACTCGATGGTGCCTTCGGCCGCGGTGTTGGGGCAGTTCTTATCCTCGGGCAGGGACAGGTTGGTCACGTCGTCCACGATGCCGATGGTATACTGGCGCTGGATGGTGCCGGCCTTCATGGCGTCGTAAATGGCAAAGACGGAAGAAGGAGGCGTATCCTTGGAGCCCAGACCGTAGCGGCCGCCATACACCTTGATGTCGTTTCTGCCGGCGTTGGCCAGAGAGGTGACCACGTCCAGATACAGAGGCTCGCCCAAAGAGCCGGGCTCCTTGGTGCGGTCCAGAACGGCGATCTGCTTGCAGGTGGCGGGGATGGCTTCCAGCAGCTTGTCTGCGCAGAACGGGCGGAACAGGCGGACCTTGATCAGACCGACCTTCTCGCCGTGCGCATTCAGATAATCGATGACTTCCTCGGCCACGTCGTTGATGGAGCCCATGGCGACGATGACGCGGTCGGCATCGGGAGCGCCGTAGTAATTGAACAGCTTGTAATCGGTGCCAAGCTTGGCGTTGATCTTGTCCATATACTTTTCAACAACGGCGGGCAGCGCGTCATAGAACTTATTGCAGGACTCACGATGCTGGAAGAAGATATCGCCGTTCTCGTGAGAGCCGCGCATGGCGGGATGCTCGGGATTCAGGGCGTGCTCGCGGAAGGCCTTGACGGCGTCCATGGGGCACATATCCTTCAGATCCTCAAAATCCCAGACAGCGATCTTCTGGATCTCGTGAGAGGTCCGGAAGCCGTCGAAGAAGTTGATGAAGGGGACTTTGCCTTCCAGCGCGGCAAGATGGGCCACGGGGGACAGATCCATGACTTCCTGGGGGTTGGTCTCGCACAGCATGGCAAAACCGGTCTGGCGACATGCGTAAACGTCGGAATGGTCGCCGAAGATGTTCAGCGCATGGGTGGAAACGGTACGGGCGGAAACATGGAAGACGGCGGGGAGCTGCTCAGCTGCGATCTTGTACATGTTGGGGATCATCAGCAGCAGGCCCTGAGAAGCCGTATAGGTGGTGGTCATGGCGCCGGTGCCCAGGCTGCCGTGGACCGCGCCGGCCGCGCCGGCTTCAGACTGCATCTCCACCACTTTGACCCGGTTGCCGAAGATATTCTTCAGACCGTTGGCAGACCACTGATCGACAAAGTCGGCCATGGGGCTGGAGGGAGTGATGGGGTAGATGGCCGCGACTTCGGTGAACGCATAGGAAACGTGCGCCGCAGCGTTGTTGCCATCCATGGATTTCATTTTTCTTGCCATAAATGGATTGCCTCCTTTTATATTTGCGATGGTTTGATCCCTATTAAACCAAAGTTAATTGTAACAGGAAAAGCCGAAGATGTAAACCGCTTTTCGCAGAATTTCGGTTATTTTTTTCACGTTTTTGAAAGTTTTCAAGAAAAAGTTGCGGTTAGAAGAAATTAACAAATCGGTATTTTGCGTGTGTTTCGGCCATCGGCCCCGGACTTGCGCTTTTTTGTATAATTTGTTATACTTTCAAATACAATCAGAAATCGCAAAAAGGCGGTATGGAGAATGGTTGCAAATATCCGATCCTGCGGCATCATGGGAATCGAAGGAAAACAGGTCCTGTGTCAGTGTGATCTCAGCGGCGGACTGCCTCAATTCGACGTGGTCGGCTTGCCGGACGCCTCCGTGCGCGAATCCCGCGATCGGGTGCGGGCGGCTGTCAAAAACTGCGGATTCGAGTTTCCGCAGCGGCGGATCACCGTCAATCTGGCACCCGGTGATCTTCGAAAAGAGGGACCCATCTATGACCTGCCCATTCTGATCGGCGTGCTGTGCGCTTCCGGTCAGCTTCCGCAGCCTGCAGAAACGGCGTGCTTTATCGGAGAACTGAGTCTGGAGGGACGGCTTTGCCCGGTGGCGGGCATTTTGCCCATGGCTATGGCTGCACGTGCCGCAGGATGCCGCGAGCTGTTCGTGCCTGCACAGAATGCCGCCGAGGCAAGCGTGTGCAGCGGGCTGACGGTTTATCCCGTGAAGGATGTGCCGCAGCTTGCGCGCCACCTGGAAGGGGAGGCGGCCATCGTGCCGCAGACGCCCTATGTTTTCGAGACCCAGCGGCCTGCCGGATTGGACTTTTCCGACGTGATGGGGCAGGAGAGCGTCAAGCGCGCGCTGGAGATCGCGGCGGCAGGATCGCATCATATTCTGATGATCGGCCCGCCGGGCAGCGGCAAGAGCATGCTGGCCAAGCGCCTGCCTTCCATCCTGCCCGATCTTTCGCTGGAGGAATCGCTGGAAACCAGCAAGGTCTATTCTGTGGCGGGGATGCTGCGGGAGGATCAGCCTATGCTGCTGTCCCGCCCGTTTCGCAGTCCGCACCACACGGTTTCTCCGGTGGGAATGGCCGGCGGCGGCAGCGGCCACACCCGCCCGGGCGAGATCTCTTTGGCGCACAACGGCGTGCTCTTTCTCGACGAGCTGCCTGAGTTCCGCAGCGAGACCATCGAGGTGCTTCGTCAGCCGCTGGAGGACGGACAGGTAACAGTGTCCCGCATTTCCGGAACACATACCTATCCCAGCCGCTTTATGCTGGTATGCGCGATGAATCCCTGCAAATGCGGTTATTTCGGGCATCCATCCGGGCGGTGCACCTGCTCGGAGCAGAGTATCCGCAATTATCGGAATCGCATCTCCGGCCCCATGATGGACCGCATCGACCTGCACATCACGGTCCCCAGCGTGGCTTATGAACAGCTCAAGGATCGCCGTCCCGCGGAATCCTCCGAGGAGATCCGCAAACGGGTCAACGCCGCCCGCCTGCGGCAAAAAGAGCGGTATGAGGGAACGGGAATCTATTGCAACGCGCAGCTTGCGCCGGGCATGATGCGGGATTGCTGTCCGCTGACGGCACAGGCGCAGCAGCTGATGGAGGGCGCATTTGACCGATTGGGCCTTTCCGCACGATCTTACGACCGGATCCTGAAGGTGGCCCGCACAATCGCCGATCTTGCGGGGGCGGATGTCATCGACGACCTTCACGTAGCCGAGGCGATCCAATACCGTTCGCTGGATAGAAACGTGCTTTTGTAAAAACGTCGATCCGCGAAAAAATTACAAAATGTTTTCACTTTTTTCGGGATCTTCAAATGTGGAAAACCCTGTGGAAAATGTGGAAAACCCATGCAAAATCACGCTTTTTTTCAAAAAGAACAGGGAAAAAGCGCGAAAAAAGTCGTTTATTTATGAAAAAAATCTGAATTTTTCACAACGTAGAGTTGTTTCGCCTTTACAAACCGCAGGAATCATGACAAGGCATGCCTTTCGCGCTGCTTTCTGGCGCGGTCTTCCGGCGGCTGCTTGGCTGGCAGCGGCGTAATCCGGAAGATCAGGATTCGAAGCAAATCATGAATGAAAAAAGCGCTGCCCCGCAGGGCAGCGCTTTTTTGCTTTTGATTGCGGATCACTCGGAAAGAGCTTCCATTTCGTCCAACAGCTGGCCGAAGAGCTCCAGAGCCTGTTCCACGGGCTTGGGCGAGGCCATGTCAACACCGGCGATCTTCAGCAGGGAAATGGGATCCATGCTGCTGCCGGAGGACAGGAACTTCTTGTAGTCGGCCACGGCGGGAGCGCCCTCCTTCAGGATGCGCATGGCGATGGCAATGGCCGCCGCAAAGCCGGTGGAATACTGGAACACATAATAATTGTAATAGAAGTGCGGGATCCGCGCCCACTCCATGGCGATGCCCTCGTCTACCACGATGTCGTCGCCGTAATAGAGCTTGTTGAGCTTGTGATACTCCGTGCAGAGGAAATCCGCCGTCAGCGCCTGGCCGGATTCAGCGGCCTTGCCCATGATCAGCTCAAACTCTGCGAACATGGTCTGGCGGTAAAGGGTGGTGCGGAACTCCTCCAGGAAGTGATTGATCAGATAAGCCCGTTGCTTTTTGTCGGTCGTTTTGTTCAGAAGATGCTGCATCATCAGCACCTCGTTACAGATCGACGCCACCTCGGCGACGAAGATCACATAATCGGAAGTGCAGAAAGGCTGATACTTTCTGGAATGATAGCTGTGCAGCGCGTGACCCATTTCGTGAGCCAGGGTGAACTGGCTGTCCAGATCGTCCTTGTGGTTCAGCAGGACGTAGGGATGGGGGTCGCCGCCGGCGGAATAAGCGCCGCCGCGCTTGCCCTCGTTTTCATATACGTCGATCCAACGGTTGTCAAAGCCCTCCTTCAAGATCGCCACATAATCCTCGCCCAGCACACTCAGCGCTTCCAGAACGTTCTTCTTGGCGTCTTCAAAGGGGATAGGCTGGGATGCCTCGGCCACGATGGGGGTGTAGAGATCATACATGTGCAGCTCGTCTGCGCCAAGCAGCTTTTTCCGCAGGGAAACGTAGCGGTGCATCTTGTCCATATTGTTGTGGACGGCTTCGATCAGGCTGTGATATACGCTGGTGGGGACTTCGGTGCGGTCAAGCGAGGCCTCCAGCGTAGAGCCGTAATGCCGCGCCCGGGAGAAAAACAGAAGCTGCTTGAACTGAGCGTCCAGCATGGCGGCCAGCGAATTGCGCCAATCGTAAAGCGTGCGGTAGAAGGTCTCAAAGGTCGTTTTGCGCAAGGCGGCGTCGGACCCGCGAAGCAGGAAGACCAGGCTTTCCTGGGTCAGAGGATGGGTCTCTCCCTTGCTGTCGGTCACGGAGGGGAACTTCAGGTCAGCGTTGCGGAAGCTGCTTGCGACCGAGCCGGGCGCGCCAGCCATCTCTCCGGCGGCAGCCAGCAGCGATTCTTCCTCCTGGGTGAGAATGTGCGCCCGCATCCGGCGGATCTGTTCCAAAGGCCGGCGATAGGGCAGAAGCGCGGGCTCGTCCTTAAAAAACCGATCCAGCGTCTCGTCCGGGATCGCAAGAAGCTCCGGCACAGCAAACGCAAAGGCACTTTCCACCGCCACGGCCAGCGAGCCGGCCTTGCTTCTCATATCCTGATAAAAGCTGTTTCCCATGTCCTCGTCGCCCTTGCGGGAGGCGTAATTGTAAAGGCGCATGATGCGCCGTCCGATCTCATCCTGCTCTCTGTAATAAGCAAGAAGGTCCGCGGCGCTGCGGCCCAGCGTACCGCGGATGGCCTCGGCCTTTTCGGGAACGGATTTCAGCGATTCATATTCCTGGTTCCACGCCTGATCGGTGGGAAAGAGATCCTCTGTTGCCCAGGTGTTTTCCTTTTTCACTTCACTGCGCTTCGGGATGCGGGTTTCTGCCATGACGGTTGCCTCCTTATATCATGTTGTGATGATTGACAAGCTGTCTGAATTGTATCATATCCCGGTGACGAGCGCAAGATGCCACGCGCATCCTCTTGCCAAGCGCTTGTAAATTTGTTATAGTAACAATAGAAATGATCATGAGAATTACGAGGTTGCGGTATGAGCAGAAAAATGCGCGGAAATCTGATGCTTCTGATCACGGCGCTGATCTGGGGCACGGCCTTTGTGGCGCAGAGCGCCGGGATGAACTACGTCGAGCCCTTCACCTATAACGGCGTGCGCACGCTGATCGGAGGATTGGTGCTGATCCCGGTGATCCTGCTGTTCGACAGGCTGAAGCCGCTTTCCCAGCGACCCACGCCGGAAGAAAAAAAGCGGATCAACCGAAACTCCGCCGTCGGCGGCGTGTTTTGCGGGATCTTGCTTGCGGTGGCAAGCTCTCTGCAGCAATACGGCATCAGCATGACCACGGCGGGGAAGGCCGGCTTTATCACCGCGCTTTACATCGTGATCGTTCCGTTGATGGGCGTTTTTATCCACAAAAAGATCCCCAAAATCATCTGGCTGTGCGTGGCCATCGCCGTGGCCGGATTTTACCTTCTTTGCGTGAAAGAGGGATTCACCGTTTCGTTGGGTGATCTTCTGGTGCTTTGCTGCGCGTTCTTCTTCTCGCTGCACATCATGTGCATCGATCATTTCGGGGCAAAAGAGGTGGACGGCGTCCGCATGTCCTGCGTGCAGTTCCTTGTGGCGGGGCTGCTGTGCATGATCCCCATGGCGGTTTTCGAAACGCCGACCTGGGAAAATCTTTGGGCTGCGCGGGTCACCATCCTTTACACCGGCGTCATGTCCTGCGGCGTTGCCTATACGCTGCAGATCCTGGGCCAGCGCGATACGGATCCCACCACGGCGACCTTGCTGATGAGTCTGGAATCGGTGTTTGCTGCACTGTCCGGCTGGGTGATCCTGCATGAATCCCTCTCGGTCAAGGAGCTTTTCGGATGTGTGCTGGTATTTGCCGCCGTGATTCTGGCGCAGATCCCTCTGCCTGCTGCAAAGAAAAAGCGGTAAAGTTATTTTGCTTTACACAAAGGAGCACATATGATCAACGATATTTCTTTCCCGGGCCTGTTTGATAAGACCTTCTCCGTCAACCGGGTGGCGTTTACGCTGTTCGGCAAGCCCATCATGTGGTACGGCGTGATCCTGGCGGCGGCTTTTTTGCTGGCGTCGGCCTATGTGCTGCGCCGCGCGCCAAAGTTCAACTGGAAGTCCGAGCCATTTCTGGATATGATCCTGTGGGGTCTGCCTGCGGGCGTCATCGGCTGCCGGGTCTATTACGTGATCAACGAGTGGGATTATTACCGCGCGAATCCCAAAGAGATCATCGCTATCTGGAACGGCGGCCTCGGAATGTACGGCGGGATCATCGCCGCAGTGATCACCGTTTTGATTTACTGCAAGCGGCATAAGACGGATATCCTCAGCGCCGTGGATCTGGTGGGGATGGGTTTTTGTCTGGCACAGTGCATCGGCCGCTGGGCCAACTTCATCAATGCCGAGGCCCACGGCGGTGAAACATCGCTGCCCTGGGGCATGGTCATCAACGGCGCCGCGCCCGTCCACCCCACGTTTCTGTATGAATCCCTCTGGACGCTGGCTGGATTCCTGTTTTTGCACTGGTATTCCAAACGGCGGAAATTCCGCGGCGAACTGGCGCTGATGTATGCCGGATGGTATGGACTGATTCGCTTTTTGCTGGAGTTTTTGCGCACCGACAGCCTGTATATCGGGAACACGGGGCTCAAGGCGTCGCAGCTTTTGGGCGGCGCATGTTTTGTCGTTTCCGCAGCGCTGCTGCTGTATTTCCACTTAACGAAAAAATACAGGCCGATCGACCTTTCCACCGGCGCGCCTGTTTCTGCGGACGGCGGGTCTGCTGCTTCCGGGGGTACGCAGAATGCCTGAAGATGCGATCTCGCGCTTCTGGGCAGCCTTTTGTGCCGCGTGCGGCATTCCGGGAGACACGCCATATGAGGCGTGGGCCTTTGGCGGCGATCCCGACGGACTTGCGGCGCTGGTACTGTCGGGTGACAAGCGCGCTACTGCGTCGGCTTATCCGCTTTATGAGCTGGAGCTGGAGCCGCTGCCGGAAGCGGGGGATTACAGCGTTCTGCTGGACGGGGCAGAGCGTCCGCTTTGCGTGATCCGGGACACGGCTGTGCATGTCATTCCATTTGACTGGGTGACGGCGGAGCACGCGTTTCTGGAGGGCGAGGGAGATAAAAGCCTGGCCTATTGGCGGGCCGTCCACGAGGCGTTTTTTACAAAAGAATTAACGCAGGCGGGACTTGTATTTGATTCCGCCATGCCGGTGGTATGTGAAAGGTTTGAGGTCGTTTATACGGGCTGAAGATGAATTGAATCATTCTGTGACGTGTAACAAAAGGCCGGAAGGGAAATCCCTTCCGGCCTTGCAAATTTCATTATCAGACGCGGTTTTTTCCGCCAAACTTGTTCTTCATGCGGAGCTGACCGTTTAGGATCTGCTTGCGGATGCGCAGGTGGGAGGGCGTGACCTCCAGCAGCTCGTCGTCCGCCAGAAACTCCATGCACTGCTCCAGGCTCATCTGGCGGGGCGGTGTGAGCCGCAGCGCCTCATCCGAGCCGGCGGCCCGCATGTTGGTGAGCTGCTTGCGCTTGCAGACGTTGACGACGATATCTTCCGCCTTGGGCGTCATGCCTACCACCATGCCCTCGTAGACCTCAACGCCGGGGCCGATGAACAGGGCGCCGCGCTCCTGTGCGTTGAACAGGCCGTATGCCACTGATTCCCCGGTTTCAAAGGAGATCAGCGAGCCGGTGTTGCGGCGGGTGACTTCGCCCTTGAAGGGCGCGTAAGAATCGAATACGCTTGCCATGATGCCCTCGCCCTTGGTATCGGTAAGGAACTCGTTCCGGTAGCCGAACAGCCCGCGGGAGGGGACCAAAAATTCAACCTTCATCCGGTTGCCGACGGGGGTCATTTCCAGCATTTCACCCTTGCGGGAGCCCATCTTTTCGATGACGGAGCCCACGCAGTCCGAGGGGACGTCCACCACCAGCCGCTCCATCGGCTCGCACTTGACGCCGTCGATCTCTTTATAAAGCACACGGGCGGGAGAGACCTGAAATTCATATCCCTCGCGGCGCATGGTTTCGATCAGAATGGAGAGATGCATCTCGCCTCGTCCCGCCACATTGAAGCTGTCGGTGGAGTCGGGCAGCTCGCTGACGCGAAGAGAAACGTCCTTGAGCGTTTCGCGGAACAGGCGGTCGCGGAGCTGGCGGGAGGTGACGTACTTTCCGTCGCGGCCGGCAAATGGCCCATCATTGACAGAAAAGGTCATTTCAATGGTGGGAGCAGAGATCTTGACAAAGGAAAGCGGCTCAATGGCGGCGGGATCGCAGATGGTGTCGCCGATGGTGATCTCGCCGATGCCGCTCATGGCGATGATGTTTCCGGCAGAAGCTTCCGTGACAGGCGTACGGCTCAATCCGTCAAATGTGTAAAGAGAAACGGCTTTACACTTTTTACTGACTTTTTCGGGATCGTGATAGTTGCAGACCACAATTTCCTGATTCTGTTTTATCGTGCCGCGCTCGATGCGGCCGATGGCGATACGGCCGACAAACTCATTGTAGTCGATCGACGACACCAGCATCTGAAAAGGCGCGTCGACGTCAACGTCCGGAGCGGGGATATAGTCGAGAATGGTATCGAACAGCGGCTGCAGATCGGTGCCCGCAACTTCGGGAGAATAAGACGCCGTGCCGTTTCTGCCGGAGCAGAAAAGCATGGGTGAATCAAACTGCTCCTGCGTGGCGTTGAGATCGAGCAGGAGTTCCAGCACCTCGTCCACCACCTCGTGGATGCGCTGATCCGGGCGGTCGATCTTGTTGACCACCACGATCACGCGATGGCCCAGCTCCAGCGCCTTGCTCAGCACAAAACGGGTCTGGGGCATGGGGCCCTCAGCGGCATCTACCAGCAGGATGACGCCGTTGACCATCTTCAAAATGCGCTCCACCTCGCCGCCGAAATCAGCGTGGCCCGGCGTGTCAACGATATTGATCTTGGTGCCCTTGTATTGTACGGCGGTATTTTTCGCCAGAATGGTGATGCCGCGCTCCCGTTCCAGATCGTTGGAGTCCATCACACGGTCTACCACCGTCTGATTTTCCCGGTAAACGCCGCCCTGCTTGAGCATTTCGTCCACCAGAGTGGTCTTTCCGTGGTCGACGTGGGCGATAATGGCGATATTTCTCAGATCGTTGCGAATCATTTTCGCATTCCTCCAAAAAGGCAAATTTCAAACAATTTATTATACTTCCATTTTATTCTGCTTGTCAAATCCTTTTTTGAACAGGGAAGCGGGAAAAATACCGGTTGTTCGGCCGGAATCATTGAAATTTGACCGAAACTGTTATATACTGATGAAAACGGCAGACTATGCTATGGATTGTTTCAGGAGGTCATTATGAATCTGACGCAGACAAGAGGCATCGCGACCTGTCTTACCGAGCACCGTCAGGAGATCTTTACCGAGGTGGCGCGCCTGGCATACGAGGGTGGGGACTATTCCCGCATGGAGGATCTGCCTTATAAGATCGCGCCGGGCGAGGTGTCCAATGACCGGGAATCCATCTTTCTGGAACGCGCCATCATCGGCGAGCGAATCAGACTGGCGATCGGGCTTCCGCTGCGCAACGTGACGGAGCACACCCGCCTTTCCGACGGCGTCGAGGACAGCGCTATCGCGGAAAAATATTACGATCCGCCGCTGGTCAATATCATCACGTATGCCTGCAACGCGTGCCCCACGACGAATTATAAGGTGTCAGAAGGGTGTCAGGGCTGCCTGGCGCGGTTTTGTCAGGAGGTCTGCCCCAAGGATGCGGTGCGCTTTGAACGGGGAAAATCGGTGATCGATCCCGAAAAATGCATCAAGTGCGGCCGCTGTGCCAACGCCTGTCCCTATAATGCCATCATCAAGCAGGAGCGCCCGTGCGCTGCGGCCTGCGGAATGAACGCCATCGAATCCGACGAATACGGCCGGGCAAAGATCAATTACGACAAGTGCGTGTCCTGCGGGATGTGCCTGGTTTCGTGTCCTTTCGGCGCCATTGCCGACAAGGGCCAGATCTTTCAGCTGATCCACTCCATCAAGCGCGGCGACAAGGTCATCGCCATCGTCGCGCCGGCGTTTTACGGACAGTTCGGTCCTGCGGCCACTCCGGAGCGGCTGACCGTAGCCATGAAAAAGCTGGGGTTCCACGATGTGGTGGAGGTGGCCATCGGCGCCGATCTCTGCACCATTGAAGAAGCCAAGGACTTTTTGCGTGAGGTTCCGGAGTATCAGCCCTTTATGGCCACGTCCTGCTGCCCGGCCTGGGCTATGATGGCGAAAAAGGAGTTTCCTGAGATGGCGCGGTATATTTCCATGGCCATGACGCCGATGGTGCTCACGGCTCGAATGACAAAGGCGGCCAATCCCGACTGCCGGATCGCATTCGTCGGCCCCTGCGCGGCAAAAAAGCTGGAGGCCAGCCGCCGCAGCATCCGCAGCGACGTGGATTTCGTGCTGACCTTCGAGGAGCTGCAGGGCATGTTCAAAGCCAAAGAAGTCGACTTTACGACGATCACGAAGGAGGAGGAGATTCCTCTGGATCAGGCGTCTTCTGCCGGCCGGGGATTCGCCGTAGGCGGCGGCGTTGCCAAGGCGGTCGTGGCAGCGGCAAAGCGCATCGCGCCTGAGCGCGAGGTCAATGTGGTGGCCGCGGAAGGCCTTGCGGAATGCAAAAAGATGCTGATGCTGGCCAAGGCGGGGAAGTATAACGGCTTTTTGCTGGAGGGCATGGCCTGTCCGGGCGGATGCGTCGCCGGAGCCGGCACGATCCAGCCCATCAAAAAGAGCGCTGCCGCAGTAGAACTGTACGCGAAAACCGCACCCTTTGAAAACGCGGTTGACACCGAATACGACATCACACTGCCTCTGTTGAAAGACTGAGCAGTACAGATCGACGGCATTTCCATGAGGATCAGATGAATCAGATTGTTTTTTATCAATTCAATGAAATCCCGGAGGATTCCATTTCTGAAGTGACTGTATTGGCTGGCTGCAAAGCCAAATGGCTTTACGTGCGATCGGAAGAAAACGCGCCTTGGCGCATCCCGTCCGGTCTCAGGAGAGAGGAAGAAACGCCGGACCACGCGGCTCGGAGAGTTCTTTTGGAGCAAGGCGGCGCAGCGACGGAAAAGCTGACCCCTGTCTGCGCATATCGATGGGATTCGACGGGCATTTTGTACACTGCGGAGATTTGCGCATCCGGGCGGCACCTTGCAAATACAGATCGTTTGGAAACGGCGTTTTTTGACGTGCGCCCGGAGCGGCTGGACGACCCCGAACGGGATCGGGCATTCTTTGATCGGGTGCAGGGCTGGCGAAATCTGCAAAGCGCAGCCGACGAGATGTGGGACGTTTATGATCGCCGGCGCCGTAAAACCGGGACCCTGCATCGCCGCGGCGATCCGCTGCGGCCCGGCGAATATCATCTGGCCGTTCAGGTCTGGATCCGCCGTGCAGACGGCCGATTTCTTTTAACGCGGCGCGCCGGGAATAAAGGCTATCCCGGCCTTTGGGAGTGCCCGGGCGGCTCTGCTCTTGCGGGGGATGACAGTCTTGCG
>JAFOPS010000092.1 GCA_017394205.1 Clostridia bacterium | reverse complement strand
GGTCAGGATGGAAACGGGAGGCAGAACGCCGAAGGCGTCGGCCGACAGGAAGATCACGTTCTTGGCGTCGGGGCCGGCGGAGATGGGACGGACGTTCTTGACGATCTTCTCGATGTGCTCGATGGGATAGGAAACGCGGGTGTTCTCGGTGACGGACTTGTCCTTGAAGTCGATCTTGCCGTTTTCATCCACGGTGACGTTCTCCAACAGGGCGTCGCGCTTGATGGCGTTGTAGATGTCGGGCTCGGAATCCTTGTCCAGATTGATGACCTTGGCGTAGCAGCCGCCCTCGAAATTGAAGACGCCGTTGTCGTCCCAGCCGTGCTCGTCGTCGCCGATGAGCAGACGCTTGGGGTCGGTGGAGAGGGTGGTCTTGCCGGTGCCGGAAAGGCCGAAGAAGATGGCGGTGTTTTCGCCGTTCATGTCGGTGTTGGCGGAGCAGTGCATGGCGGCGATGCCCTTCAGCGGCAGATAATAGTTCATCATGGAGAACATGCCCTTCTTCATCTCGCCGCCGTACCAGGTGTTGATGATGACCTGCTCGCGGGAGGTGACGTTGAAGGCCACCACGGTCTCGGAATTGAGCCCCAGCTCCTTATAATTCTCGCACTTGGCCTTGGAAGCGGTGTAGACCACGAAGTCGGGGGTGAAATCCTTCAGCTCTTCCTCGGTGGGCTTGATGAACATATTGCGGACGAAATGGGCCTGCCACGCCACCTCCATAATGAAGCGGATGGCCATGCGGGTGTCCTTGTTGGCGCCGCAGAAGGCGTCCACCACGTACAGCTTTTTGTTGCAGAGCTGATCCTTCGCCAGCTTGAGCACCTGCGCCCAGGTCTCCTGGGTCATGGGGTGATTGTCGTTCTTATAGCCCTCGGTGGTCCACCAGACGGTGTCCTTGGAGTTCTCATCCACCACAATGTACTTGTCCTTGGGGCTGCGGCCGGTGTAGATGCCGGTCATCACGTTGACGGCGTTCAGCTCCGTGAGCGTGCCCTTGTCATAGCCCTCCAGCGACGGATCCATTTCGTCCTGAAAGAGCTGCTCGTAGCCGGGATTATACACGATCTCGGTGGTGCCGGTGATGCCATAGCGGGTCAGATTGACGTCAGCCATATGCTCATAACCTCTTTCCAAATTATATTTTTATCTTTTCATTATTAAGAGCGCACATAATAAGTATAACACAGGCTGTTTGTTGCGTCAACCGCGGCAGATGGGAAGAAATCGGAATTTCAAACGAAAATGCCGGAGGTTTTCCCCGTTTTCGGGTGAAATTGCAAAAAAGATCTGAAGTCAGCCGTTTTCGCGGTCCGTTTACGCTTCGGCAGAGGGCGCGCGCTCCACGGCGCTCCTTGTTACCGTGGTTCCCGGCTCAAAGACGCAGAAGCAATCGTCCCATCGGCCGGAAACCAGCTTTTCCAGAATCAGATTGCTCCCCTCCACGGTTCTCATCTCCGCCTCCAGAAAACGCGCGTCCTCCCGAACGGGCGCCAGATAATCCTCGGCGTCACAGTCATAGATCCCGGCGCGGATCACGTCGATGCCGCAATAGCTGTCCCGCCACCGCTTGTGATGGGCGCGCTTTGCTTCTTCATCCGCCGTTTCCGTCATCCGCCGGAAGATCTCCTTGAAGGAGGCCGCCCGGGGATCGGGCCCTTTTACATAAAGATGGCCCGGGTCCTTCAGGTCAAATCCGCGCCGCCGCGCCGTGTGCAGCAAAATGCTGACACAGTCGTCCGCCCGGGGGATCACGATCCTTTGCCGCGCAGGGACGTCGGCCCACGAGCCGCCGCAGAAGCCCATGCAGACCAGGACGGTCTTCACGGTTTCCGGAAGCCGCTCCAGCTCGCTCAGGATCGCCTCCCGCATCAGCGCGGGATCCCGGTGCAATCTTTCATCCAGCCAGATCACGGGAAGATCCGTGTGCATTTTCTTTTGTGCGGCCGAGAGATAATCCCGGAAAGAAGAACACGCCAGAATCACAGTTTGATCCATATCCACCATCCTTTTATCCTCCTGCGGCGGTTTTCATATCCTTTTTGGAAGCGTCCGCCGGCTGCTCCGCGCGGGCTCAAAGCACCTGCCCCGGCATATCTCCCCGCCAAATATGCAGCACCATATAAGCATTCGATGATACGCCCCACTTTTTGGATTTTGTTAAGATGGTAAGCACTTGCTCGGCTTTGGCAACGCAAATGTTATTTCTTAGTGCATTCATTGCCACATTACCACGAAGCCGTTCGTTGTCGCAATCTAAAAGTTCGTCAAAAACCCGTTCCGCCAGTACAGGATCCTCTTTGCACAATTTCTCTGACAGCGACCGCAGCTTATCCATCGCCCGATTGTGACGACGGACGCCCGCTTTTGAAATGTTGGATTCTACATCCCACAGCTGAGTTCCCAACCGCTCAAATTCCGAAATGATAGCGTTTTTTTCCATTTTCATGTCTGTGAACCTCCCTTCGGCCCGGTCCTCGCCGGCTCAAAGCACCTGCCCCGGAATACCTCCCCGCCAAATATGCAGCACCATAAAAGCCTCAGATGACACGCCCCGCTTTTTGGATTTTGTTAAGATGGTAAGCACTTGCTCGGCTTTGGCAACGCAAATGTTATTTCTTAGTGCATTCATTGCCACATTACCACGAAGCCGTTCGTTGTCGCAATCTAAAAGTT
>JAFOPS010000091.1 GCA_017394205.1 Clostridia bacterium | reverse complement strand
TTTCCTCCTTGCCGGGAAGCGACAGCGTGATCTCCGCCGTGGTGCCGTCCCAGGCCGTTACCTCTTTTGACTTCGAGATCTCCGCCGCCGCCTCCGCCGGCTGATCGTCCGCAAATGCCGGCGAAATCAGCCCGGGCGCTGCCGTCAGCAGCATGGCAGCGGCAAGCAGCCAACCAAGGATCCTTCGATTTTTGTTTCTCATAAAACCAGCTCCTTTTTTGTAAGCGTAATCGTGCGCGGTCTTTCCAGATTATGGTATTTTATATCCTCCCGCTGCTAACGGCTTACAAACCGACGCTCCCTCCCGGTCGTTCTTTTGGAAAAATTAAGAAAAAATTAAGAGATCCGGCGGATCGCCGGATCTCTGTGTCGTTCCCTTCGGGCCGCGCAGGGCGCGGGCCTCGTTTCTCTTATTTCTTTGTCAGAAGCTCCATGAGGATGTTGAGCTGCAGCTCGATGCCCACCGGGATGCACCGCTCGTCCACATCGAACTGCTGATTGTGCAGCGCGGCGGTGATCCCCTTTTCCCGGTTGCCGCAGCCCAGATGGTAAAACGCGCCGCCCCGGGTCGAGGCGTCGGAGAAATACTGGAAGTCCTCGCCGCCCAGCGAGGGATACTGCTTCATGAGCACGTGGTCTTCGCCCAGCAGGCGGACGGCGTTTTCCCGGATCACGTCCACCACGGCGTCGGTGTTGATGAGGGCGGAATAGCCCAGCTCCACCTCGACCTCGGCTTGGCAGCCGTAGCCCTGCGCCACACCCTGTGCGATCTCGGTGATGCGGCGGGCGGCAAAGGAGCGCGTTTCGGGGTCCAGCGTCCGCAGGGTGGCGGTCATGGTGACCTCGTCGGCCACGATATTGCTCCGCACGCCGCCGTGGATGGTGCCCACGGTGAGCACCGCGCTGTTCAGCGGGCTGATGCTGCGGCTGACGAAGGTCTGCAGCGCCGTGATCACCCCGGCCGCGGCCACGATGGCGTCGTTGCCCCGCTCGGGATAGGCGCCGTGGCCGGCCTTGCCTCGAACGATGATCGTGACGGTGTCGCAGGCGGCGTTGAGCTGACCGTAGCGCAGCTCCGCGAAGCCGGCGTCCATATAGGGCTGGACGTGCAGACCGATGGAATAATCCACCTTGGGATCCTCACAGGCCCCCTGCTGCACCATCCGCTCGCCGCCGCCCACGGTCTCTTCCGCCGGCTGGAAAAAGAGCTTCACCGTGCCGGGGAGCTCGCTCCCCATCTCGCTGCACAGCTTTGCCACGCCCAGCAGGACGGTGGTGTGGACGTCATGTCCGCAGGCGTGCATCACGCCGTCGTTCAGCGAGCAATAAGAGCGGGTTTTGTCCTCCTGCAGGGGCAGGGCGTCGATATCGGCCCGGATGCCCACCACGTTGCCCGGCTTTCCGCCGCGGATGATGCCCAAAACGCCGGTGTCGGCGATGTCCCGGTGCTCGATGCCCCACTTGTCCAGCAGGGCGCAGATGCGGGCATGGGTCTCGTGCTCCTGCGTGCCCAGCTCGGGGTGACGGTGCAGCTCCCGCCGGATGGCGATCATTTCGTCGGTGATGGCCTGAACGCTGTCGTGAAATTCCATAAAAAGCGCCTCCTTTTCGGAATCAAAGCGAAAAATATTACGATCCGTATTCATTTTATCCGTTATTTCGGCTTGCGCGCCAGCAAAATATCCCGGGAGATCGCCTGATCCACCCGGTGCTCCAGCTCTGCCGCCGCCGGAAGGACGGCAAAGCCCGCCGCCTCCATGGCGTCGGCCAGCGCCTCCCGCGGGGTGGTAAGGGTGTTGTAGGCCAGCGCGGCCCCTGCGCCCCGGCACAGCGCGGCATACCAGCCCGGCGCGCACGCCCGCACCAGAGCCGAGGCGTCCCGCCGCAGGCCCTCCTGCCCGCTGCTGCCGTGCTGCACACCGTAGGGCAGGTCGCAAGCCAGCAGATGGCAGCTCTCTTTGGGCAGAAGCTGACCGCAGAGCGCGCTGTCGGCATGAAAGATCCGCAGGCGGCGGGTGTCGCCGGCGTACCAGGCGTCCTTTTCGGCGGCGTATTCCACCGTGACGGCCCGGGCGATCCGCTTTCCGGCCAGGGTGCGGCGCTCTTCGCTGCGCTTGTGCTTATAGCGGCCGGTCTCCAGAAATTTCAGAAAATAGGTGACGCCCTTCTGCACGGGCTGCTGCTGCACCTCCAGCCCCACCGCGTTCCACCCCCGCAGGGCCGCCTCGAACAGCGTGGTCCCCTGTCCGCACATGGGGTCCAGCAGAGTGGGCCGCTCCCGCAGGCCCCCGCCCGCCCACACGGCCAGATTGACCAGCATGCGGGTAAACTGCTCGTTGGTCTTGCCGGGATATTTCAGGATGGTGTTGAGGCTGTCGGGGAGATAGCGCCACTGAGGCGCCTCCACCGGGCGGAGCAGGCCGTTTTCCCGCTCCTCGAACAGGGCGTAGAACAGCGACGCCCGGGCGCAGTCTGCCAGCGCCGCCTGAGAAAGCGGCTCCGGGCTTGTCAGCCGGAAGCAGGCAAGGCCCGCCGTCTGCTCCGCCGTCACGGCGCAGCCGGGCAGCAGCGCCTCCAGCTCCCGCACGGCGGCTCCCGCCGCCCGGTCGAGAAACAGGCGGCTGTGGCCCGGGTGAGGCAGCAGGATATACGTGCTCATGCTCTGCCCTTCACCACGGTCAGGCCGGTCTTTTCCTCCAGAAAGCGGCCGAAGCTCCCGGCGTCGCCCTGGGTGAAGTCGGTCTTTTTCAGGATGTGGGCCATGCGCACCCCGGTGTAAACGAAGTAATACTCGCCGGTCTCCACGATGCGGGTGATCTCGTCGTAGCGCAGGGTGTCGCTCTGGCCGGGCCACGCCACGGAAAAGGCGTCGTCGCCGAAGCGGTAATCGATGTTCATGGACAGGTCCCGGGCGTGCTTTTTCAGATTGCGGCGCATCCGCCACAGGCCCAGGGGATAAGCAAACATGCACACCAGACCCAGCAGGATGGTCACCGGATGCAGGATGTTGAAGCCCTTGTTCACGATGGCCAGCACGCCGCCGCCCGCGATCACCAGTCCGCCCAGGGCGGCGATCACCCGTCCCGCCGGGGTAACGCGGCCGTCCATGTGCACCTTGGCATAGGCGCGGTAGGCCGCTTCGTCATGCTTTGTATTGATGATATACAGCAGTTTCATCGGGATCCTCCTTCAAAACAGACCGAAAATTCAAACTTTGTTTAAAGTATAGCATAAAAACCCGCCCGCAACAACCGCTTTTTCCTTTCTTTTCCCGCCGGAACGTGTTATAATATGTTTGTTCTACCTATTTCCCTGACAGAAAGGATCTGTTTTATGGCTAACAGCTTTTTGAAGAAAATATTCGGCGACACCTCGTCCCGGGAGATCAAGCGGATGATGCCGCTGGTGGAGAAGATCGAATCGCTGGAGGGCGAATACGCCGCCCTCAGCGACGAGGAGCTGCAGGCAAAGACCCCGTGGCTCAAATCCCGCCTTGCCGCGGGGGAAACGCTGGACGACATCCTGCCCGACGCCTTTGCCGCCATGCGCGAGGCCGACCGCAGAGTGCTGGGGCAGTTCCCCTTCCGGGTGCAGGTGATCGGCGGCATCGTGCTGCATCAGGGGCGCATCGCCGAAATGAAGACCGGCGAGGGCAAGACCCTGACCTCCACCCTTCCCGCCTACCTCAACGCCCTGTCGGGAAAGGGCGTCCACATCGTCACGGTCAACGACTATCTGGCCAAATATCAGGGCGAGATGATGGGCAACGTCTATCGCTTCATGGGTCTGAAGTGCGGCATCATCATCCACGACATGTCCCACGACCAGCGGCGGGCGGCCTATGAGGCCGACGTGACTTACGGCACCAACAACGAGATGGGCTTCGACTATCTGCGGGACAACATGGCCATCTTCAAGCAGGATATGGTGCAGCGGCCCTTCAACTTCGCCGTGGTGGACGAGGTGGACTCCATCCTCATCGACGAGGCCCGGACGCCGCTGATCATCTCCGGCCAGGGCGACAAGTCCACCGACCTGTATCAGCAGGCCGACCGCTTTGCCCGCACGCTGACCCCGCTGAAGATGGTGGAGGTCAACGAGAAAGAGAGCCAGGACGACATCGCCGCCGACTATCTCATCGACGAAAAGGCCAACACCGCCACCATCACCCCCCGGGGCGTGGCCAAGGCGGAGAAATATTTCGGCTGCGGCAATCTCACCGACCCCGAAAACGCCACTCTGATGCACCACATCAACCAGGCCATCAAGGCCCACGGCTGCATGAAGCTGGACGTGGACTATGTGGTGCGGGACGGGGAGATCGTCATCGTGGACGAATTCACCGGCCGTCTGATGTTCGGCCGCCGCTATTCCGAGGGCCTGCATCAGGCCATCGAGGCCAAGGAGGGCGTAGAGGTCAACCGGGAGAGCAAGACCCTTGCCACCATCACCTTCCAGAACTATTTCCGCATGTATCCCAAGCTGTCGGGCATGACCGGCACCGCCCTCACCGAGGAGGAGGAATTCCGCGGCACCTATTCGCTGGACGTGATCGAGATCCCCACCAACAAGCCCATGATCCGCGTGGACCACGAGGATCAGGTCTTTACCACCGAGATGGGCAAGTTCCGGGCCATCATCCGCAAGATCAAGGAGTGCCACGAAAAGCAGCAGCCCGTTCTGGTGGGCACGGTGTCCATTGAAAAGAGCGAGCTTTTGTCCTCGCTGCTCAAGCGCGAGGGCATCAAGCATCAGGTGCTCAACGCCAAGCATCATGAAAAAGAGGCCGGCATCGTGGCCCAGGCGGGCCGCGCCGGCGCCATCACCATCGCCACCAATATGGCGGGCCGCGGCACCGATATCATGCTGGGCGGCAACGCCGAATACATGGCGAAGGCCGACCTTGCCAAGGCGGGCTATTCCGACGAGATCATCGCCGAGGCTTCCGGCTACGCCCAGACCGCCAACGCCGAGATCCTGGAGGCCCGCGCCCTCTTCCGGCAAAAGCTGGCGGAGTATAAAGAGGCCATCAAGAGCGAGGCCGAGCTGGTGAAGCAGGCCGGCGGCCTTTGCATCATCGGCACCGAGCGGCACGAGAGCCGCCGCATCGACAATCAGCTCCGCGGCCGCGCCGGCCGTCAGGGCGACCCGGGCGAGAGCACCTTCTATCTCTCGCTGGAGGACGATCTGATGCACCGCTTCGGCGGCGAGCGCATCCAGGCGCTGATCAGCACCCTGAAGGTGCCCGAAGACGAGCCCATCAACGCCCGCATGCTCTCCAACGCCATCGAGAGCGCCCAGACCCGGGTAGAGGGAATCCATTACCAGTCCCGTAAATCGGTTTTGGAATACGACGACGTGATGAACCACCAGCGCGAGATCATCTACGGCCAGCGCATGCAGGTGCTGGAGGGCATGGACGTGCAGGAGCAGGTGCGGAACTACGTCCGCTACGAGATCGAAAAAGAAGTCCTCTCGGCCTCCAACGGCCACGCCCAGCTGGAAAAGCTGGCCGCCAGCCAGCTTGCCGCCCACTACACCGGCGTGTTCATCGCGCCGGAGGAGCGCACCTCTCTGGCCGTCCGGCTGGAGGGCATGACCGTGGAGCAGGCCACCCAGTGGCTCCAGACCCGGGCGCAAAAGGTCTACGACGCCAAGGAGCAGCAGATCGGCGCCCCCATGATGCGGGAGCTGGAGCGGGTGGTGCTGCTGCGCACCGTGGACCAGAACTGGATGGATCACATCGACGCCATGAGCGAGATGCGCAAGGGCATCGGCCTGAACGCCTACGCCAACGTCAACCCGCTGGACGAGTACAAGAAGCAGGGCTTTGAGATGTTCGAGGCCATGATCGACGACGTGAAGACCTCTACGGCGCGGCTGATCTTCCTGGCGCGGGTGAACATGCAGCGGGAGCA
>JAFOPS010000090.1 GCA_017394205.1 Clostridia bacterium | reverse complement strand
TTCCGCATTGTCGGGATAACGTTCCTGCAGAAGCTGACGCATATCGACAGAGGCAAGCTCTGTGCCGTCGGGCCCCAGCTTGCGGAGCAGCGTGCGCTGACCGTCGTCCACGTAATAATCCCACTGCTCATCCGTTTCCGGATTGAAATCCTCCGGAAGCTCATAATGGTAGGAATAAATCGCTTCTGCGACCCAGAACGAGCCGTCGGGCGCGATAGCCATAGCAGAGATATTGCTGCTGCCCTCCGATCCTTCGGGAAGCTCCGTCGGCTTGAAAGCGTCCAGAGGCTTTATATCGGTGCCGTCGAAATTGACGGACAGCAGTTTCTGAACGGTCCTCTCATATTGATAAGAATTGCCTTCGGGATCGGTCTCCGTCACCATTCCTTCATTCACATAGGCAATAAAATAGATCCGCTTGTTTTCTTTATCCAGATAGGGAGCGCCGTTGGTTCCCTGGAACTTTCCGTCCAGCTTATAAAAAGTGGGCTCAAAAATGTAAGTGACTTCATCCTGCTCGTTTTCCTTTTTCCCGCAGCCTGCAAGGATGCCCAACAGCATCACAACAGCAAGCAGCAGAGCGGTCAAACGGATCTTTTTCATATTCATCTACCTCCGATATACAAGCTGATTCGAAACAAAGCGCACGATCTGGCTATATAGACAGTTCAATTTGGAAAAAAGTTCCGTTCCGGTGCTTTTCCCTATTCGCACAGATGCGCAGGCTCTGTTTCTCATTTAAATTGCTGTCACTATCATAGCATTATTCTGCAAAATACTCCAGTAGCGAAATTATAAAGAGTTCTGAATTTGTTGCAATTCTTTTGTTACCAACCGCTGACTGTCAGCGCGCTTCAGCGCTTCGTTCGGCCGAGTATTTCGCCTATGGTGCTCCCCTTCCGGTTGCGGAATTGATATCGCCTGACGATCTCGTCGATCTCGGTATTGGCCTGGGCAACCTCGGCATGGAAGGCTTTTGCGGACAGACGGGCGGCGCCGTGTCCCAGAATGATCAACTGCTCGAGATTGTCAGAGGTGGCGACCCGGATCCGGTATTTTTTCCCGATCTGATAGGTCACCTTTTCAATATACATGTCGGCTGTTTCCGCCTCTTTTGTATAGACGATGTCGATGTTGTGAAAATGCTCCACAGATCCCGGATTTCCGTGCACCTTGTAAGCGTCGAACACAAGGATCACGCCGCATTTCCGATAGCCCTGATAGTTGGAAAGGATCTCTGCCAGCGACTGTCTGGCAAACGCCAGGCTCTCTGCGGCCAGCGCTTTCAGCTCGTCCCAGGCAAAGATGATGTTATAGCCGTCGACAAGAAGATATTCCGGCAGGTTGTCCTGCCGCGCCGCACGGGGTTTTTCTGCGGGAGGATCATAGGTCACGTCCTGCTTTCGCGGAATAAACTCTTTGCGCTTCACAGCTCCGTAGGTCCGTTCGTAAATGGCCTGCAGCTCCCTGTCCTCCTCCGCCGTCCCGCGGTATGCCTGCAGCGAAGGCTTCGCCGCAGGCTCTGTTTTGCTCGGCTGTAAAGCTGTTTTACTTTTCAGTGTGCTTTCCAGATGCATATGTTCCTTGACTTCGTACCATGGGACCAGCACGCCGGCGCCGCCGGAACAAAAGACGGAATCGGCGGAGTTTTCCACGTCTGCATCCGGATCATACCCTATTTCCGCCACAAGCTCGTCCTGCCTGGCGCAGGCCTCATAACCCCGCACCTGAAGCGTGATGCGGCCGCGGCCGCGGGTATAAGACGCCAGCTCGGCAGGATATTCCCGCATGGCGGCCACAGGCGCATATCCCTTCAAAACGGCGGCATCCGCAGTTTGAACAGGCGGCTCGCACACACCGCCGCGCTGCTGGATATCCGTCATCGCCCGCCCGACGGCGTTGGTCGGAAGCTCGATGGAGAAATCGTAAAACGGCTCCAGCAGGACGGATCTTGCCTGGCGAAGGCCCTGACGTACAGCGCGGTAAGTCGCCTGCCGAAAATCACCGCCCTCCGTGTGCTTGATGTGGGCTCTGCCCGCCGTCAGCGTGATCTTCATATCTGTGACAGGCGAACCTGTCAGCACACCGAGATGGGTTTTTTCCGCCAGATGAGTGAGCACCAGGCGCTGCCAGTTAAGATCCAGATCGTCGGTGCTGCAGGCCGAAGCAAAGGTCAGTCCGCTGCCGCGCGGCGCGGGCTCCAGCATCAGATGGACCTCGGCATAGTGCCGCAGCGGTTCATAGTGTCCCACGCCCTCTACCGTGTCGGCGATGGTCTCTTTGTAAACGACGCGTCCCGCGTCAAACGATACTTGAAGGCCGAACCGGTCGCGGATCAGCCGCTGCAGGATCTCAAGCTGTACTTCTCCCATCAGGCTGACCTGGATCTCCTGCAAACGTTCATCCCACAAAATATGCAGCTGCGGGTCCTCCTCCTCCAACTGACGCAGTTTTTTCATCGTTTCCGGAAGGTTGACCTCCGGCGGCAGAAGGATGCGGTAGGTCAGGACGGGCTCCAGCGAAGGCAGCGTCGTTTCCCGCTCCGCGCCCAGCCCCTCACCCGGAAAAGTACGGCTCAGTCCGGTGACGGCGCACACCGTCCCCGCCGGGACGGCGTCGGCCGTCTGATACTTTTCGCCGGAATACAGGCGGATCTGATCGACCTTTTCTTCCCACTCGTCTGCCCCGTCTTTTCCGCAAAGCGGCTCCTTTACCCGCAGCTCGCCGCCGGTCACCTT
>JAFOPS010000089.1 GCA_017394205.1 Clostridia bacterium | reverse complement strand
GTTTCGTCCGCCTGCTGCTGGAGCATTTCTCCATAACGGAAGATATAGGAGCAGAGGAACAGGACGGCCGCGATGAAGAGGAAGGTAAGATCAAAGGAAAGATCCACTTCTTCCGTAAACACCTTAGCCGTGGCAGACCCCAGAATGACGGACCCCAGAATGCTTCCGCCGCCGAGGATCAGATCCAGCCAGCCCAGCTTGCGCAGATCGCCGCTGACGCTGCCCGCGAAGGGGCGCCCCTCCTTCATGGGGGAAAGGATGTGGCGGAAGATCCGGATCCCGTACATCGCTGCGGCGGCAAAAAGCACGACGCAAATAAGCGCGGTCAGGCAAAGACCGATCAAAGCCGGAGCATTGGCCGCCGTCGGTTCAAAGTGGCGGCCCATTGTGTGTCCGCTGGTGAGGACGAAATTCTGAAACTCACCTGAGGCAAACGCAGCTTTGATCTGCGGGGAAAAGATGCCGATAACGATCGCGCCGATCATGCACACAGCGCCGCCTACCGCCAGAAGCCAGAACAGGACCCGGGCAAAGATATCAAGTCCTTTTGCTGTTTTCATCATTTTTTCCATAAAAACGACCTCCGTTCGGTTGATGACACAAGCATAACACAGAGTCCAATGTTTGTCAAGTATTTTTTATCGAAAAACATTAAATATTTTTTGAAAAGCGAAAAACAGAGGGCTCGTGCAGATACCGGCGGGAAAACAAAAAAAGCCCGCTGCTTTTGCAGCGGGCTTTCAAAGCGCTTGTTACAGAGCGGCCTTGGCCTTCTCCACCAGAGCGGTGAAGGCGGCGGCGTCGGAGACGGCCAGCTCGGCGAGCATCTTGCGGTTGAGCTCGATGCCGGCCTTCTTCAGACCGTTCATGAAACGGCTGTAATTGATGTCGTTCAGCTTGCAGGCGGCGTTGATGCGGGAGATCCACAGACGGCGGAAATCGCGCTTCTTCAGCTTGCGGCCCACATAGGCGTAGCGCAGGGACTTCATCACCTGCTCGTTGGCTACCTTGAAGTGGTTCTTTTTGTTGCCCCAGTAACCCTTCGCCAGCTTGATGATCTTTTTTCTTCTTTTGCGCGTCATCATTGCGCCCTTAATTCTTGCCATGTTACTTCCTCCTTCTGACTATGGGTTATTTGTACGGGACCAGACGCTTCAGCGTCGGGGCCAGGGTGCTGCCGGCATAGAAAGCTTTGCGCAGATGGCGCTTCCGCTTGGTGGACTTACAGCCCTTGATGTCGTGACGTCTGTTCATGCTGTTCAGCTTGACTTTTCCGGTCTTCGTGACAGCGACACGCTTCTTGGCGCCGGAATGGGATTTGATTTTCGGCATGGTTGCTGCTCCTTCCTAATAAAAGCGATTTGCTTTGATAACGTTATTTTTTGGGGGCGATAAACATCAGCATTTGGCGGCCTTCCAGCTTGGCGGCCTTTTCCACCGTGCCGAACTCGGCGCAGGCTTCCGCGAAGCGCTGCATCACGCCGAGGCCGATATCGGTATGGGCCATCTCGCGGCCGCGGAACCGGATGCTCGCCTTGACCTTGTCGCCGCTCTTGAGGAACTTCTCTGCGGCCTTGACGCGCACCTCAAAATCGTGGATGTCGATCTTGGCGGAAAGACGCACCTCTTTGATGTCGACGGTCTTCTGGTTTTTGCGGGCTTCCTTCTCCTTTTTGGCCTGTTCAAAGCGGAACTTGCCGTAGTCCATCACGCGGCAGACGGGCGGCTCGGCCTTGGGGGCGATCTTGACCAGGTCAAGGCCGCGCTCCACGGCGACCTGCATCGCCTGCTGGATCGGGACGATCCCCATCTGGGTGCCGTCGCTGTCGATCAGACGGACTTCCTTATCACGGATCTCTTCGTTGATCTGATGCTCCAAAGTGCTAATGTCCGAACACCTCCTAAAAATCAAAAACGGGCGGCAAAACAGCCGTCCGAACAAACGCGCAGACCCATCGGTCTGACACGGGATTGTTGACCTCTTCTTAACACATGGAGGTGAGGACGGCGGTCCTGCTTTCTTTTAGCGAAAGTAGTATAGCAGAAGCCCGGGCCGCTGTCAAGGGCTTTCCGCAAAAAAATCCCGCTTTCGGAAAACTTTTCTTCGACAAAAGGGCGTTGCATTTCCCGATGAAATCGATTATAATAAAGTCAGAACAAAAATGCAAATTTCACAGGACCGGGAGGGACCCTTATGAGCGAGGAATACGGCAACGATTTCATTACGCTGACCGACGAAGACGGCAATGAGATCGAGCTGGAGCATCTGGACACCGTAGAATACAACAATCAGACCTATATGGCCTTTTTGCCCGCCGAGATGTCGCTGGACGACGCCTACGAGCTGATCATCATGAAGGTGGAGCTTGAGGAGGACGGCGAGGAGATGCTGGTGACGCTGGACGACGAAGACGAGGAAGCCGAAATGTTCCAGATCTTTTCCGAGCGTCTGGAAGAGACCTTTGAGGACGACGAAGGCTCGGAGCAGGACTGACAGCTGATCTGCCCCGCAGGGCGGAGCGCGGAGTATCTTTATTTAACCTACACTGTGTTATATGGGATTGCGGAGTCCGTTCCCCGTTGGCAGACCTCCTGCGCCTTTGCAGACGCTGGGAGCCGATTAAAGGAACGGCAGCTTGCCCACCTGCTTAGCGGGTTATTTAACACCTCCGCGTTCCGCCCGGCGGGGCAGACCCATAAAATCATGCGGGCGGCGCAGGCCGCCCGTTTTTTTGAAAGGAGCAGGAATCATGGCGAAGATCACATGGAAACCCGGGACCCTTCTGG
This sequence comes from Clostridia bacterium, assembly GCA_017394205.1. GTDB lineage: Bacteria > Bacillota > Clostridia > Oscillospirales > Butyricicoccaceae > UBA4644. Next base: position 1,276 of record JAFOPS010000089.1, on the reverse strand, counting down.
CGCCGGTGCCGCCCGCGCTGGTGACCTCCGGCACGGAGGACAAGCCCAATGTGTTTACCGCAGCCTGGACGGGGATCGTTTGCAGCAACCCGCCCATGACCTATGTTTCGATCCAGCCCAGCCGGTTTTCCCACGGGCTGATCCGCGACGCGGGCGAGTTCGTCATCAACCTGCCCACCGAGGCGCTGGCAAAGGCCACCGACCTGTGCGGCGTGAAATCAGGGCGGGATATGGACAAGTTTGCCGCCGCGGGGCTGACGGCTCAGCCCTCGGCAAAGGTGGCGCCGCCCTCCATCGCAGAGTGCCCCGTATCGCTGGAGTGCCGGGTCAGGGAGGTCATGCCGCTGGGAAGCCACGACATGTTTTTGGCCGAGATCGTTTCCGTCAGCGTAGACGACCGGTATCTGGACGAAAAGGGTGCGCTCCATCTGGAAAAATGCGGTCTCCTGGCCTATGCGCACGGGGCATATTTCGCCCTGGGGAAGCAGCTCGGGACCTTCGGCTTTTCGGTGCGGAAAAAGCCGCTACGGCGAAGGGGGAACAAGAGATGAATTGCCCTTATTGCCATAAAGAGATGCGTTCGGGCTGGATCCAGTCGCGGGACGGACTTGGCTGGAGCGAGAAAAAGCGCGTTGTGGCTGCGCTTGCAGGGCTGCTGGCGAGGTGGAACTGCTGGCTGACACCAAGGCGTATTATTGTCCGGACTGCAGAAAGATCGTTATTGACCGGGAAGATCTGAAATAAACCGTTTTCACCCGGAAACGGCGGTGCGGTCAGCTTGATAATTTCTTGTCTTGCGAGGTGAATTTTGTTGACGTATAGGGTTACAGCGATTCTGATTCTGCTGATGTTCTATTCCTGTTACACGATAAAGCTACTGCGGCAGAAGAAGGACGGCATACAAACCAACCAATTGGGAAAAGGAAAAACGGGACTTCCAAGAACGATAGAGATCCTGCTTAAGATCAGCAGCAGCCTGATCGCCGTTGCCGAAATCCTTTCCATTCTTCTTTATGATGGCAACACGAATCCGTATATCCGGATCGGGGGCCTTGGGATCGCCTGCCTCGGAACGATGGTTTTCATCCTTGCCGTAAAGGATATGAAAAGCAACTGGCGGGCAGGCGTTTCCGAGACAGACCGGACGGAGCTTGTAACAGGCGGGATCTATGGATGGAGCAGAAATCCGGCGTTCCTTGGATTTGACCTTACTTATATCGGTATATTGATGACGTTTTTTAATATCCCTTTGCTTGTCGTCACGGTTTGGACGGGC
>JAFOPS010000088.1 GCA_017394205.1 Clostridia bacterium | reverse complement strand
CGAGGCCCGCGCCCTGCGCGGCCCGAAGGGAACGACACAGAGATCCGGCAATCCGCCGGATCTCTTAATTTTTACTTAATTTTTCCAAAAGAACGACCGGGAGGGAGCGTCGGTTTGTAAGCCGTTAGCAGCGGGAGGATATAATAATACCATAATCTGGAAAGATCGCGCACGATTACGCTTACAAAAAAAGGAGCTGGTTTTATGAGAAACAAAAATCGAAGGATCCTTGGGTGGCTGCTTGCCGCTGCCATGCTGCTGACGGTAGCGCCCGGGCTGATTTCGCCGGCATTTGCGGACGATCAGCCGGCGGAAGCGGCGGCGGAGATTTCGAAGTCAAAAGAGGTAACGGCCTGGGACGGCACCACGGCGGAGATCACGCTGTCGCTTCCCGGCAAGGAGGAAACGCTGGGCGCTGACGTCGTGTTCGTGTTGGACGCCTCTGACTGCGCCATGCCTGTGATCGAGGAGTTTACAAATTTGCTGAGGAACCTTCAAGAGGCTGAGGTCGAAACCAACGCACAGATCAAGGTAGGGATCATTTTTTTCCGCGGCTCGGCTGTGGTCCTTCAAGGACTGGAGGACGTCAATTCTCCGCAGATGACCGAGCTGATCGAACGGCTGGGTTCTTTGTCGCAATTGCCTTCGCAGCTCTATCAGCTCGCCCTTGCGTCCATGATGAGCGAACTGAATCCGGAGTATATCGACAGAGGCAGCAATATGCACTCCGGAATCCAGGCGGCTGAGGAGATGCTGAGAGGCGATCGATCCGTTTCGAAAAATCGCAAATACCTGATCACGGTGAGCGACGGGATCGCGTATTTCTTCAATGATGAAGAGGGAAACGTCTGCACGGTTTACGGCCCGTCTTCCAACTACCCGGCCGAGTGCATCTATTCTTGGCACGCATCCCACAAGATCTGGGCCGAGGAGGAGGGCTATACAATGGCCTCCAACACTTGGTTCCTTCCGGAAAGCCAGAACGGCTACATGCCGTGGGACATGTTCTACAAAAGAATCTGCGAACTGGTGGAGGCAGACGGCGACACCTATAAGGTTGATGTAAAAGAGCTGTGCCAGGCGACTGGATTGAGCTACAGCGCGGTCCGGTTCCTGTATACGGACGCCCAGATCCAGGCGCTTCTTGACGCCGGTTATCAGTACGTTACCGCTGATGAGATGGGCAAGCACGCCATGGGGATGGATCATTCGGTTTACGAATGCATCCATGCGTATGAGCGGATGCATGCCGAAGGCTGGCAGTGCTATGCGGTCCAGCCGGTGGCGAACTATCAGCAGGATGGTCATTTTTCCAAGGAGTTCATGGCTGCCATGAATGAGGCGGCGGGCCAGGAGGCAGATGTTGATTTCAGCACGCTCCAGGACGACATCCTGTATCTCCTGGGCGCGGGAAGCAGCGTGGAGGACGTGATGGGCGAGCAGTTTGACTTTGTCAACGAGCCCGACAAGCTGAAAATGCGGCTTCTGGACGCCGGCGGAGCGGTCGTTGAGACCTACGACGCCGAGGTCATCGAAGAAAACCATTACGGCTTCGGCCGGCTGGAGGGCAATGACGACGGGTATCGGTTCGAACTGATCTACGACAGCGAGGAGGACGCCTTCCTCTGGAAGATCAACGTCCACGTGACGAACTTCCAGCGGATCCAGCTGGTGTACACCGCCGTGTTCTCCGGTGAAAAGGAAACGCAGCCGGGGACCTACGGCGTCACCGACCTGGACGGCGACGGAAAGGAAGACCGGACGGGCGCGGAGTATTCCGACGACGATGCGATCTATACCAACGCCGGCGCCGTGCTTTATCCCGTGGACAGCGCGGGCAATCAGGGCCGGGCGGAAGCCTTCCCCTCTCCTTCCGTCAGCTACACGGTGAAGGACGACGGCAGCCCCTTCGTCGAGCCCACCAACCCGAGCTATTACATTTTGAGCTATGAGTCCAACGGCGGCACGGAATATCCCGACGAGCGGTATGAGGCGGGCGCCCGGGTCACCATCGACAAGAATCCCGTGCGGCCTCATTACATCTTCAAGGGCTGGTACGCCGACGAGGCGCTGACCCAGCCGGTGAGCGTGGTAGTGATGGACCGCAACCGTGTGGTCTATGCCGCCTGGGAAAAGACCGACGTGCCGGAGTGGCTCAACGGGGACGATCACTATGCCTATATCGTCGGCTATCCCGACGGCATGGTGCACCCCGAGGCCAACATCACCCGCGCCGAGGTAGCCACGATCTTCTTCCGCCTGCTGAGGAACGAGATCCGCGAGCAGAATCTCACCCGCATCAACGCCTTCAGCGACGTGGGAGAGGGAATGTGGTTCAACGCCGCGGTGTCCACCATGGCGAAGCTCAACGTGGTCAACGGTTATCCCGACGGGACCTTCCGTCCCAATGAGACCATCACCCGTGCGGAGTTTGCCGCCATCGCGGCCCGGTTCGACCGGGAGACCACGGGCGGGGAGACGCCCTTCAGCGACATTCTGGGCCACTGGGCCCGCACCGAGATCGAGCGCGCGGCCTACAACGGCTGGATCAACGGCTATCCCGACGGGACCTTCCGTCCCGACCGGAAGATCACCCGCGCCGAATCTATGGCGCTGGTGAACCGCGTGCTGGCAAGAGACCCGGCGAGCCCGGACGATCTGCTGGCGAACATGATCCGTTGGCCGGACAACATGGACACCGGCGCCTGGTATTATCTGGACGTGCAGGAGGCCACCAACAGCCACGATTACGAGCGGGAGACCAAGCCCACCGAGACCTGGACCGGCCTGCGTCATCCGCAGGACTGGACGGTTTACGAGCGGTAAATCACCATCGAGAGCAGGCCCGCGGCAGGTTGCCGCGGGCCTGTTGTTTTTGCAGAAAGAAAGCCCGGAAAGGGGCTTTTTTTCTTTTTCGATTTTTTATGAACAAAAAAAAGTGCTTGTTAAAAGAAAAACGAGGATTTTCGCAGAATTTGTCGATTTTAGAGAAACTTTACAAAAAACCCGTTGCATAGCAGTAAATTTTCTTCAAAAATTCATTGACAACGAAAGCCCGTATTTATATAATGTAACAGGTTAGTTATGTGTTGGTTTATAATTCATTGCATATACCGCAAGAGGAGGACAAAAGCATGAGGAAAAACCGGTTCTTTGCAATCGCGTTGGCTTTGATGATGCTGCTGCAGGCGGCACCGATCAACGCGTTTGCGGCACTGGGCGGGGAGAGCGCTCCCGCCGTTGAAACAGTGGAGGAAGCGCCCCTTGTCACCGTGGAGGCCGAGACGAAGGACGTCGAGCCTGCCCCGGCAGAGAAGAAGGAAGAGAAAGTCGAGGAAGCGATCCCCGTCGAGTTCGACTACGGTACCCTGCCTGTCGAGGTCGTCGGCCCCGACGGCGAGCCGCAGAATCGCGCGTTCGGATTGCGTGACGAAGACGGCAGAGGCGCGCTCGTCGCGAGAGAAGAGTCTTCTTTCGAACTGAACGTGGAGTACATCACCAAATGGTCGCCCGCGATGGCCAGATTCACGGAAGTCGCGGAAGACGGCGACACCTGCTCCGTGTACCTTTATGATGAGACGGGGGCAATTAAAGGCGCCGGGAAAGAGGCCAAGGCAACGGTCTTTTACACCCCGCTGGATCTGCCTCTGGAGCTCGTCTGCACCTGCGAGTACGAGGAAGTGACCGATGAAACCGGCGCGGTGACGAAGCTCGTCAGGCACTTTACCCTCGCTCCCGACGACAAAAGCCTGCTGGACGACGACGGCACGCTGATCGTCCGCTACGCCGAGCTGGAAGACCAGTTTGTCGACCTGCCCGTCGAGGTCGTGGATGAAAACGACGAGCTGCTGGAGGGCGCCAGGTTTTGGCTCTGTGATGATGACGGAACCGATCCTGACGTCAAGCCGGCTGTCTTCGCCCGCTGGGATGAGCCGCAGTTTGAGATCCTTGCCGCAACGTTCGATAAGATGGTCGGCCGTCCCTGGGAAAACGGCGAAACCTTCTCCCTTTATCTGTGGGAAAGAGAGGCTCCCGTTTTCTACGACGGCCCGACCGAGCGGCCGGAGATCGTGTGCACCTACACCGAGGAGACCGAGGAGAATGACGACGGCGTGGTCACCAAGATCGTCCGCCGCCTGGCGCTCTCCTGCGCCGCCGCCGAAGACGGCGTGCTGCGCATCCGTCACACCCCCAACGACGACGCGCGCCTGAATATCATCTTCCATACCGAAGAGCAGAAGCCCCGGATCGAGAACACCTGGAGCATTATGATGGTCATAGAGGGTCCCAACGGCTATCATCGGACGCTCTTCGATTTGAAGGTGGTTACCAACGAGCAGCCGACGAAATTTGACACGACGCTCTATCCGCTGGAGCCCGGTGAATACACCATTACCGTGCTGGGCGCCGAGACCCCCCACGTGAACTGGGAGACCACCACCTTCACCTTTACCGTGGAGCCCGGAGAAAATGAATACGAGATCGTTTTGACCCGGGACGAGAGTCTGCCCCGCTACGAGGACGCGCTGACGGTCTATAAGGTCGAGGATATCGCTTCCGAAATGGTGAAAGAGAGAAATCTCAAACTCCTTCCCGGCGCGGAATTCGGCCTGTATACCGCGGATGGCCCAAAAACCGATAAGATCGGCGAGCTGATCGCCACCTACGTCACCGATGAAAACGGCCGCCTGGTCATCCGCACCGACGACGCGGCCCTCAAGGACTATCTGCCCGATCCCTGGCGCGAGGGCGAGCGTCGGTATGTCCTGCGGGAAGACAAGGCCCCCGCCGGCTATCTCAACACCGGCCTGGAATACTATGTGATCATCCGGTCCAACGGCGACGGCCTGTATACCATCGTTTACGGCAGGCAGCGCACGACGCAGGTCACCCCCGTCAAGCTGGGCGAAACTGCCGGCACCCAGGCGGAAGCGGCGGTCAAGCCCATCTTTATCGAGGTCAATGATCACGCACTTTGGATCCGCAACCTGCCCGCGGAAGAGAACGTGGGCAATCTGAGGCTCAACGTCAGCATCACCTTCCCTGCGGACACAACGATCAACGGCCTGCATGAAGACCGCCGTGTGGAGAAGGTCCCCATCCTTATCGACGGCCCTGCCGGCTACGGCCGCAAGATCGTGGAGCTTAACTGGGACGACTTTACCAAGGCCGAGGACAAAAATGTCTATACCTACTCCGGCCTGCTGGAGGGCGTGCCCGCAGGCAATTATATGATCGACGCTGGCGCCTTCGAAGTTCCCGGCTTCCGCCGGACGGTCGAGGTTACCTGCGAGCCCGAAGCTCCGTGGGGCGGCGCGCATGTAAACGAGGGCGAGACCGCCACGGCCGCGATCGATGTGGAGTATACAGCCTCTTATGAAACCGCATACAGAGGGCTCCATCCGCGGATCTTCGACACACAGACCGGCGAGGGGCTGGGCGGCTCGGAGTTCACCATCTACGACGCCGAGGGCAGCGAGCTGGGCACGTATACTACTAAAGATGATGAGCATGCCGGCACGTATTTCATCCCCTGCGATCCCAACGATGAAAACACCCCGCAATGGATCCTTGACGCCTTCAACGCGCTGGATCTGGACAGCGGCAGACGGGAGTTCTACGTCGGCCCCTTCACCCTGAAGCAGACCAAGGCGCTGGAGGGCTACTTCCCCTCTGTGAAGGAATACAAATGCTGGCTGATCCTGACGATCACCGACAGAGATAGAGAAGCGGTAAAACCCGACAGGCCCAGAGAAACGCGTTCTCTGGAAGCCGCCGAGGTCAAGGGCGGTATGGATGTCAGCAAGGACGATGACGAAAAAGCCCGCTGGATCTTCCGCTACAGTTTCGCCCGGGCCGACAGCCTGGAGCTGGACGAAAACGGCAAACCGACGTCCGACGTCAAACCAAGCGCTGCGGTTGAGATCCCCAACACCCGCGTGGACAGCGTGGGCCAGCTGCAGATCGTCAAGCGCGTCCGCGTCAGCGACGACCGCTCCGGCAAGGTCACCTTCCCCGGCGCACCCGAGGGCATGACCTTTACGGTCACCGGCCCCGAAACCTTCGCCCCTGTCACCCTCACCCTTGCCGACTTCGGCGAGCCTGTGGAGAAGCAGGATATGGTGACCGTCATCGACAGGGAAACGGGCGAAGAAGTGGAAGTTCCCAGGGGCGAGCCCTATCTGGAATACACCTACACCCTTGAGGTGCCCTACGGCCGCTATTTTGTGACCGAGGATCCCGAATCCGCCCAGGTGGAGGGCTATATCCTGGATACAGTCATCGGCTATAGCCGCGCGGTCATCAAGGACGACGGAGCCAGCAAGGAAGACGCCGGCACGGCCGCCGAGGTCAAGGGCGGCCTGGATTTCGGCAAGGACGACGGCGACGTTAAGCCCGCCGTGAAAGACGGCGTCGTCGTGGACGAGCGCAACGACGGCCCCTCTTACGCCTACGTCAACAACAATTATTCTTATGAGATCCGCTACAACACCCTGCCCGTCCGCAAGATCGACGGCAGCACGGAGAAGCTTGTCATCCTGCCCGGCGCGGTCTTCGGCCTGTATACCGGCAAATATGTGATCGATCCCGAGACCGGGAAAGAAACCTTCGTCCAGGGCGAACTGATCAAGACCTACGTCAGCGACGAAAAGGGCATCTTCATCATCGACACCGCCGACCCCGATCTGGCGCCCTATCTGCCCTCCGAGCTGTTTACGGGTGACAAGGGCGATGAGAACGGTCATGTAAGGCTGTATCTCATCGAGATCACCGCGCCCGAGGGCTATCTCCCCTCCACGAAGGTTTACCCCGTGGACATCTGGTTCCGGAAGCCTTTGGAGCTCGTACCGTTTGAACCGGCTGAACCGGGAATTATTCGATCCCTGAACGACGGCGTCGTGCTCATGAGCGGCCCGCAGACCGAGACCAAGGTCACCCCGCAGCCCGGCGTTCCTCCCGAGGAAGCCACCAAGGAAGCCCCCTTTAAGTATGAATACCGCATCGATTCGCCTTATCGCAGCTTTAGTGATTTGGAGCGGGTGAGTTATGTTAACATTCCCAACACCCCCGACGCCTGGGGCAGCCTGAAGCTGGTCAAGACCGTCCGCATCCTGGACAACAAGACCCAGAAGACCGGCACCGCCATCCCCAACGACCGCATCAGCCAGATCACCGAGCATCTGGGCGAGACGAGATTCAACATCAGCGGGCCGGATGTCTTCGGCGAAAACGGCCGGAAGATCGTTACGCTGGCCGAGTTCGGCGAGCCCGCAATGAGCACCGAGACCCTGCCCGACGGCCGTGTGGTGACGGTCTATACCTTCACCAAGACCCTCAGCGTCCCCGTGGGCGAGTATCGCGTGCGTGAGGAATACGCCCCCACCGCCCCGGCCGTTACGCGCGACACAAGGATCCGCTACGGCGAGCCCGTGGTGAACAATCCCCAGGCCGTCGGCGGCGGCGCGGCCCTGCAGTCGGTGAACGGCGAGGTCGCCGAGACCCGGGCGACGGCGGGCCACATTTTTATCGAAGATTTTGCCCGCGTGGTCAAATTCGGCACCACCCAGGTGAACATTGAAAACATCTATACCAACCGCCTGCACGAGATCCGCTACGAGGGCATGACCGTGAACAAGGTCGACGCCGACAACGGCAAGGTCCTCCCCGGCGCCACCTTCGCCATCTACGATGCCGACGGCAACGAGGTCCATCGCTTCGTCAGCGGTGAAGAGCCCTACGTCATCGACCCGCAGGCCGAATGGCTGGCCCCCTATCTGCCCAACAAGGTCTATAATCCGAGGGTGCACCACCTTGCTGATGATCCGGACCCCGGCTACGTGACCTTTACCGTCAAGGAGCTGGAGGCCCCCGAGGGCTACATCAAGTCCGAGATGGAATACACCCTCACCCTGATGCTCACCCAAAAGGGCTGGTACGAGAAGGGGGGGGAGTACGCTAGGCGCTCCCTTGAGCCTGTGGCTGAGACAAAGGCAGAAGAGGAAATCGGTGATTCGAAGCCCAGCGGACCCGACATCATCGAGGTGTACGACTGGTACGATCTGGTCTACCGCATCTATTACGGCCTGCCCCGCGGCATCGCGAACAAGAGCCTCACCGTGGGCAACACCCAGATCGGCAAGGAAGCCGCCAACGGCAAGCTGATCCTCACCAAGCGCATCCGCGTGGTGGGCGACGAGGAAATGCAGGCCTTCCCGGCCACGCCTCCCGATATCGTCTTCACCGTTTCCGGCGGTCCCAACTACTTTACGGACGTGACCGTGAAGCTCTCTGACTTCGAAGGTCCCGCGACCGTCACCGAAGTGATCGAAGCCATGAGCGGCAGACCGCGGGAAGAGATCACCTACGAGGTCTATACCCTGGAGCTCGAGGTCCCCGTGGGTATGTATACCGTCACCGAAAACCGCGCCTCCGCCCGTGTCCCCGGCTTCCAGCTCAGCGTAAACTACCGCGCCATGTCGCCTGACGATGTTGAGCCCGATCCCGGCGCGGCGGTTGCCGAGGAGCCCGGTCCCGGCGATGATGAGTTGGAGCCCGTGTTCCCCGGTCCCGGCGATGCTGAGATCATCAAAGACGGTGCGGCTGACACGCTGAAGTCCGCCGTCAAGGCCCTCACCGGCAATGTGGCCATGATCACCGCCGGCACGCTGGCGGCGAAAGGCAACGGCGATGAGGTCGTGGTGGATCCCGAACCCGCCCCCGGCGAGATCGTGGATCCCATCGGGCCCTCTCCCGCAGTTATCGAAGACGGCGCCGTCGTGCGGGTCACCGACATTACCGACGAAGAAGACGCGCTGATCCCCAGCCGCGTCATCATCACCGACACCTATACCAACCGCATCGATAAGGTCAATCACAGCGCCGTCACCGTCAATAAGGTGGACGAAAACGGCGACGACCTCACCGGCGCCACCTTCACCCTGTATTACGGCGACACCGCGATCATGACCTTCCAGGGCGGCGAGTTTGAGATTTCCACCGCGCTGGAGCAGCTCAAGGATTACCTGCCCACGGTGCCCGGCGAAGACGGCGTCGTGGAGCTGACCCTCAAGGAGACCGCGGCCCCCGAGGGCTACGTCCTCTCCGAGAAGGAATACCCCATCTTTATCCGGCTGGATACGATAGTCCTGTGGCACCCCGCCGAAGAACAACCCGGCAGTGAGTTCGTCAAGAGATCTCTGAAGGCCGCGGGCGACACGCTGAAGACCCTCTTCGGCAACGTGGCGGCCCTGACCTCCGGCACGCTGGCGGCCTCGGTAGTCGACCCGCAGCCCAGCGCTCCCGGCGAGAGCTGGATCTTCACCTACGTCATCTGGACGCTGGACGAAGCCGGCGAACAGACGCAGGAGCTGGAGATCGCCAACGAGCCCGTGCCCACCGAGCCGCGCTACGGACTGGTCGTCCGCTGGACCGCTGAGGGCGCCGACATTCCCGAGAACGCCTTCGTCACGGTCACCGGCCCCGACGGCTTCGAGCAGAAGATTTATTACTCCGAGTTTGACGGAGACGAATACAGACTCATGCTCCCCGCCGGCGTCTACACCGTCACCGAGAACGAGCCCTCCGCGCAGGTGGAGAACTACGAGCTCACCGTCACCGTCAAGCCCGCGGCTTCCGTTGAGCTCGGCGCCGCGAAGGGCGAAGAGACCCAAGCCGAAGCGACGGATCCCGAGATCCACGTCCACAACGTGTACCAGCGGCTCTATGAGCTGGTCATCACCCTGACCGGCGTCGGCGCCGACATCCCCGAAAATGCCTATGTCACGGTCACCGGCCCCGACGGTTTCGAGCAGATCATCTATTATTACGAGTTCGATGAAACGGGCACCTACACCCTTGAGGTCCCCGCCGGCGAATACTTTGTTACTGAGAATCGTCCCTCCGCCAAGGTCGATGGGCACAGCCTGACCATCTCCGGCGACAACGGCACCCCCGTTACCGTTGGAGAAAACGGCGGCAGAGCCGACATCAAGAACGAGTACAAGAAGAACTCCGGCGGCGGCGATCCCACGCCGCGGCCCGATCCCATCGAGCCCACCAACCCGCCCACGCCCGTTCTGAACACCGACGATCACTACGCTTACATCATCGGTTATCCCGACGGCACGGTGCGTCCCGAGGGCACCATCACCCGCGCCGAGACCGTGACCATCTTCTTCCGGATGCTCACCGACGAGAGCCGCGCGGCAGTGTGGAGCACCACGAATCCCTTCACCGACGTGAAGGCGGCCGACTGGTTCAACAACGCCATTTCCACCATGTCCAATGCGGGCATCGTCAACGGCTATCCCGACGGCAGCTTCAACCCCAACGGCAACATCACGAGAGCCGAGTTTGCGGCCATGGCGATCCGGTTCTTCCAGGATGCCAAGGTCGGCCCCTCCAAGTTCTCCGACACCATCGGCCACTGGGCTGAAGAGGCCATCAACAAGGCGCAGGCCCAGGGCCTGATCACCGGCTATCCCGACGGCACCTTCCGTCCCGACGAGCCCATCACCCGCGCCGAGGCCATGACCATCATGAACCGCGTGCTCAAGCGTGCTCCTCACAAGGATCACCTGCTGTCCGAGCGGTACATGATCACCTTCACGGACAATATGGATACGACCAAGTGGTATTACGCCGACGTGCAGGAGGCCACCAACAGCCACACCTACCGCATGAGCGGCGGGTACGAGGAGTGGGAGGAGATCCTTCCCATCCGCGACTGGGCGGCATTTGAGACCATGTGGTCCAATGCCAACTCCGCGAAGAACCCCGGCGAAGTCATCGGCAACTGATCCGAAACAAACCAAAAGCAGGCCCGCGGCAACCGCCGCGGGCCTGCTCTTTTTAATACTCATGATATTGAAATAGGGAATAAAATGTGTGATGACAGATATGAAAACCGTTGTTCATGATCGGAGGGTTTCTTAATTTTCCTTAAGGCACCCCCAAAACCGCCAAAATATTAGTGCGCCGTTAGTACATGACAGGTATAATGCGGATGACAGCTCAAATCACGACACGATACAGGAAAGGAGAAATCGGAGAGATGAAACTTTCAACAGTATTCGTCTGTGTCGGTTTGATATTTAAATGCATAGTTATCTATTACTTCTATATAGCGCTTCGATATGGTCTTAAAAAGCCGAAAAGCTTTTCCCGGGCAATGCCGGTCACGAGCTTTGCGATCTTGATTGCCGCAAGAAATGAAGAGGCCGTAATTGGCAGGCTTGTTGAAAGCCTGCTGAAGCAGGAATATCCTCGCGCGTTGTTTTGCACTTATGTGATCCCCAACAACTGCACAGATCAAACAGCGGCAGCTGCTTATGCGGCGGGAGCAGAGATCTTGACCTGCAATTACCCTGTACGCTACAAGGGTGATGCGCTCCATCAGGCAGTTTGTCAACTGAAAGAGCGGAAATATGACGCATATGTGGTTTTCGATGCAGACAATGTGGTGGATAAGCACTTTCTTTCCAGGATCAACGACGCCTTTTGCGCCGGCGCCAAGATCGTGAAAGGGAGACATGTGGCGATGAACCCGAAAGCAAGCTGGGTCGCCGGCTGCTACGATATTTATTTCAGCGGTTTTGATCTTCTGTTCAACCGTCCCCGGGCAAACGGAAAGCTTTCTGCGAAGCTTGTCGGGACGGGCTTTTCCGTAAAGCGTGAGGTATTAGAGGATTTAGGAGGATGGAATACTTCAACGATCGCCGAAGACGCGGAATTCGCGGCGCAGTGCGCCGGCGCCGGTTATCCGGTGGCCTGGGTCCCGGACGCAGTGACTTATGACGAAGAACCGATTGCATTTTTGCAGTCTGTTCAGCAGCGAAAGCGGTGGAGCAGCGGCGTGATGCAGGTTTCGAGAAAAATGCTCCCCATTCTGCTGAACAGAAAAGGAGGCCGGCTGTGCTTTGATATGATCGCTTTTTTATTGATGCCCTTTGCGCAATCGCTTTCCGTGCTTTCAATGCTTGGCGCGACGGCGGCCCGGCTTGTGGAACAGGGCGCAGCTGCGATGGTGCCGATGGTATTGACGGTTTTTCTGT
>JAFOPS010000087.1 GCA_017394205.1 Clostridia bacterium | reverse complement strand
CTGCCAAGACTGCTGAAGAAATGAAGACGCAGTATCCTGCTTCAAAAGCTGTTGTGCCCGGTATTTTGTCTCTGAAGGAGTCGGCGCTTTCGCCTTATACGCAGAAGCCTCATATCCTTCTCTCGTTTTGAGCCTTTGCAAGGTTCAATGCCATATTGGATATAGAATTCTTCTGCATCGACCACATGAGCAACATAGGTTGCCCAATCTGTTTCATCCATCGGGGTCAGGTTAATCTTTTCTAAAACGATCTCATTCATTGCGAATCATCTCCTGCTTTTGATGTCTTTATTCTATCATCAGTAAAGCACCAAAAACGGGGCATGACGAAACAGCTTTATTGTCAATTCCCAAAAAACAGGAGCCCGAACATTCGCGATCCTGTTTAAGAGAATTATTCTCAGCAAAACTAATTGATATTGACCTTTTTAGATCAATATACACTTCGGATGTCCATCCTTCATCTTGCCCGAGCAAATTATTTATATACAAATAAGACAAAAGAAAACACCGCAGGAAGCCCCTGCGGCGCCAACATAGAAACGGTTTCCCCGTAATCATTCTCGTGTTTATGCCTTCTTTTTTGCGAACCATCCTCTAAAAATCCCGCCTTGTAAAACAGAGATAAGGATAAAAAAGGTGTCGGCAAAAAGGATAAATACAAATGACGGAATCAGGATCCGTGTATATTTTTTGCCAAATGATTTTTTTCGATTAACGGAAATTCCCATTCGCAGTATGTAGTGCAGCACCGGATGCTTTGTCCAACAGCCGAAGCAGCCCTGACAGGGGGCATATCTCCCATCGGCATTGAAGAGTTCATCGCAGCTGTCCGCCAGAGCGGTATTCCATTCTTTGCTCAAATCGCTGATGATGACCTTCATATGTGATCACTCCGGCCTCACTTGTTTTCCTCGTCCGGCTGTTTCATAGACTCTTTTGCTCGCTCCGTTGCCTTTGTCAGCATCTTTCCAAACCGCAGCGGATATCGGTAGCAGAAAAACATAGACAGTGCCTGGGAGGCACTCGGACAGATGACGAACTTTTTCGAGTTGATATGTTTTGCCAGACCTTGCCCAACCTTTTGCGGATCTGCCTTAAACTCTTTCGGTATCGGCAAACCGGAAGCAGATTCTGTATTGGTAAGCGGCGGATGAAACACATGGACAGAGATCCCATATTTGGAATTCTCAATTTCCAGACATTTTGCAAGCGCCTCGATTGCTCCCTTCGACGAAGCGTAGGGGGATATATTCTCAAATCCCGTCACGCCTACCCCGGAACCGGTAAAGATCAGCCTGCCGCCTTTGGCCTCACGCATGAAAGGGAGGGCCGCTTTCGCAAGCCTTAAGGCGCCGTAATAGTTTACGTCCATTACCTTTTGATAAATCTCTATTCCGGAATCAGGTTCGCTTTCAAACGTACACAGGCAGGCATTGTGGATCGCAATATCAATCGAACCGAAAGATTCATGCGCTTTTCTAACCCCCTCAACAATGGATGCCTCATTCGTGGCGTCTCCATGAAGAACCATCAGCGTATCCGGGTATGTTCCCTTCAGCCGCTCAATGTGCTCTGTCCGGATATCCATGACCGCAACCCTGTCCCCGGCCTCTAAAAGGCTTTGTACCAGATAGCAGCCGATCCCCCGGTCTGCGCCGACAATTACGATATTAGACATTCCCGTTTCCTCCTAACTTCATAAAAAGCAACGCCATATAATCGTGTGCTTCTTTCCGAAACGCATCTTTTCTTTCCTGCGACAAATCTCCGTTCAACAGATATTTGAAGGTGAGCATCGTTGTGGCGGCGAAAAAATCATGTCCCATTCGGTTGGCATCCGCTTCAGACACGAGACCGGTTTCAGCGAGCATGGCAAAGACAGATGTTTGAATCTGATACGGCTCAACAAATAACCATCTTTCGTATGCTTCCCGTATTTCTTCATTGTGGAATTGCTCAATCAGCATAAGCCTCATCATTCTATTGCAGAACGGATCGAACAGATATTGCTCAAAGAAGTAAATATCGAGCCAGTCGAGAGAGAACCCTTGCCCGTTCGGGACGGATGCAGATCGGAGCACATCTAGAAGAGAACTGACATGATCCTCATATTTACGCATCAGAGAATCGAGGATATCCCGTTTGTTCTTGAAATGATAATAGAGGGAGCTTTCTTTGATCCCGACTGCTCCGCATATATCTCTGATAGAGACAGCCTCATAACCGGAGGTCGAAAACAAAGAGAGGGAGACATCCAGTATTCTTTCTTTCGTATTCATCCTACAGCCTCCATGCCTAACAAGTGTTAGGTCCATTATATCTAACGATCGTTAGGTTGTCAAGCCGATTTTTTCGAAAAGTTGATTTCTCACAAGAATATGTTTTTCCAAAAAGACAGCGGCGGGGATCGCTCCCCGCCGCCCGTTAGTTTATGCGTAGATCAGACCGTTGTTTACGAGCTCCATTGTCCTGCCCCGGATGTTGTTCATGCGCTGCACCCACAGCATTTGGTCCTGGGCTTTGAGCTGTTCGGTGACGCCCTCACGTTCTGCCATCTGCTTTGTCAGCAGGAGTGCTTGCTCCTCTGCCTGTTCGTTGATGTATTCGCACATACGCCACAGGCTCCCGATCGCCACGCCTTGTTATATCCTGTTATGGGTCAATCTTTCCCTTGCTTTTGCCCTTATGAGCGGACCCGCCTCTCCGAACGGCCGCCTTTCCCCCTGCTTACAGCGGGAACGCCACCGCGTCGCGGTACAGCTTTTTCAGAATATCCAGAAAGACCCCCACCGAGGGCCGGTTGTCGTTTTTGTGGGCGCACAGGACGCAGGAGAAGCTTTCCCTGCAGTCAAAGGGGATCCAGGCAAACTGCCCGCTGTGGTCGTTCAAAAAGCCCGGCGCCAGACAGACGCCCCGCCCGGCGGCCACATTGGTCAGCGTGGTGTCGTGGTCGGGACTGTTGAACCAGCTGATCCTCCCTGTGGCGAGCAGCCGGTGCTGGACGGTCCGCAGAGCAGCGGGCGAACCGCCGCCCACCATCAGCGTCCGGCCGTAGAGGTCGCTCTCGGCGATCCGGTTCTTTTCCGCAAGGGGATCGTCCCGCCGGGCGATGAGATAGATATGGCTCGTAAAAAGCTCGTGAACGACGATGCCGGGGATGTGCCGGGTGTGCTCTTTAAGAGAAAACAGGAGATCCGTCTCGTCCTTCAAAAAGCCGTCCATGCCGTTTTCGTATTGAAACTTCGGCGTGATCTGAACGTCCGGCCGGGCTTCGGCAAACAGGCGCATGGCCTCCGGCAGAAAATACACCGCCTGGCGAACCATCAGGCTGACGGAGATGCTGTCCTGATATTTTGCGCTGAAATTCTGGCCCTGCTCCACGGCGCGCTTCAGCTCCTCGCGCATGCCGGAAAGAAAGCTGACAAACTGCGCCCCGGCCGGCGTCAGCGCCGCGCCCTTCCCGCTGCGTTCGAAAAGCGTGAAGCCGATTTCCTCCTCCAGCAGCCTGATCTGATAAGAGAACGTCGGCTGGCTCACGAACATCTGCTCGGCCGCCCGGCTGAAGTTCAGCGTCCGGGCAAGCGCAATGCAGTAATCGATCTGTTTTGTGGTCATAACGGCCTCCGTGTAATTTAATTATTAAATCGATTATACACGATTTCGATTGGACTTTGCAATAGTCCCGCGATATAATGAAGACAACAAAAAAAGATTCGGAGGGCAAAACGATGGCAAAAACCTTGATCGCATTTTTCTCCCGGGCGGATGAAAATTATTTCGGCGGCGCCATGCGCTATGTGAAGGTGGGCAACACGGAGGTCGTCTGCGGCATCATGAAGGATCTGATCGACGCGGAAGCCTTCAAGATCGAGATGAAGAACCCTTATTCTCCCGTTTACATGACCTGCATCGACGAGGCCAAGCGGGATCTGCAGGCAAACGCCAGACCCGAGCTGGTCTCCCTGCCGGAGTCTGTCGACGGTTACGATACCGTCGTGCTGGCCTATCCCAACTATTGGGGCACCATGCCCATGGCGGTGTTCACCTTCCTGGAGGCCTTTGATTTCACCGGCAAGACCATCCTGCCCCTGTGCACCAACGAGGGCAGCGGCATGGGCGCGAGCGAGCGGGACATCAAGCGGGTCTGCCCCGGCGCCGCGGTCAGGCCCGGGCTTTCCGTCACCGGCAGCCAGGCGGCAAACGCGAAAGCGAGCGTACAGAAATGGCTTTCTGCCAACGGACTGCTTTAAGATCAGAAAGGAGATCAGCATGGAAACGATCGTACTGAACAACGGCGCAAAGTGCCCGGTGATCGGCATCGGCACCTATATGCTCAGCCCCGCGGACGCGGAGAACAGCGTCCGCGAAGCGCTGAAGATGGGCTACTCTCTGGTGGACACCGCCAACGCCTACGTCAACGAGCGTGCCGTGGGCCGTGGTATGAAGGAAAGCGGCGTCAAGCGGGAAGATGTGTTCCTTTCCACCAAGCTGTGGCCCAGCGAATATGAGAACCCCAACGCCGTGGACGAAACGCTGGCGCGGCTGGGCGTGGACTATGTGGATCTGCTCTATATCCACCAGCCCGCCGGCAGCTGGCTGGCAGGCTACCGCCAGCTGGAGAAAGCATACAAAGAGGGCAAGGCGAAGAGCATCGGCATTTCCAACTTCGAGGGCAAGTATATTGCGGAGCTTGAAACCAAATGGGAGATCGCGCCCCAGTTCATCCAGGTGGAAGCGCACCCCTATTTCACCCAGACCGAGCTGCGCAAGACGCTGGACAAATACGGCATCCGGCTCATGAGCTGGTATCCCCTGGGCCACGGCGACAGATCGCTGCAGAACGAGCCGATTTTTGCCGAGCTGGGCAAAAAGTACGGAAAAACGCCCGTCCAGGTCATCCTGCGCTGGCACACCCAGATGGGCTTTGCCGTGATCCCCGGCAGCCGGAACGTGGAGCATATCCGGGACAATCTGAACATCCTCGACTTCACGCTGACCGAAGAAGAGATGGCCCAGATCGCCAAGCTGGACAAGGGCGAGCGCTATTATCACCGCACGGACGAGCAGCTTACGCAGTTCGCCGCCTGGCATCCGCAGTACGAGAGGGCATGAGCGACCGGGAGCAGATCGAAGAGCTGTACCGCACATACTGGCAGTGCATGATCCGCAAGGACGTTGCCGGCATGGATCGGCTTATGGCTGACGATTATGAGCTCCGGCATATGACGGGGCTCACGCAGCCGAAGCAGGCGTTCTTCCGGTAGGTGACAAGCGGGGAGCTGAACTATTATTCTGCGAAGCATGATGAGATCATCGTTACGGTGTCCGGCGATACGGCAACGATGACCGGGCGAAGCAAGGTAGAGGCAGCCGTTTACGGCGGCGGAAAAAACACCTGGAGGCTTCAGGGCGACTTCACGCTGAGAAAAGAAAACGGGGTCTGGAAGCTGACGTCCAGCAGGGCCTCGACATACTGATGCGCGACGAAATGCCTGTATATCAGCCCGGTTCCATGATCGTCATGCGCTCAGCCGAAAGAAATCGCGCGCATGATCAAAACGGATATTGACACGGTGTCAGAATCGTTGTATAATAAACACGCTGACACCGTGTCAATTTCTGTTTCCGATCGGGAGGAATGCAGTATGATCAAAGGAACGCCGGAGCTGATCGCCGGACGGCGAGAGGAGATCATCAATGCCTGTGAAAAGCTCTATCAGACAAAGAGCTTCAAAGAGATCACGCTCAAGGAGATCGGCAGCGAGGTCCCCTTCTCCCGTCCGACGATCTATAACTATTTTCAGACGAAGGAAGAAATTTTCCTTGCTTTGTTCCAGCGGGAGTATGAACGCTGGAACAAGGACCTTTCCGCCATCCTGGAGGGTCATGATTCCCTGGACAGGCAGAGCCTTGCCGAAAGGATCGCAAAATCTCTGGCAAACCGGGTGCAGCTCTTAAAGCTTCTTTCCATGAACAACTACGACATGGAAGCGAACAGCCGCATTGAACTCCTGACCGAATTCAAAAAAGCATACGGCCGCTCCATTCAGCTCATCCGCATGCTGCTGAACAAGTTCTGCCCGGAAATGTCCGCTGCGGATATTCAGAGCTTCCTCTATCTGTTTTTCCCGTTTATGTTCGGCATCTACCCCTATGCCGCCGTGACGGAAAAGCAGCGTGCGGCAATGCGGGAGGCCGGGGTGGACTATGGATACCAATCTGTTTATGAGCTCACCTGCCGCTGTCTGATCCGGCTGCTGGGTGACAATCAAGCAAGCAAATAAAGGAGGAGATCAACATGGCAAAGAAAATACTTGTAGCCGTTTTTTCGGCAAGCGGTGTGACCAAGGCGGTGGGCGAGGAGATCGCCC
Organism: Clostridia bacterium; assembly: GCA_017394205.1. Classification (GTDB taxonomy): domain Bacteria; phylum Bacillota; class Clostridia; order Oscillospirales; family Butyricicoccaceae; genus UBA4644. The sequence goes on along the minus strand of JAFOPS010000087.1, from coordinate 20,186 downwards.
GTATCGCCGGCGCGGATTTTTTTGAGATCGTGCCCAAGGAACGCTATACCTCTGACGATCTGAACTGGATGAACAAAAAGAGCCGCAGCAGCGCGGAGATGAACGACCCCTCTGCCAGGCCGGAGATCAGCGGCACGGTCGCGGATATGGCGGCATACGACGCCGTGATCGTGGGCTTCCCGATCTGGTGGGGTATCGCGCCCCGCATCATCGAAACCTTTCTGGAAAGCTACGATTTTTCCGGGAAGAAGCTCCTTCCCTTCTGCACCTCCGGCGGCAGCGGCGTGGGCAAAAGCGATACCGCGCTGCACAAGAATGTGAGCGGCGACGTGACCTGGGCCAAGGGCGTGCAGATCAACCGGCCCGCTGAAAAAGAGATCCGGAAATGGCTGGATCAGGTGCTGTAAGCTGCAGCAGACCGGCATAATGAAAAAGGAGTTGGCTGGGCATGAGCATTTCCGTAAATCTGTATTATCACGGTAAAAACGGCAGCGCGCGACGATTCGCGGAAGAGATGGAGCGCAGCGGGATCGCGGACGCGATCCGCAAGGAGGAGGGCAATCTGGGATACCGGTATTTTATTCCCATCGATGATCCCGAGACAGTGCTCCTCATCGACCGCTGGCGCGATCAGGCGGCGATCGACGCACACCATGCAAGCCCCATGATGCAGCAGCTGGCGCAGCTGCGGGAAAAATATGATCTGCACATGACGGCGGAGCGGTATCATTCCGCGGATGCACCGGATCCGGACGACCGGTTTTTGAGAAAATAACGACGGAGGCAGAAATATGAGTGAAAAAATCGTACAGACGGCCGGCAGAAACGCGCTGGGAGGCTTCGCGCCGATGTTTGCGCATCTCAATGACGACGTTCTGTTCGGGGAAGTATGGAACGCGGAAGCGCTCGACGTAAAAACAAAATGCATCATCACGGTGGTCTCTCTGATGGCCTCGGGCATCACCGACTCCTCCCTGACCCATCATCTGCAGAACGCCAAAGCCCACGGGGTGACGAAAGAAGAAATCGCCGCCATCATCACCCACGCCACCATGTATGTGGGCTGGCCCAAGGGCTGGGCGGTGTTCCGTCTGGCAAAGGAGGTCTGGAATGAAGAAGCGCCTGCACTGACAGAGAAGGAAAAATATCAGAACACGGTTTTCTTCCCCATCGGAGAGGCAAATCCGTATGGACAGTTCTTCGTCGGGCAGAGCTATCTTGCCCCGGTCTCCACGGAGCAGATCCCGGTGTTCAACGTGACCTTCGAGCCGGGCTGCCGCAACAACTGGCACATCCATCACGCGAAAAGCGGCGGCGGTCAGATGCTGATCTGCGTCGGCGGGAGAGGCTATTATCAGGAATGGGGCAAGGAGCCGGTGGAGATGACGCCGGGCTCCGTCGTCAACATTCCCGCCGGGGTCAAGCATTGGCACGGCGCCGCTCCCGATTCCTGGTTTTCCCATCTGGCCGTTGAGGTCGCCGGTGAGGAAGCGAGCAGCGAGTGGTGTGAGGCTGTCTCCGATGCGGATTACGGCAAACTGAAATAACGGAGGAACTTATGAAAAAGCTTTTTTCCATCTTGCTCGCAGTTTTCCTGGTCCTTTCGCTTGCAGCCTGCGCCGGAGGCAATCATCCGGAAAACAGCACGGTGATCACCGACCGGCCTGAAGCATCCGTCGGCAATGATCAGCCTTCCGCGCCCTCCGGCACAGCTTCGGACGATCCCGCCGTCACGCCGCCGACCGTGCCCGAAGCAGGCGATCCGGAGCAAGGCGGCAGCAAGGTCCTTGTGGTCGTCTTCTCCGCCACCGGCACGACAAGAGGCGTTGCCGAAAAGATCGCGGCGATCGAAAATGCGGATCTCTATGAGATCAAGGCGGCGCAGGAATATACGAGCGCCGATCTGAACTGGCACGACAACAGCAGCCGCACCACGCTGGAGCAGAACGACAAGAGCGCCCGTCCAGAGATCGGCAGCGAGAGCATTTCCCCGGACGGATACGAGAAGATCTATATCGGTTTCCCCATCTGGTGGGGCGAGGAGCCGCGCATACTGGACACCTTTGTGGAAAGCTATGACTTTGACGGCATCACCATGATCCCGTTCTGCACCTCCGGCGGCAGCGGCATCGGACGGAGCGGACAAAATCTCGCCGAGCTGGCGGGGAGCGGCAGCTGGCTGGAGGGGAAACGCTTCAGCGGCAGCGTGACGGAGACCGATCTTCAGACGTGGATCGACAGCCTGAAATAAAAACGGAGGAGGGCGGCCTGTGAACGTACGGAAGAAAACCATCGTCAAAACGCTTGTGGACGCGTGCATGACCGTCCTCCTGCTCTGTCTGATGGCGTATCAGATCACAGGAGAGGCCTTGCACGAGTGGTTCGGCGTCGGGATGACGGGCTTGCTGATCCTGCATCATATCCTGAACCGCAGATGGTACGCCTCTCTTCTCAAGGGGAAATACACCGCCCGCCGGATCGTGAGCGTGACCGTCAACACGCTTCTTCTCGCCTCCATCGCGCTGACGGCGGTGTGCGGCATGGCGATGAGCGCCCACGCGGCGCCGTTTCTGTACGGGACGCTGCCGGTCAGCTTTGCAAGACGCTTTCATCTTGCCATGTCCTTCTGGTCGTTCCTTCTTATGGGCGTCCATCTGGGCCTGCACGTCCCCACGATGACGGCGGGGCTCAAATGGAGCGGCAAAGTCAAAACCGTTGTCGCCGCGGTATTCGCAGCGGTCGCGGGCATTGGTTTTTGGCTCTTTGTGAGAAACGGGATATCTGATTATCTCTTTTTCCGCATGCCGTTCGCTTTTCTGGATTATGACAAATCCGCCGCTCTCGTCTTTGCGGAGAATCTGGCGATCCTCATCACATTCACATTTTTCGGCGCCGCCTGCACATCCTTCATCCGGGCAATCGGCACCGAAAGCGGGAGGAGAGGAACATGAACGAATTATACGAGCTTACGAGAAAACGCCGTTCTGTCCGCAGATACGGCAGCGCGCACATCGACGACAGCGTGATCCGGAAGATCGGCGCCTGTAAGCGGATTCTGATCTGCACACGGAAAATGTGCATTACGAACGATTTTGAAACAGGAAAGGAGACAGAAAACAATGAAAAACCTGGGCTTTGGCATGATGCGGCTTCCGGTGCTTTCCGGACCGACGGATTTTGACTACGCGCAGTTGAACCGGATGGTGGACGCCTTTCTGGAGGCGGGGTACACCTACTTTGACACCAGCTTCGTCTATCACAACGGGAAGAGCGAGGAAGCGACACGGAAGGCGCTTGTGGAGCGGCATCCGAGAGACAGCTTTACCGTTGCCACGAAGTTCCCCACCTTTATGCTGATCCCGGAGGAAAAGATCGAAGAGACCTTCCAAAGCCAGCTGAACAATCTGGGCGTGGACTATATCGATTACTACCTGCTCCACAATATCCAGACCGTCTACTACGACGGGTATGACGGCAAGGGCGGCATCGTCAAGACGACCCACCTCTTTGACCACGCGAAAAAGTGGAAGGAGGACGGGAAGATCCGCCATTTGGGCATCTCCTTCCATTCCTCCGCCAAGCTGCTGGACCGCGTCCTGACCGAGCACCCGGAGATCGAGTTTGTCCAGATCGCGCTGAATCCCATCGGCTGGGGCAGCGAGCTGGTGCAGGCCGGCCCCTGCTATGAGGTGATCCGCAGGCACGGCCGCAAAATCGTTATCATGGAGGCGGTCAAGGGCGGCGGCCTTGCCAGACTGCCGGAAGAGGCGGAAGCCGTCTTGAAGACGGTTCACCCGGATTGGAGCATCGCCTCCTGGTCCGTGCGCTTCTGCCTGGAGAAGGAGGACGTGATCGCCGTCCTCTCCGGTATGAGCACGCTGGAGCAGGTCCTTGACAATACGAAGGCCAGCAATGAGGCGAAGCCGCTCACCGACGAAGAACGGAAGGCCCTCGCAGAGGCCATGCGGATCTATCGGGAAAGCGCGCCCATCAAGCAGAGTGAACTTGAGAAATACAAGGGGCTTCTGTACCACGGCGTTCCCGTCAGCGCCATCCTGCAGGCCTGGAGCATCTGCCAGATCCAGCCCGACCCCGGCTTTTCCGACGACAACAACTATCTGAAAAACGCCGTTGCGGAGGCCGAGCACACAGACTTCCGCAAGGGGCTGGAGAAGCAGACCGTCATCGCGCCCGACGGGACGGATATCACAGAAATCGTAGAGAAAGCCGTTGCGTGGCTGACGGAGCACAGCTTCTGATCTCCGGCACATCAAGAACGATCGGTCCGGTACGGGTTTCCGTACCGGACCGATCATATATCTCTCCACCGGCGCGCCGCCGTTCAAAAGCGCGCGCAAATCCCGCTTTGTATGGTTTGATGCACGCTTGCCGGGCGCTTCCCGCCGCGGAGACCAAGCGTCGGTATTCCGCAGCCGCCTTGTCCGTTCAGCGCAAAAGGGCTTTCATCGTCCGTTTTATGGTACATAAAACGGCGTATTTTTATATTTGAAGGACGATCCCCTTTACTCTGAAGACAAAGGAGGAAGCACCATGAACAAACGAAACCTCGGCCGGATCTTTGACAAGATCCTCTCCTTCTGCAGGCGGCAGCCGGCAGACTTGGCCGCCGTGCGCGCTCTGGCCGCTTCTCTCGGCGCGTCGATCAACGACCCCTTCGGCGAGGGCACGCTCCTTTCCGAGCTGTATTCCGAGGGCGATTTTTATCAGCTTGAGCCGCTCCTTCCGGAGCTGACCCGGATCTTTCTCTCCTGCGGATACGACGTCCGCGCAAACGACGGCATGAACGGCAGAGCGTGTCTGAGCCAGCTTTGCTGGAGCTCTTACGACGGCTGTATCCTGGAGGCCGCCGAGCTGCTGCTGGACGCGGGCGCCGACCCCGGCAGCCGCGAAGCGGCGGATGAGGACAGCATTTTCAGCGACGTTGCCTTCAAGCTTTCGTATTGGGAGACCGGAGAATGGCTGACCGCCAATCTGTTCGAGGCCTATCTTCGCATGCTCGAGGCAGCCGTCTGCGGCGAAGACTATCACGGGATCCGGGACGCCCGCACCTGTGTGGGAAAGCGGCTCACACGGATCGACCGGGTCGGCGGCGCCGCCGAAGCACCCGGCAGCGACATGTATATCCTCTGGTGTGAGGAGCTTCCGCTGGCGGTCACGAATACGGCGGAGCTGATCGTCGACCCCCGCGCCGCCCGCCGCCCGGACAGATCGGATATCTCCGGGCAATTTCCCGCTCTGATCGGGGCGCGGATCTCCGCGTTCCTGTATATGGATCCCACCGCGGCAAAGCTCCGATTTGAAGACGGGTCTTCCCTGCTGCTTTTAAGTGAACAGGCGGAAAAGCAGCGGCACTTGATCCGCATGCAGAGCTCCGGCGCGCAAGACGAGGCGCTTCCCGCCGCGGACTCGCCGGTGGACGGGCTGTTCATCACCGGCGACAACCGTTATCCCGACGATATCCACACCTTCAGTGAGGCGTCGATCCTGATCCGGTCAGGGGGTGAAAACCGCCTGGTGTACGCCGAAGGAGAGAGCTATACGCCTCATACGCTCGCGCTTCAGTCGCTGGGACAGGACCGCCCCAAAAGGATGCGCCGGAGACTCGCCTTCCGTTCGGTCTCTTTCTCGGAAGCTCTTTTCACCCGCGAAAAGCTGACCGGACTGCACTTTGTCTGCGATGAAAAGCATCTGTATCTGCTGGCGGAGGAATTTGCAGGAATCACGCTCTTTTTGAGTGAAAAGCCCGTGAATCACGCAGAAATCAACCGATTTTCCGAATCCTTGCCGATCCCCTTTGAATCCGTCTGAGAACGGCCGCAGCCCCGCATGATCAAAAAAACGCGCTCCCGGGACCTTACGTCCGGGAGCGCGCTGTTTTTATTTCGGGTCAGCGGTTCTTTCTGGCCTTGCGGAGAGCGAGGATGCGGTTCATCTCGTTGTAGACGATCATATAGCCCTCGTCCACGCCCATACCGGGCTTGGCGAGGATCTGCACGGGCTGCGTGGCCATGGCGCAGTTGACGCACACCTGGGCGCTGCGGTCGGTCTCGTTGCAGGTGCCGCCCTGATAGGCGCCGATGCCCTTTTCCTTGCAGTACAAAACGGCCTCGATGGTGTTGTTGATGCCGCCCAGATCGGGGGTCTTGATCTGTACCATGTGGCCGGCCTTGTTGTCGGCAAAGAGCTTGATATCCTCCAGCGTGTTGCACCACTCGTCGGCCACCAGCTCCACGTTGATGCCCCGGTCGTCCAGCTCCTTCGTCAGACCGGCCAGAGCGATCATCTGGGTCTCGCGGTCGCTGTCACAGTCCATGGGTCCCTCGATGCGCAGATGGAAGGGCTTGGCGATCTCCTCCAGCTTGGCCAGATAGTCGGCCATGGCCTTATAGTTGTTGTTGCCGAAGGCGGCGCCGATGGTGCCGTAAACGTCGATGTGCAGGATGGGGTTGTAGCTCTCGTCCTTGCGGTTCTTGAGGATGCGGTCCCGCAGCCAGCCCACGTATTCCGCCAGCTTTTCGCCGTGGCGGCCCAGCTTGGTGTCCACGTTGTTGATGAGGGCGTGGGGGAGCACCTGCGCGCCCTTGATGATCATCTTGTCGGCGTTGTCATAGCGGTCGTCGCCGGACTGGGTGAAGATGGGGATGGGCTGCTCGGAAACGGTGCAGCCGTATTCGTCGGCGACCACTTCGCACATCAGACGGCCGGTGGCCTTTGCCACGGCGTCCAGAATGGCCTGAGAAACGCCGTAGCGGATGGCGGTGTGCAGACGCTTGCCCTCCACCTGAATGGCCTCCATCATGGCGCACAGACCGCGGAAATCGTCGGCCTCCTTCCCCACCAGCTGGGGCTTGATGTACTTGTCGATGATGGGGATGAAGTCCCGGGCGAGGAACAGGGGATCCCGTCCGCCCGCGCCGGAATACTGCACGGCGGCGCAGTCGCCGTAAGCGATCTGGCCGTCCTCCAGCACCAGCATCACGGAGATGGACTCGCCGGCCTGCCGGATGGATTGGAAGCCCTCGGTCACGGGCTCGCCCACGTAAAACACACCGTCGTGACCGGCGCCCTTTTTGATGGCGCGCTGGTCGTCAAAATAGAATCCGGTGCGGCCGGGAGAACAAATAAGGTCAACGATTTTCATTTTGAGAGTTCCTCCTAATCATTCGTTTCAAATCCAGTCTTCAGTTGCGGGGGCGGCCCACCAGACGGCCCTTGCCGATGGCGTAAACGTCGTCGATGACCATCTGGAACGAGGCGGGCCGATGCTCGAACTTGGCGCGCTCTTCGATCTTGGCGGCGTGGAAGTCCTTCAGCTCCTGGGTAAAGGGCAGATGACCGGTGTTCAGGATGCGGACGGCGCCGTCGTTGTCGCGGCAGGGCAGCATCAGGCCGGCATTGGCGCGGCAGGGGGCAAAGGGCACGTCCAGCGCGCCGGCCTCGACGCCGCGGCACACGCCGATGGCGATGTCGCCCTTGCCCAGCTCAAAGCACTTGTCCACGATGCAGCGGGTCTCCTGGCGGATGATCTCCATCTCCTGCGCCAAATGCTCGTCGTGGAACGTCTGGTCGGCCATCATGTTGACCACCTGCTTGGTGCAGCGCAGGCCCTGGGCGTTGGCCTCCATGGTGGGGATGCCCACGGCCTCGTGGGGGCTCTTGACGATGACCTTGGTGGCGCCGGACAGGGCGGCGATCAGGCTGCCGGTGGCGATGACGCCGAAGGCCTTGGCCTCGTCGGCGGGGAAGCCGCCCATCCACTGATGGAGCACGGTGGTGACCGTCACGTCGGTGTAGCCGTATTTCTCCAGATATTCGTCGGTGAGCTGCTCCAGGACGCGGATGGCGGCGATGTCCTGCACCAGATTGCCGCACTGACCGTAGCCCACGGTGATGTTCTTGACGCCCTGCTCGGCGGCCAGCAGCGCCTCGATGATGGCGGCGGCGTGAGAGATGCAGGGGGGCACCAGCGTGCCGGTGAGGGGGCCGTAGGGCTCGCGGTTGATGGAAACGCCCATTTCCTCGTACAGGCCGGTGAGGCGGTCCACATACTGCCAGTCGCGGATGGTGCGCTCCATGGGGATGTTCTTGCAATAGGGCAGGTTGTAGGAAATGCCGCCGCCCTCGTAGCTGGTAAAGCCGCCGGCATAGGTGATCTCGGTGAGCAGGCGGGCGTCGGGAGTGCCGTGACGCACCTGGACGGGGACGTTGACGCTCTCAATGATCCGGCGGCAGCCGGCGACGCCGTGGTTGACGGCGGGGAAGCCGTTGAGCATGGCGCGGCCCAGACGGATGGATTCCTTGACGCCGTTTTCGGCCTCTTCATAGCGGTTCTGACGGGTGTAGCTGTCGATGGTGGTGGGCAGCAGGTCGGCTTCGCCCTCCTTCTCCAGATACTGCATCAGCTTGATGTGCTCTTCGATGACGGGCACGCCGGCGCGGGGCTGCACCAGCGTCTTGCGGGCGTTTTTGGCGGCCACCAGCTTTTTGGAAAAGATGCGGGATTCGGGCATCTTTTTGTGATAATCCACGGCCTCCTGCAGGTCCACGTCCTTGCCCGTGGGCCACTGGGCCAGCACCTCCTGCCGCAGACGGGCAAACTCGTCGTCGGGGATGCGTTTATTTTGAATATCCATGATGTTCAAGCTCCTTTTTTAAGATTCGCAGCGCGGTCTGCGGATAGTGGGAGGACAGCAGCCCCATGGCTGCGATGATATAAGTCCGGTCGACCCAGATATCGGCCTCCTTAGGCCGGAGAGAGGCGGGCTTTGCGGGATCGAACAGAGCGTGAGACGCGATCTCGCAGGTTCGTTTGGTGTGGATCAGGCTCCCGCCGGTGACGATGATCTGGCGGACCTCCGTAAGGTTCTTGCCGCTTTGCACAAAGGTCTGCCCCATCATGGTATAGGTCTCCTCGATGGTGCCGGCGTGACGGGTGACAGCCGTTTCGATGGCCAGGGACGCCAGCGCGTAATCCAGTGCCTCCAGCTCGGGATCGTCCCCGGGCACCACGTCGGTGTGGGCAGCCAGATAATCCACCAGCTCCTCTGCCCGCGCCGCCGTCAGGCCCGACAGACGGGCCACGGCCTCGATGCCGGCGGCCTCCACGATGCCGCGGATGCTGTACCGCATCCCGATATCGCCCTCTACCGTCCGTTTGGAATAGGGCTCGGGCAGCCCCTTGTAAACCGTGTTCATCTGGCGGGGCATGCCGTCGGCGATGGAATACACGTCGGTGGTGGCGCCGCCCACATCCACGGCGATCAGGTCGCCGATGCCGCTTTCGCCCTCACAGCCCTGGGCCAGCAGGTTCATGGCCTGCAGCACGGCGGAGGGGGTGGGCATCATGATGTCGTCCAGCAGGGCGGCGGCGTGGCTCAGGCCCTTGGCCTGCACGATCCGCTTGAGAAAGATCTCCCGGATCTGCTTCTGCGTGGGCTCGATGTTCAGCGCGCCGAAGCGGGGCATGACGTTTTCACAGACAAAAACCGTGCAGTCCTTCAGGATCCGCTGACATTCCCGGGCCGCGGTGCGGTTGCCCGCCACCACGATGGGAAACGCCGGCTCCATGGTCGCCAGCATCTGGGCGTTGTGGAGGATGCACTCGGTGTTGCCGCCGTCGGTGCCGCCCACCAGCAGGAAAATATCCGGCGCGATCCGGCGGATCTCCTCCAGATCGTCCTCGGTGAGCTGGAAGGAATAGCACCGGATGACCTTTGCGCCCGCGCCCAGGCTGGCCAAATGAGCCGCCTCGGAGGTCAGCTCGGGGACCAGCCCGCTGGTGACCATCCGCAGTCCGCCGGCAGCGGAGGAGCAGGCATAGGTCTCGGCAAACTCCAGCGCTCCGCAGGTCTTCTCCAGCTCGGCAAGCGCGCTGCGCAGGCCGTCGTTGATGTCGGTCTCGACGGTGGTATAGGAGGAAGCGGTGCCCAGCAGGGTCTCCCCCTCCACGTCCACGGCGGTCACTTTGGTATAGGTGCTGCCGAAATCGATCAGTAACACGGGCTTCATGCAGATTTACTCCTTATCGTCCAGCAACTCGTGCAGAGCCGCAATGGTGGTCTCGGGAGGCGTTCCGGGCGGGAAGGCCCGGTCAAAGCCCATGTCCTTGAACCGTTTTTCCACGTCCTCAAAGGACTGCTTTCCGATGACGATGTTGCCGCCCACCAGCAGGGGGATCCCCTTCAGGCCGGCCTCGTCGCACTTTTCCCGCATGCCGCGGCAGTCCAGTTCGCCCTGACCGTACAGGGAAGAGATGACGATGGCGTCGGCGTTGGACTCGATGGCGGCGGCGATGTACTCCTCCTGCGAGACCATGACGCCCAGGTTGACCACGTCGAACCCGGCCTCGGTAAAGGCGTGATACAGGATCTTGTTCCCCACGGCGTGGACGTCTGCGCCGATCACGCCGATGACAAGCACCTTTTTGCGCTTCTTACTTTCCATGACTTTTTTTACCTCAATTCCGAATTTTTCTGATGGAAAAATTCCTATTGTTCTGTTTCTATATACTACATTGAACTATAACATAAGTCAAGAAAAAAGTGCGGAAAATCGGCAAAAAAAGTTCACCCTCTCTGTCGAGAGGGTGAAACGCAGCGGTCAGCCCCGCCGTTTTTCCCGCAGACGCTCGATCCGCTCGGTGAGATACATCATCGAGCCCTCGTCCACTTGATACCGGCACCGGATCACCGGATGCCGAAGGCCGAACTCCCGGAGCTTTTGCTGCAGGGCGTTCGGACAGCGGCGCTCATAGCCCTCGGGCACGGCAACGGCCGACAGGCTGTCCAGCGCGGCCGGGTCCGCCTCCTCCATCAGGCAGGGGGGCAGCACGATCACGTCCTCGGTGTAGGCCCGGATCACACCTCCGATCAGCTCCCCGAACCGGGGGCTCCCGCAGAGGATCCCCACCGTCTGCCCCGGCGTCAGCTTGATGATGCCGGACACGCTTTCGGGGGCAAGGCGCAGGGCTACCCGGGCGATCTTCTCCTTCTGGGAGATCAGATCCCGGATCTCGTCGGCGTGCTCGGCGCTGGTGATGATGAGATCCATATCCTCGCCGATGCGGTAGGGATAGGCCTTCACCTCCCGCAGCAGATGACCGTAAAGCTCGGCAGGCTCTACCGCGGCCCGAAGCTGGTCGGTGACCTGGGACAAGGCCTCGGGGTTGCACTCCACCACGGCGATCTTCAGATCCTCCCGGCGGAAGTCCCGCTCCCGCAGCTTGAGATCGAGAAAGATCCGGATCTCCGCCTGGGAAAGCTTCAGCTCCTCCAGCGTATCCAGCATCCGGTCGATGGCCTCCATGGCCCGCTCCTTGACGCTGCCGGAGGACGCGGGCCGGTAGCACACGAAGGTGCCGCGGCCCTGCACCTTGGTGATGACGCCCCGCTGCTCCAGCTCGTCGTAGGCGCGCTTGACCGTGCCCCGGGCCACGTTGAGCTGCGCAGCCAGATCCCGCACGGTGGGCAGACGGGTGTCGTGAGGAAGCGAGCCGTTTTTCACATGGGTGACGATCACGTCCACCAGCTGCTGATAGATCGGGATATCCTGCTCCGGGCGGAGCTGATACAAATCAAACAATTGGCCCATCTCCTCATCAATGATCTAATACAATCATTGTAATAGGAGCGGGCCAATTTTGTCAAGAGGGCGGGATCATTTGCTGCTCAAATAGCTCTGCCGCCCGGTTTCATAAAGGTTGTTTCCCTCGCTGTCGATGACCACCACCACGGGGAGGTCCTCCACCTCCAGCCGGCGGATGGCCTCGGCGCCCAGATCCTCATAGGCGATGACCTCAGCCTTTTTCACGCATTTGCTCAAAAGCGCGCCGCAGCCGCCGATGGCGCCGAAGTACACGGCGCCGTGCTCCTTCATGGCGGCGATCACCTCGGGGCCGCGCTTGCCCTTGCCGATCATGCCGGTCTCGCCCAGGGCGATCAGCGTGGGGCTGTAAGCGTCCATGCGGTACGAGGTGGTGGGCCCGGCAGAGCCGATGGCCTGTCCGGGACGGGCAGGCGTGGGGCCCACGTAATAGATCACCGCGTCGCGGATGTCCAGCGGCAGGGGCTTGCCCTGCGCCGCCAGCTCGCACAGCCGCTTGTGCGCGGCGTCGCGGGCGGTATAGATCACGCCGGAGATCAGGCAGCTGTCGCCCGAGCGCAGCTTGCGCGCCTCCTCCCGGCTGAGAGGAGCGGTTAGTTTAACGGCCATATCACAGCACCTCCGTTTTATGGCGGGTCACGTGGCAGTTGATGTTCACAGCCACCGGCAGCCCGGCGATGTGGGTGGGATACTGCTCGATGTTCACGGCCAGCGCGGTGGTCTGACCGCCGAAGCCCTGCGGCCCGATGCCCAGAGCATTGATCATTTCCAGAAGCTCCTGCTCCAGGGCGGCGTAAAAGGGCTGGGGATTGCGCTGATCCAGCGGGCGCATCAGCGCCTTTTTCGCCAGATAGGCCGCCTTGTCAAAGGTGCCGCCGAGACCCACGCCTACCACGATGGGCGGGCAGGGGTTGGGGCCTGCGTCCTCCACCACCTTGAGGATAAAGTCCTTGACGCCCTGCAGGCCGTCGGAGGGCTTGAGCATTTTGATCTGGCTCATGTTTTCACTGCCGAAGCCCTTGGGGGCCACGGTGATCTTTACCCGGTCGCCGGGCACCAGCTCCGTATACAGCATGGCCGGGGTGTTGTCGCCGGTGTTCACCCGGTCCAGCGGGTCACGCACCACCGATTTGCGGAGATAGCCCTCGGTATAGCCCTTGCGGACGCCCGCGTCCACGGCCTCTCTCAGGTCGCCGCTGATGTGCACGTCCTGCCCGATCTCCAGAAAGACGCAGGCCACGCCGGTGTCCTGACAGATGGGCTGGACGCGGTCCCCGGCGATGTGATAATTCTCCTCGATGCGCTCCAGGATCTCACGGGCGGGCGCCCAGGGCTCAGCCTCGCGGCTTTGCCCGATGCGCTCCTGCACATCCCGGGGCAAAAAGCAGTTGGCCTCCACGCACAGGCGGGCCACCGTTTCCGCGATCTGCGCCGCGTTCACTTCACGGATCATGGCGCACCTCATTTCGCGGGCACGCTGCGGATGGTATCCAGCAGAGTGCCGTCCCGATAGATCACGTTGGCCACCACGCGGCCGCCCTCGCGGGCGGGGGCGGGCGTCCCGGTGGTGCGCTCCACCATTTCCTTCAGATCGTGGATGTCCACCACGGGCAGACCGGCGTCCTTCAGCCGCAGAAGCAGCTCCTGATTTTTGGGGTTGACGGCGATACCGCCCTGGGTGACCAGCACGTCGATGTCGCGGCCGGGGGTGGAGATGCACTTGACCCGGTCGGTGATGATGGGCATACGGGCCCGGAACATGGGGGCGATGATCATGGAAAGCTTGGCGCCGGCGGCGGTGTCGCTGTGACCGCCCGAGCCGCCCATGATCGACCCGTTGGAATCGGTGTGGACGTTGACGTTGAAATCGGTGTCGATCTCGGTGGCGCCCAGGATCACCACGTCCAGGCTGTCCACCACGGCGCTGCGGGCGCTGGGGCTGGCGTAGTGCGAGGCCGAGATCTCCTGATGGCGGGGATTGGTGCGGATGGATTCCACCGCCTTGAGGTCAAAGCACTGCACGTCCATCAGAGATTCGAAGCAGCCGTCGTTGAGCATATCCACCAGATAGCCGGTGATGCCGCCCGAGCCGAAGCTGCCGTGGATCTTTTCCCGCAGCATGATGTCCCGGAGATATTTCGCGGCGGCCAGAGAAGCGCCGCCCGCGCCCGTCTGGAAGGAAAAGCCGTCCTTCAGCAGGCCGGAATGACGGATGACCTGCGCCGCCCGGTCGGCCATCACCAGACCCACCGGGTCGCGGGTGATGCGGGTGGTGCCGGAAACGATGCCGCTGGGGTCGCCGATGGCATCCACCGCCACCACATAGTCCACATAGGTCTCGGGGATCGACCAGTCCAGCATCGGATATGCCACCAGATTGTCGGTGATGACCACCACCTGTCTGGCGTTCATGGCGTCGGGGAAGGCGTAGCCAAGGCTGCCGCAGGCGCTTTTGCCGTATTTGCCGGAGCAGTTGCCCATGGGGTCGGAGGTGGGAGCGGCGATGAAGGCCACGTCGATAGGGGTGCGGCCCAGCTCGATATCGCTGGGGCGGCCGCCGTGGGTGCGGAATTCCACCGGATCGGCTAGGATGCCGGAGGAGATGGCCCGCCCGATCCCGCCGGCCATATAGTTGGTCTTGAGGTGGGTGACCACGCCGTTTTCGATGTGCCGCAGCAGCGGGGCGTGGATGTCAAACAGCGAGCTGGCGTTCACCGTAAGGTCGCGGATGCCCATCTGCGCGATCTCCTCCATCACCATGTTGAGCACGTGGTCGCCGTTGCGCAGATGATGGTGGAAGGAGACGGTCATCCCGTCCTTCAGTCCGGAAAGCCGGATCGCCTCTGCCAGAGAGGAAACAACCTTGTTATTCTTCATGCTGCACCGCCTTTCCGACGCCCATTTCCTCGGCCATGGCGATGGTCTGCTGCGCCCGGGCCACGATGGGAGCGTCGATCATTTTCCCGTGGAGCGCGATGGCGCCGCGGCCCTGCTCGTGGGCCAGACGGATGGCGTCCATCACCTCGTATGCGTATTTGATATCCTTCATGGAGGGGCTGAACACCTCATTGATCACGCCCACGTGCCGGGGCGAGATGGATGCCTTGCCGGTGAAGCCCAGGGACTTGGCGTATTCGGCGTCGGTGCGGATGCCCTCGTCGTCGTTCACGTCGGTGAAGGGCGTGTCGTACACGTCCACCTCGGCGGCCCGGGCGGCCATCACCATGCGGCTGCGGGCATAGTCGATCTCGGCGCCGCCCTTGGTGCGCTTGCAGCGCAGGTCGGCGGTGAGATCCTCGGCGCCCAGGAAAATGGCGCCCACCCGCTTGCTGGCGGAGGCGATGGCGAAGGCGTTTTCCACGCCCAGCGCCGTCTCGATCAGGGGCATCAGGCGGACGGTGTTCGGCTCCATGCCCAGCCGCTCCTCCCAGCGGGAGATCTCGGCGTCGGCCGTCAGCACGTCGGCGGCGCAGCCGGTCTTGGGCAGCATGATCCACCCGGGCTTCCGGGGCATGATCTGCTCCAGGTCGGCCTTCCAATAGTCGGTGTCGATGGAATTGATGCGGACGATGGTCTCGCAGCCCCGCAGATCCATGTACTTCATGATGTTGCGGACCAGGATGCGGGCGGCGTCCTTTTCATCGGGGGACACTGCGTCCTCCAGGTCAAAAATCAGGGCGTCCGCTCCCAAAAACCCACCGTTGATCAGCAGGTTGGGCGTGTTGCCCGGAATAAACAGCATGGAACGACGCATGACTTACTCTCCTTTCCCCCGCATGACAGCGGCCTCGATACGGGCGCGGATGACGCATTCCAGCGCGCCCCGGTCGGTGATACGGATGTTGGCGTTTTTCACGCCGCAGTCGGCAAGGACTTCCTCTGCCAGACGGCGGATGCTGTCTCCGAACTGCTGCTCCACCACGGACTCCAGCTCGCACCGGATCCCGCTGTCGCCCGGCTCGATCTCCACATAGGCGTCGCTGGATTCCAGCGTGCCGGCGATCGCTCGTTTGATGATCTCCATCTTCGGCATTTCCTTTCTATTATCGCTCGATTTGTATTAGAACAATTTGTCTTTATCATATAATACAATATCGTTTTGCGAATTTCAACCTCTTTTTGCACGCTTCATCTTTTCAATCGGGCCGTTCTGCTGTATACTGGAGAAAAGGAAGCGCTTTTCACGGCGTTTGACAAACCGGGGAGGAACAACGATGAAAATCAGCGAAGGCACCAACCACTTATACAGCACCTATTACGCGCCTCGCGGCCGCAGGCGCATTTACGATCTGGGGATCCAGCTGGCGCAGACCTATCTTTCCCCCTTCGATCATATCATCGGCGTCATCGGCGACGCCGGCTCGGGCAAAAGCGCCCTGATCCGGGGCATGTTTCCCGGTCTGGAGCTGACCAACGACGACGACGGCGTCAACGTCCGCCCGCTGCCTCTTTTGGAGCAGGATTCCGAGACGGGCTTTTTCACGCCCCACACCTATCATATCGACATCCGCTTTGAGATGGGCTTCAAGCCGCTGAACGTGCTGGCCGACGCCATCGAGCTGGCGGTCTCCCGGGGCAAGCGGGTCATCGTGGAGCATTTTGATCTGGTCTATCCCCTGTTGGGCACCAACGCCGACCTGCTCATCGGCATCGGCGAGGAGATCGTGATCACCCGGCCCCGCCTGTTCGGCCCTGTCCCTCAGGAGATCTACGACATCGTCTACAAATCCCTGCCCTACCGCCTCATGGCTCACACCGCGGAAGACCTGTGCGAATACTGCATGCCCAAGGAGGAGCTGGCCCGCTGTATCCACGACGACGTGAAGCACGGCTTTATGATGGTCTTCCCGGACACGCGCCCCAAAATGAACATTCCGGAGCTGGAAGCCCGGGTGCTTGCCATGATCGACCAGGGCCTGCCCATCAGTTACGTGGACGAGGGCCACATCTCCATCGGCGACAATCTCCACGTCTGCACCGGCCCCCGCACCCACGTTTCCAACACCAACCTGATCCGCAACTTCCATCTGCTTCCTCACGCCATCTTCGACAAAAAGCAGAACGCCTATCTGGTGGTGGGCTGCGTGGGCGAGGGCTCGGAAAAAATGCTGGAGGAACTGGAGGAGCTGGCCCGCTGGGAGCAGCAGAGCATGGATCTGCTGCGCAGCCCCTTCGCCTTCTGACCGGCTGTAATGCCCCGGAGCGAGCTTGGGATCCCGCCGGCGGGAGGACGGAAAAATCGCTGAAGACTTCCCCGTCCCGTCCGGTTTTCTGCCCGATAGAAAAACGCCCCAAAAGAGGCGCTTCGTAAGGAAGCGCCTCTCTTTTGCATCTAAAGGGAGATGATTGACTGCACCGGTCAGCAATGGTACAATGATTAGAACAAATCGGGATTTGCAGGGATCCTTCTGACTTTAGGCTTACAGAAGCGCTTTCTTTGTCCACAGGTATAACGCGCATCGGATTTTGCCCCGCAAAATCCGCAACAGGCAGATAAAACCGGCGTGATCTGAACGGCCACGCCGGTTTCGTGTTTTCTGAGTCGGTAACTGACGCCTCAAAACACCTTCCTTGCGGAGTGTTCCCAAGGAGCCACTTTTTTTGTTCTCTTGCTTTCGAAACCAGGCCGAAAGACGGCTCGGCGTAGGCGGGCCGTCAGCGGTTTCCCAGCTCCCAGAAGGCCACGGCGGAGGCCGCCGCCACGTTGAGAGAATCCACCCCGTGGGCCATGGGGATCCTGACCGTATAATCGCAGTCTGCGATGGTGGCGGAGGAAAGCCCGTCGCCCTCGGTGCCCAGGATCACCGCCAGCTTGCTTTCCGCCTGCAGGCGGGGATCGTCAGGCGTCAGAGAATCGTCCCGCAGCGCCATGGCAACGGTCCGGAAGCCCTGCTCCCGCAGCAGCGCCATGCCCTTTTTCGGCCAGTCGGCCGCCGTTTTCCCGATCACCGTCCACGGGATCTGGAAGATCGTCCCCATGCTCACCCGCACCGAGCGGCGGTAAAGCGGATCGCAGCAGGAGGGCGTGAGCAGCACCGCATCCATATACAATGCCGCCGCAGAGCGGACGATAGCGCCGATGTTGGTGGGATTCATGATGTCCTCCAGCACCGCCACCCGGCGTGTCCCGGCCAGGATCTCCTCCGCCGGCGGCAGCGGTTTGCGCCGCATGGCGCACAGGATTCCCCGGGTGAGGGGAAAGCCGGTGAGCTGGGTCAGCACCTCCAGCGGCGCCGCGTACACGGGCACGTCGGGGCAGCGGGCGATGATCTCCCGTCCCTGTCCCTCGATATGCCGATGCTCCATCAGCAGCGAGACCGGCTGATATCCGCCGTTCAGCGCCCGCAGGATCACGTTGGGGCTTTCGGCGATGAACAGGCCCTCCAGCGGATCGTAAAGATGGATGAGCTCCCGCTCGTTGAGCCGGGCAAACACATCCAGCTCCGGGGCGTGATAATCGGTGATCTCGATGATCTGCGGCATGGCGTTCTCCTCGCTTGTTTCAGAATACGTTTATTGTATCACAGTTCGAAAAAAAGGAAACCCTTCGGTGCAAAAGAAATTGACTTTTCTCCCTGCTTTGCCTATACTGAAATCAATAAAAGGCGCTTTGCGCCGGTAAAGGGAAAGGGGTTTTTTATGAACATCGGTATTTGTGTCCTGCTGGGTGTGCTTGCCGCGCTGGCCGGCACCGTCTATGTCTGCATCTGCATCATGCCCGCTTCCAAACGGGCCGGGCTCTCTCCGCTCTTCCAGAAGATCCACGACATCGTCAATTTCCGTCAGCTTCTGGTGGAGTATCTGCTGAAGATCTTCTACGTGCTCTCCACGCTTATGTGTGTCTGCTGCGGCTTCTTTATGCTGTTCGGGAAGATCCCCGGCTGGTATTCCTCCCGCAGCACGGCCCTGTACGGCATTCTGCTGATGATCCTGGGCCCGATCATCTGCCGTGTCTCCTATGAATGCGCCATGATCTTCATCCTCATGCTGAAAAACGTTATGGAGATCAACAAGCATCTGGGCGGCAAGTCCGGCGGCGCCGGTTTTGCCGAAAGCATCCTGCCGCAGCAGCCCGTGGCTCCGGCTGCTCCCGCAGAGCCCGCGGAGCCCCTGCGTCCCGTGACGCCGCCCGCTCCTCCCGCAGACGACGCGCAGTAATTGCGGATCCCCCGTTCCCCGGCCTGCGCCGGGGAATTTTTTGTGCAAAAAAGCAGGAGTCCTTGGGGCGCCCCCGTAAGGAAGCTGCTTTGAGACAGATCATAACAGGCGAAAAAGAAGGAAACAGGCGTGACTGCAGCCGTCACGCCTGTTTCCTTGTTTAGGCCGGATTTTGTGGGACAAAATCCGATGCTTATTATACCTGTGGACAAAGAAAGCGCTTCTGTAAGCCTAAAATCAGAAGGATCCCTGCAAACTTGAATTTCGCTCACTCTTAATTTCATCAATAAGATTGCGCAACACACACTTCTTGATAATGAGAAGAATACTGATCCCGAATAGTACCGTTGCGGCAATACTCACAATAATCGGGGAATATCTTTGGGAGAAATTATACAGAAACATGGTAATATCATTACCTGCCGTAAAGGTTCCTCCCACATAAACAAAGGGCTTAACAAACCATGGAAACAAGCCAAAAGCAGGAGAAATCCCAAAGAACAATGAAAACACTCTATATACCGTGTTCTTGGATTCTTTCCTGTAGAACAGCAGAAAAACGTGTGAGAGCAACAAAGGGAAAATCGTCCCATTTGCATGCATCCACAAATCAGAAGTGTTTGTATAATTGCCGCCTTCCCCGCTGACATACGCGGGAAGAATGCTGAACTCAGTGATTCTGTCACCGGCTGACAGCATGACTATCACATGTCCGAATTCATGCAAGAGGATACATAGGAACACTGTTACAATCGCCGAAAGCAAAAGGGTCAATATAAACTTTATCAACTTTGACTTTTTCTTCATAACGTCTTTACCTCACATATGGTTCTTTGACAAATCCCGATTGTCATTACCCACGGCTTTTCCTTGATTTTTCATACCGATAAACAGAAATACCCGAAAGGATAGCATTAACAACTGCCGATATGATCATTACAATATTGAGCTGTTCTATACCCGCAATCAGGAAAGCGATAGCTGCCAATATGAAAGCTACGGCTGCAACTAATAAAAACATCTGATTCATCTTAACTGTGTTATTGAGTGTAGCTTCAACACTTTTTACGCGAGGCAGGTCATCATCGCTTTCATACTCATCATTCAGCAGATAATCTGTGGACACATCATACAGATGGCTTAACTGCAGCAGATTATATGCATCGGGTAATGCAGCTCCGTTTTCCCACCGGCTGATTGCCTGCCTTGAAACATCGAGCTTTTCAGCTAAGTCCTCCTGCGACCAGCCCTTTCTTTTTCTGAGTTGAACCAGCTTGTCGTAAATCGTCATCACGAAACCCTCCTGTGTGCTTGATGATTTCATTGTATTTTGAAGTGTCTGCTAACACCACCACATCAAGTTTACAAATCCGCAACATGACTTTACATACGGTAAAATCATTCTT
>JAFOPS010000086.1 GCA_017394205.1 Clostridia bacterium | reverse complement strand
TTTGTCTTTGGTGCTGCGGAGATCAGCTCCGCAAGGGAGCCGCCACCAACGCCGTCCAGATCGCAGAGCTGCTGAGTATCTGATCAGCCGTCCGGTAAAGCAAGCGCCGCGCGTCATAAGAAAGAAAACGATATTCAGAAACGGTGCAGCTTCAAAACGCTGCACTGTTTCTGTTTTTACGCGGTCAGCCGACCATGCAAACAGCGGTAAAAGCAGCGCCGTCCCGACCCGGATATGGCCACCGAATGGGAGCAGGCACTGTGGGACCGGGCCTATGAGCAGGCGACGCGGAACGCCGAAAACGGGCAAAAAAAACCGCCCGGGAGGGGGCGGGAAGATATGCATTGGATAACATTCAAAAGCACATTGGAGCGGCAATGTCTGATTCGGAAAGAAGTGCAATTCTAAAAAAACGGACATTCGTACCTGCAGAATATGCAGGACAGGCAGAAGCCAGAGTTGAGGCAGAGCGGGATAATCTGGAGAGCGGGAAAAAGAAACTCGTCAAGGAAGCTCTGCGTCGAGCCGCGGATGAATTTGGCGCACTTGGAATGATGAATAATGCAGATATGGAACTGGATGTGATTGTATCCCACGGCAGCATAAATGAGAGCGGACAAAAACAAAACGGACATGAAGCGGAGCTTATGCGGTTAATGCCAGTCCTTCGGGAGGCCGTAAAAGGTGCCGTAGGCATCGAAATACATGATAACCGATATTTTGCAGATAATCAAACCGTTCGTTTTGTAAATTTGCCGGGAGGTTATACAACAGGAAATTCTTTCATCCCAGTGCGATTTGGTATAAAAGTCCAGCGGAACGGGCGAAATACTTTGTATGTAATGATCGCAGAAGATCAAATAAAAAAAGCTGAGGTCGTAAGGACACAAGTTCCGAAAAAATCGGTGTATTATGCCCCTCGCTCAGCTGAAATCAATATAGCGGAACTGGCCAAAAAAGTCAAGAGTGCAAGTCTTTTGAAGTATTTTCCGGATGGGTTGCTGAATCAGGAACAGCGAATCGCAAAATGGAAAGCCGTGGCAGAAACTGTTGCATACACAAACAGCAAGAACGATGAACGCTATAAAAAGTATATCAAAAGTGGAGATAAACAAAACGCAGGCCGCATGATGCAGGCTGCCGCAGAGGCTGCAGGATATACGATCCGGGCATATCACGGGACGACCAACGCCGAGCAGTATGATTGCCTTTGACCATAAATTGTATAGCCTCGGAGTTTCAAGCAAGGGGGGCATCGCCCTATACAAGATAACAGTGGAAGACTATTATCAAAGTCCAAAACAGCCGACAAATAAGCGATTCCATAATCTGAAATACATCGAAAAAGTAGCTGATATCCCGGCTGACGCACTTTCAGGAAAAGACCTGCAGCGGCGGCTCAACAATGGGAAAACCAGCTACAGCTATAGTGTAGCCGATCTATACTGCCTTGTCAAGAAATACGACAGGGAGTTCTTCTCAGCAGCCGCGCCGAATCCAGCTATGCTAAATGAGGATGGAACACCGAAGATTCTGTATCATCAGACCACGGAAGACTTCACCGTTTTCGACCCGAAACACCCGGGTGCGGGACAGTTTGACTCGGGATGGCGTGCAAGCGTGTGAGAAATCGATCCTTCCCAGCGAGAACGGCGAAGTACTGATCAGGGAAACATCTGAAGCAGGCGGCAGCAGGCGGAAGACTGCTGTATTTGGACAAAAAAAGAAGCCAGAGGGCACTCGCTGGGGTACCAGGGGCTAATCCCCTGACAGCCATACGAATGTCCGAAGCTGACTTCAAAAAGAATATAGCATCATTTTGGGAAAATGTCAACTGGGAACATCGGGAAAAATATCGACAGAATGAGAGGGAAGCGCAGAACAAAGAAGGAAAGACGGCTATGCAAATCGCCTTGGAGGAGGCGCAGAAGAAAAAACGGCCGAAGGCAACGAACCGAAGTATGCCCTGCGCGATGAGGAGGCCCGGAAGGCCACCGAGTGGGAGCAGGCGCAGACGGACAAGGCCCGGGAGGCTCTTTGTGCGGTTCTTACCCTTCCTTGACGATCCAGACGAAGATTGGCGGGTCGTTTTTCCGGTTGGCAAAGTCTATCACCATCACGGAATATGCCCTGTCATCCAGCGAGCGGACATATTGCAGCAGGGCGTCGCGCTCATCATAGCCGTTGTCGCGGCCGTAATAGATGCAAAGGCTCATGGCTCCGCCGGGCCGCAAAAGGCGCAAGCCCGCCTCCACGGCGGGGATGCTGGTTTCCTTGCGGGTGAAAATGCTGTGATCGCCGGCAGGCAGCCAGCCGAAATTGAAAACGACCGTGTCTGCGCTCTCTTCGGCGGCATAGGCCGCCATGTTCTGGTGCCCGTCCAGTACAAGCCGAACGTTTTCCGCGCCGTTTTGCCGCAGAAGAGCGGCGGTGTTTTCGATGGCGCGGGGTTGGATATCCATGGCCAAAACGCGGCCGTTTTCCCCCACCAGACGGCTGAGGAACAGCGTGTCGCCGCCGTTGCCTGCCGTGGCGTCAACGGCAAAACCGCCCGCCTTCACATGCTGCCGCAAAAACCGGTGAGAAAGACCAAGTGCGTTCCATTCCCGGCTCATAGGCTCCCCCTCCCCTTCGCCCTTGATGAAACGATCATAGCACGGGAGCGGATATTTGGCAAGGGTCAGCGCATGCGGCGCTTGATCTTGTCGATAACGCCCTTTTCCAGCCGCGAGACCTGGGCTTGGCTGATGCCGATCTCTGAAGAAACCTCCACCTGGGTTTTCCCCTCGTAAAACCGCAGGGCAAGGATGCGTTTTTCCCGCGGGGACAAGCTTTCCAGCGCCTCACGCATGGCAAGCTGCTCCAGCCAGCTTTCATCCGTGGAGCGCTCGTCCCGCACCTGATCCATCACACAGATCGCGTCGCCGCCCTCCTGAAACACCGGATCGTACAGGGAGACCGGATCTGCGATGGCGTCCAGCGCGAACACCACCTCTTCCCGGGGCAGGTCGATCTCCCGGGCGATCTCCTCAACCGTCGGCTCCCGCTGGAGCTGTGCGGTGAGCTTTTCCTTGGCAGTGAGAGCACGATAAGCATTGTCCCGCATGCCGCGGCTGATCTTTACCCGGCTGCCGTCGCGGAGATAGCGGCGGATCTCCCCGATGATCATGGGCACGCCGTAGGTTGAAAACTTCACCGGCTGTGCGGTGTCAAAATTGTCGATGGCTTTCAAAAGCCCGATCACGCCCACCTGAAACAGGTCGTCCATCGGCTCGTTCCGACCGGAAAACCGCTGCACCACCGAAAGCACCAGCCGCAGATTTCCCATGACGGCGCGCTCTTTTGCGGCTTTGTCCCCCGCCTGCGCCCTGCGGATGAGCGCCATGGTCTCGTCGTTTTTCAGCACCTTGAGCGCGGCGGTGTTGACGCCGCAGATTTCCACCTTTGCCTGCATACGATCGCTCCTTTTCCCGTTTGAGAAAAGTATCGGCAGGCCGCGGGTTTTTCATTCCGGTTTTCGGAAGGGTTCGTTCGTCAAATCCCGCCAGATTCTGTCAAAGGGCGCGAAGCATCTCGCTTTTCAGACGGCGGATGATCCGCTTTTCCAGCCGGGAAATATAGGACTGGGAAATGCCCAGACGGTCGGCCACCTCCTTCTGAGTCAGCTCGTCGCCTCCCGCAAGGCCGAAGCGCATGGCGATGATGACCCGCTCCCGCTCGGGCAGGCGGGAAAGCAGCGAGCCTAAGATCTGCCGCTCCACGTCGTCTTCCACCGGACGCATGACGCAGTCGGGCTCGGTGCCCAGAACGTCGGAGAGCAAAAGCTCGTTGCCGTCCCAATCGGTCTTGAGCGGCTCGTCCAGCGAAACCTCGGCCCGCTGATTGACACTCTTGCGAAGGTACATCAGGATCTCGTTTTCGATGCAGCGGGAGGCATAGGTGGCCAGCTTGGCATTTTTGTCGGGGCGGTAAGTATTGGCGGCCTTGATCAGACCGATGGTGCCGATGGAGATGAGATCCTCCAGACCCACGCCGGTGTTTTCAAACTTGCGGGCAATATAGACCACCAGGCGGAGATTGCGCTCGATGAGGGTCTGGCGAATATCCATCTGGGTCCCGTCATAATCCTTCAAAAGAGCGCGTTCCTCCTCTGCTGTCAGCGGGACAGGCAGACGATCGGCGCCTCCGATATAGTAAACGTCAGATATGTAAAGCCGTTTAACTTTCCACTTGATCCATTGGAATAGGACGATGATTTTTTCTTTCATATTATGCTCCTATCAATCCGCGGCAATCGCCGCCCGGGCTGAGGGGGCGCGGTGCGATGCCGAACAAATACGCTTTCTTTTCTTCCCCGTCGATCCAGAGGCGCTGAGGGCCGAAGACCACTACCAGTCCGTTTGCCGCCGCCGTTTGCAGCGGCAGAAGCCAAAACGGGCCCTCTTTGCTGCCGCGCAGCAGAGGCAAAAGCTGCTCTGCGGCGTCGGTCTCACGCAAGAGGCGCGCCGTCTGCTCGGAAAACAGCCCGGCGACGGTTTCCCGGTCTACCAGGATCACCGGTCGGTCCGCTGCCGGATCCCGCAGTAAGTTGCCGTTGTCCCGCAGCGCGCGGAATCGGATCTCACGCAGGCCGCATTGGGCCCGGATCTCCACGGTGCCTCGCTCCGCGGCGGCTCTTCCCCGCCCCAGCAGCCAGGCCGAGGCCAGGTACAGCAGGCCGAAGCCGGCGCCCACCGTCAGAGCCGAAGCACGAAAATACACAGCCCCGTTGCGCGCGGACGCCTCGCCGCCCAGCAGAGCGATCAGCATCACCAGCCCCGCCATGGCGAAGCTGAGAAAGGCGAACATCCCGCCGAGATGCAGCAAGCGCCGCGGGCTTTGCCGTCCGAAGGCCGAAACGGTCACGGCGGCGCACACCCCGAGCCGCAGCGGGATCCCCAAAAGCGGCGGGACCGTTGGAAAATACAGGATCACGGCAAACATGGCCCCAACCGCCGCTCCCAAAAGCAGAAACCGCCGTCTGCGATAAACGCCGCACAGCCGTGCTGTTAAAAAGAGAAGGCAGTAATCCACCGTGAAATTCAGGAAAAACAGAGTGTCGATATAAACGATCTTCATCCGCGCCTCACCTTGGGATCATGATATACTGCCGCTTGCGCGAAGTCTGTCTGTTTCAGCAGAGGGATCGGAAAAAACAGGCTGACAGATCTCGTCCTTTTTGCAAAAAGCAAGAAAACCGCCTGTCTCTCCTTCTACCAGGACAGACAGGCTGAAATAGGGCGCAAAGAGGCTTTCTTCTCCCGGGCGGAATGGCGCGAGAAAATACCTCCGGTCGATCCAGTCGGCACAGAGCAGTCCGCTGTTTTCATCCGCCGCAGAAAGACCGAGTTCCCCCGCTTCCGCGGGCCGAAAGGCGGAAAAAGCCAGGGGAAGATGCGGCAAATGTCCTTCTCCTGGCAGCGATCGATCCACAAAGGCGCGCCGGGGTACGACCGCGCGGGGCAGCTCCTTTTTCAAAACGAAGCGCCCGGCCTCGGGCAGCATGACACCCAGCGGGATCTCACCGTTTTCGCAAAGCAGGAGCACCCGATAGATCCGCCCCGTTTCCATCGGGCAGGCAGCAAAAACAGCCGTCGTTTCGCCCGCGCGGGCCCAACACAGCGTCCCGATCCTTTCCCGTCCCAGATAAAGGCCGCATTCTCCCATCCCGTCATCCCGCCTCCCTGCTCCACCATATGCGAAAAAGCGGCGGAATATGAAAAAAGCGGGGCGCAAAAGCGCCCCGCCGGAGAAGAAACACGTTTATTGGACGGTATAGCCGCCGGAGATCAAAAGCGTACAGCCGTTGGCTGTCCGGATCCCGCGCCCCTGCACGGTGACGGTGTAAAGATGGTTGGCAAGCAGCGCGCCGCCGTTGTTCAGCGTCACGGCGTCGCTGACATCCACCAGACCGGGCGTGCCGGAGGCAACGCAGGCCGCTGCACCGTCCCGCAAAATCGCCTGACAGCCGATCTCGCAGGTCACCGTTTTGCCGGCGGGCACCGTGATCACTGCCCACTGTGTCGAGCCGGAAACCGCTGTCCCGCCCATCTGCTGGACCACGCTCTGCGCGATCTGCTCCACAAGCTGTCCGTCGGCGGCGCCGACGGAATAATTCTTCAAGACCTGATCCACATAAGCCTGAAGCTGAGCGTTCTGCGTCTGAAGGTCGCTCTCGTATCGGCTGAGGGCGGCGTTCACGCTGCTGTCAATCTCCGCCTTGGCCTCGGGCAAAACCACCTGGTTTATGTAGCTCAAGGTGACCAGCGGGTCATTTTGACCTCCATATTCCACGGCGATGGCATAGAGACCGGCGAGCATCAGCACGGCAGTCACACCGCAAAGGATCCAGATCCCCAAACGACTCTTTTTCACGTTATCCCTCCGTTGTAACGTCCCGCCCCGGGCGAAGCCCGAGACTGATGGCGATGGCGCCGTCGACGCGCTGCATGGCTCTTTCGTCCAGGCAGCCCATCCGGTCGCGCAGGCGCCGTTTGTCCAGCGTCCGCATCTGCTCCAGCAAAACGATGGAATCCTTGGAAAGGCCGCAGGCGCGGGCTTCCAGCTCGATATGGGTGGGAAGCCTCGTCTTGTTCTGCTGGGAGGTGATGGCGGCGGCGATCACGGTAGGACTGTAGCGGTTCCCCACGTCGTTTTGAACGATGAGGACAGGCCTCACGCCTCCCTGCTCACTGCCAACCACCGGGCTGAGATCAGCATAATAGATCTCGCCACGGCGGACGATATTCTGACGGTTCTCCACTGTAATCACGCTCCGCAGGATGAAGTCGGACAAGTCCGCAACCATATCATTCCACGCGGGGACGCATTTTAAACGCAAATGCGCGGCGGGAGACCGAAATGCCGCGGCGTGTCACGCTCCATTCTATGCGTGAGCCGCAGGCGCTGTTCCGAATAAATTAAGTATATCACGGATCGGGCGCGGTTGCA
The DNA here is from genome assembly GCA_017394205.1 of Clostridia bacterium. Classification (GTDB taxonomy): domain Bacteria; phylum Bacillota; class Clostridia; order Oscillospirales; family Butyricicoccaceae; genus UBA4644. The sequence continues at coordinate 3,801 of JAFOPS010000086.1, read as the reverse complement.
ACCGGCTTTCGGGCGGTGAGAGAAAATTCCTCGATCTCTGCCGTCAGGATCAACTGCCCGTCGAGATAAAGCTCCGCCGAGACCGGGGTCAGCGTGTCGGCGTGAAGCAGGACCTTTTTCATGCCCTGCGTCCCGTCCGGGAAATCCCGAAAATACTGCAAAACGATCGCGTCCTCTTCACTTCCCCTCTGCCGGCCCCAGTTTGCGGGGTAGCTTTCCCGCAAATCGCGCAGAAGCTGCGGAAGGGCGTCGACCGGCGTAAAGCCCGGCGCCTCCGGCGTCATGGCGTCCAGAGACACATCCGCGTAAGAAATGCTAACCCCATCTCCGCCGCAAAGCGCTTCGATCCCCTCCACCGACTGCGGTGCAAGGACGGCAACGTGCGTCCCGTCTTCCTGCTCCTGCACCGAGAGGCGGTATTCCGCGTAATAACCGCCGTGGGTCGTCACCGAAATGACGGCGCCGACCAAAGTGTTTTCATATCGGGCGGAAAGCATCTCCGGCTGAAACTGTCTTGCGCCGCAGCCGGCAAGCAGGATCATCCCCGCCGCAAATAGAAAAAGCCGCCGCATATCATCACCTCGGGAAAGGATATGCGGGCGGCAGTCACGTTATTCTTCCTGCAGCAGCGCTGTGCAGCAGGCGGCGGCATAATCACCCGTGTGAGTCACGGACACTGCAAGCTGCCAGGCTCCGTATTGGCGGGCGGCGCTGCCCGTGAGCGTGACAAACGGCGCACCGCTCTCGGTCCAGTCAAGGGCGATCTCCCGCGGAAGCAGACCGAACAGCCCTCGGCCCAGCGCCTTGGATACTGCCTCTTTCGCACAGAAGATCCCGGCAGCCGCGGCGGCGGGATGGCCGCTCGTTTCGATGTGGGATCGCTCGCGCTCCGTAAAGACCCGGGCACAAAAGTGCTCATTTTTCAAGATTTCGGAAAACCGCCCGATCCGCTCCATATCGATCCCGTTTCGAAGGGTCATATCCTCACCTCTTTCGCCGCAGAAGTGCCTGCACGGATGCCGCTGCACCACGCCCAATGCAGGTTGTAGCCGCCGCAATCGCCTGTTATGTCCAGGATCTCTCCGGCAAGGTATAAGCCTTTACACCGCTTTGATTCCATTGTTTTTTCATGGATTTCGGTAAGTGGGATTCCGCCGGCGGTAACTTGAGCGTGATCATATCCCTGCGCGCCAGTAACGGAAAACCGCCAATGCTTGAACAAATGCGCCAGTGCGGCAAGCTCCCGGTCTGTGAGCGTGCCGCATGGCCGGGAGAGCGCGCCGAAGCCGGCCTGCTTCATCAAAGCAAAGCCCAGCCGTTTGTTTACCGTTCCCAGCAAAAACCCTTCCAGCGGCGCGGCGCCGCGGCGTGCGCGGCGGGCAGCAAGATCTGAAAGAAGCTGCTCCTCTTCATCGTCAGGAAACAGATCCAGCTCGATCGAAAGCGGCATTGTTTTATTCTGATGCATGAACACAGACAGATCCATCACGGCGATGCCGGAAAGGCCGTATTCCGTGAACTGCACCTCGCCCCGCCGCGTCCCCAGACAGGCTTCCCCCGCGAAAAGGGATATCTCCGCAGGCGCGCGGATGCCTTTTAATCCGCCGGAAGTCCGCATATCGCAGCAGAGCGCCGTGAGCGCCGGATAGAGCGGCGTGCAGGTGTGACCCAGAGCCTTTGCCAGACCGTAGCCGCTCCCGTCGGAACCCAACTTGGGCGCGGCGCGGCCGCCTGCGCACAGGATCACCGCGTCGGCAAAATACTGCCGGTCCGCATCCGCGACAAAGCTTCCGCCTTCTTTGCGGATGCTCTTTACCGGAGCCGGGCACACGACCTGAATTCCCCGTTCCTTCAGCGCCGCCAAAAGCACGTCCAGCACCATGGAGGCCTGCATACAATAAGGATAGATCCGGCCCTCGTCCTCCAGGGTCCAGCGAAGGCCCAGAGCTTCAAAAAACCGGAGTGTCTCCGCAGGCTCCATCCCCCGCAGCATTTCCGCGGCCTCCCGCGGCGTCGAGGAATGATAGTGAGATGCATCGGCATGCAGATTCGTCAGATTGCAGCGCCCGTTGCCGGTGGACAGGAGCTTCTTCCCCACCCGGTCCAGCCGCTCCAGCAGCAGGATATGGGCGTCCGGCGCCGCGTCTGCGGCGGAAATCGCGGCGGCGATCCCGGCCGCGCCGCCTCCCACGATCAGGATGGTTTTCATCAAACCCCTCCCAAAGGTCATTTATTATGCTCAGTATATCATATTCTCTCCATGAAAACAACGCGGGCACGGCAGCTTTTCCGGCGGAAAAATGAAAAATGGGGGTTGCTTTTTCTGAGGCGTTGTGCTATGATAATTAAGCATTCGCAGCCATGGCGGAATTGGCATACGCGCTAGCTTGAGGTGCTAGTTCCAGTAATGGATTGAGGGTTCAAGTCCCTCTGGCTGCACCAGATGCAGAAGACGTGAAGCAACAGCTTCACGTCTTTTTGTTTTATCTGGGATGGCTTCTAACCAAAAAGACGCTTTCGGTGATCCACAAAGGGATCGGGGGCAGGCACCGACCTCTCTTTTCGGCGCACAGGCAACGCCATGAGCAATTGCGGTCTGCTATGATTCCATGGATCAGAACACCCCCTGCGTTGACACGATCCCGGAAACATGATATGATGACTTAACAACATCAAAGGGAGGAGAAATGGATGGAACAGCTGCAAACCCGGCAAGGATCACGAGGTTTCAGCGCCGCAACGCTGAAATGGATCGCGATCATCACGATGCTGATCGATCACGTGGGCGCTTCGCTGCTGTATGGCCATGCCGCATATCCCGCCGGTTGGCTGGGCGGGACTCGCTACGGTTGGGGCGAAGGCATATGGAGCCGCGATTTTTATATGGCTCTGCGCGTGATCGGACGGCTGGCCTTCCCGATTTTCTGCTTTTTGCTGATCGAAGGTCTGATCCATACCCGAAACCGTTGGAAATACTTTTCGCGCCTTGCTCTCTTTGCACTGATCTCAGAGATCCCCTTTGATCTGGCTTTCAAGAGGACCTGGTGGAACTTGAACAACCAGAATGTCTTTTTTACCCTTGCGCTGGGATTGGGCGCGGCAGCCGCATGGGATTGGCTGACCGAAGGCAAATCGCCCAACTGTCGTCCGCTGCGGGCTCTGGCGGCGATTTTGACGGCGGCGGCCGCCGCACTTGCAGCGATGTGGCTGAAAAGCGACTATGGCGCCTTTGGTGTGGTGCTCATTCTGGTGATGTATTTGCTGCGGGACCATCCCTGGGCCAGAGACCTGCTGGCCTTTGCCGTGCTTGTTATGATGGTGCTCCTTGAGCACTCGCACTGGATCGAAGTGTTCGGCGCATTGAGTTTTCCCCTGATGCACCTCTACAACAATCAGCGCGGACGGCAGAACAAGTACTTCTTCTATTTGTTCTATCCCGTTCATTTGCTGCTTCTGTCGGGACTGCTTTCCCTTATTATCCGCATGGGCATGTAACGGCGAAGCCTGACGCCGGTCCACGCAAAACGATTCGCTGAAAACCCTGTCAAAGCAAAAAAGCCGTGAAGCTGGCGCTTCGCGGCTTTTTCTCGCCTGTCTTTATCGCAGGCGCTCCAGAAGGCCGGAAAGGCCCTCGGTTTCGTAGATCGTTTTATAAACCTGCACCTCGTCGCGGATCAGGGTATCGATCACCGACATCCCCAGCATTTCAACCGGAGCCCGGTCGTCTGTGAGCAGACGCTCGCCCGGCGCATAAGGCGTGAGCTGCTCCGCTGCCTGCCGGAGCAAAGCGCAAAGCGGGGC
>JAFOPS010000085.1 GCA_017394205.1 Clostridia bacterium | reverse complement strand
CGTATTCCAGCTCCGGGTTTTCCCGATCCGCGCCGAAATACGAGAGCTGCCAGCCCTGATTGGCGACGGTGTTGTAATATGCCGTCTCCGTCGCCTTCGTCAGCCAGACCTGTTCATACTCTTCCGGAGATCCGTCCCAGCCCATGGGCAGCTCGTGGGGACGGTATTCCTCCGCGGTGATGGCCGCGGTGTTCAGTAACTGGAAGTTCAGCTCGGTCAGCCCATCCCGGCCGCGCCGATCCATGTTGGAGATATACAGACGATGCCTGTACTTCCGGCAGCGATCCAAATATTCGCGCCAGCTCAGCCTGTTCTCTTTCATCCAGCCCCAGCCCTTGCACATGCTTTTCGTCAGGATCATCTGCACCCGGTCAACAGGATGTCTCACGCCTTCAATATCTTCGATCTCCGTCACGCCGAGCTTCTCAAAAAGAGCGTGGAAATCCACCTCGTGTACCACGCCCTTGATGTAGGGCATGCGGATCTGGAAGGAATGGTGGTCGTGGTCTTCGCCGCCGTAAGGATCAAGCTGATAGCCCAGCTCCGCGGAGATCAGGCCCTCGCCGTCGAACTCCAGCACCTCGATATCCGACAGCTTCTCCACGCGGGTGTAGCGGCGCATCGGTTCCTGTGATCCGTCGTCCTCGACCGTGATGATGGGGACGTTCTTCACGATGCTCCGGGGATTGTCCACCACGATGATGTGGTCGGCGTCCATGCGGAAAGAGTGCTTGTCGATCTCCTGCCCGCTGGTGAACAGGAGGCCGTTGTAGGCATAGAGCTTGGAGAGCTGGCAGTTTCCGATCTTCATCCCCAGCGTCATCCGTTCCCAAAGCGTGTCATACATATCCGCACGGATGAAGGAGAGCCGGTTGTTCCGGCTCATGCTGGCCGAACGCTCGAAAGCACGGAAGGCCACCGGGCCGCGCCAGAAGACGAACTCGATCCCCTCCGGGCGAAACAGCCACTCCGCCAGCTCCTGCAGTTCCTTCACCTGGCCTGTCGGCTTGCGGTCAAAGATGCCGGTAAAGTCCAGATAGACGAGAAAGGGCAGCAGCTTGTCTTCCTCCGGAAGAGCCGGTTCGCCGGGCACGTCCGTCAAAGGCAGAAGCTGGTGAAACATGGCGCAGTCGTCCTGCATGGTCTTCTGGATCGCAGGCTGATTCGTCTCGTCATTGACGTCGAAACAGAAGCGATAGCCGTCCTCCGTCTTTCTTGCACAGTTCAGGATCGTGCGCGCGGAGATCTGATAAATGCTGTACTGCTTCAATTTCATGAGCTGTCCCTCCCTTCAAGGCTGTATTTCGTAATTAAATAACTGCTCTCACTTTTTCTCCTGCGAAGGCGCAAGAGCTTACCTTCACTCTGGCAACAATCATTATCTCACAAAAGCTGTCCCAAAAAACGGACTTTGTGTTGAGTTGCTGCCCCTGCTGAGGGCAACTTTTCAGAGAAAACATATTGACAAGTTTCTATAAGTATGCTATTTTACAGATAGAAAGAATTCAATGTGAGGTGAGAGAAGTGGAACAGGTCTATATCGATACCGCAAAAATGCTCAGGGCCATGTCCGATCCCAAGCGACTGCGCATTGTAGATATGCTCTCCTGCGGCGAGATGTGCGCCTGCAAGATCCTGGAGAAGTTTCAGATCACACAGCCAACGCTTTCCCATGATATGAAGGTTTTGGCAGAGGCGGGGATTGTTAACCAAATCAGGGATGGGAAAAACATTTATTATTCTCTTAACCATGAAGCTCTGACCGTTATGCATCAGACTCTCGGACGAATGTTTGAAGACAAGCCGGATTGTATTTGCCATCAGAGCAGCCGTAGCGATTAAGCCGACTTAACTAGATTGTCGGCTTAATTCAAAAACTATATATAGAATAAGTTAAATATTTCAATGGGAAGTGTTTTTTATGGGCAGATTCGTTCAAGATCAAATCCTCGGCATGAAGTGGCTCAATGCTCTGATCGGCAGAGGCCTGAGCGCGCTTGGCCTTAATACCGCTTCCCGCTGGGGCGGCAGCATTCAATTCTTCCTCTATGACGTGATCAAGATCACGATCCTGCTCTGTCTGCTGATTTTCATCATTTCGTATATCCAGAGCTTTTTCCCGCCGGAGCGGAGCAAAAGGATTCTTGGCCGCTTTCACGGCATCGGCGCGAACATCATCGGGGCTCTGCTCGGCACGGTAACGCCCTTCTGTTCCTGCTCGTCCATCCCGATTTTCATGGGCTTTACCAGCGCGGGGTTGCCATTAGGTGTGACCTTCTCTTTCCTGATCTCGTCACCGATGGTGGATCTCGGCAGCCTCGTACTGCTCATGAGCATCTTCGGGCTGAAGATCGCCATGGCCTATGTTGTGCTTGGACTCGTCATTGCGGTGATTGGAGGAACACTGATCGAGAAGCTGCACATGGAGAACTATGTGGAGGATTTCATCCGTAACGCCAACAGCAGCGTGGATATCGAAGCCCCCGATCTGACCGTAGCCGACCGGCTGATCTACGCAAGAGATCAGGTGGTCACCACCTTCAAAAAGGTCTTTCCGTATATCCTCATCGGGGTGGGCATTGGGTCGATCATCCACAACTGGATCCCCGAGGCCTGGGTAGAGACGATCCTCGGAAGTAATAATCCGTTTGGCGTCGTGCTCGCGACGCTTGTCGGCGTGCCGATGTACGCGGATATCTTCGGTACGATCCCCGTGGCCGAGGCACTGCTGGGAAAAGGCGCGCTGCTCGGCACGATCCTCAGCTTCATGATGGCCGTTACCACGCTGAGTCTGCCGTCTCTCATCATGCTGCGCAAGGCGGTCAAGCCCCGGCTGCTTGCGACGTTCATTGCGATTTGCATCGTCGGCATCATCCTTGTTGGATACGGCTTTAATGCCTTCCAAAATACTTTACTCTGACAGGAGGATTTGAAAATGAACATTAAGGTTTTGGGCGGCGGATGCTGCAAGTGTGAAAGTCTGCTGGAGGCCGTAAAAGAGGCCGTGGCCGAGAAAGGAATCAAGGCTGAGATCGAGTACATCACCGATATACAGAAGATCGTGGAGTACGGCATCATGAGCACGCCCGCGCTGATGATCGACAACAGAGTGGTCTCCATGGGACGTGTGCTGAAAGCGAAGGATATTTTGAAACTGCTCTAAATCCAATTCATTACTATAAACCATTCTTCATCCCAAAAAAGTCGAAATCCGGCGAAGCCATTAAAAGACTTCGCCGGATTTCGTAATAAAATAACTGCTCTCACTTTATAAACGAGCATATGGAATTGTCAGTAATCAGTCTTCGCTTTGATCGTCAAAGGAGTAGTCGTTCAGCTCCTTGAAATCTAGGAACTCCGCAACGGTCATGTTAAAGGCGATGGCGATCTTGTGCAGCGTCATGACCCGAGGGTTCTTGGTCAGACCGCGCACGATGTTGTCGATGGTGGACTGGTTGATGCCGCTCATCGTGGCGAGCTTGTTGATGGCGATCCCGCGCTCCTTGCAGAGCTGGCGGATTCGGCGGACGTATAAATCAGAATACTCCATGGCGGCCTCCTCTTGCTACCCGTTTTTGGGTTACTTCGATGATAACAAGAGGAGCAGGCAGATTAACCCGAATACGGGTTGACTTGCATGACTTTTCGGCGCTACAATCGGTTTACCCGAATAAGGGTAAAAAATCTGAGCCGGAGGATACGCCATGGCAGACTATAGAAAAATGTACTATGTTCTATGCAAAGCGATCGACGATGTGATCGATCCGCTGGAGGGTATCCCTCTTGCCAGGCCATATGCGCAGAAACTGCAGAAGGCTCTGCTGGAAGCGGAAGAGATTTATATCACCACTACTCCCTGCGCCGAGGAAACGGACGATCCCAAGATCATTCAAATCAAAACAGACGAATAACCGCGAGCGCCCCGTTGCCGACTGAAGCAGTCAGCAACGGGGCGCTTCGTGTTTTCTTCCTCTAACAAGGGAAATGCTACTGACCATGCGCAGCGCAGGAAAACCGACAGTGAACTTCGAATAACGTCAAATGGGTCCAGCGAAAGCATATGGTGGACAGCCAGTTTTCCGTTCAGCTATTTCTAAGCAGAGCCCTGTATTACCAAACAATGACTGAAACCCTCAGCAGTACAGGCAAAAAATCATCATCGTCAGCACGACTTGCTATATGGTGATAACCCCCGGCTTTACATCTGGATCGTGGCTGCAAAGCACGGCTGCACAGCCCGGGTCTGCGGCCATGTCTGCGATCCAGCGGAGGCTTTTTCTCTGAAAGTCACGGGCAAAGCCGAAGCCAGGCACGATCATCTCCCGCCAGTTCCGGGGAGAAAAGGCGGCGTCTGCTGTGAGAAGGACGAATCGACCGCCGTTTCGGATCACGATTGCCGCCTGGCCCTCCGTATGCCCCGGCACGTTGACCAGCTGAACGCTCTCGTCACCGAACAGGTCGATGGCCCAATGGTTCGGGCCGAGCGGCGAGCCCCGATAAAACGGGCGCTCCATGGGGTATTGGATCCAAAGATTTTGTGGCTGCCTGGTCTTGTACACGGTGCGGCAGGACCAATAGTATTCGTATTCCGGCAGGACAATGTGCTTTGCTCTGCTCACATGCCTAAGACCGGATACATGATCGACATCAAGATGGGTCAGCAGCACATAGTCCAGGTCCTCAGGCTGAATGCCCATGCCTGCCAATTGCTCGTGGATTGCCATCCCCTTCGGGACGTAGGGGTGAAAGAAAGCGGCCATACGAGACGGAAGAACCGCGGCTGCCGCTTTGGGATCATACATGCCATCCGGGCTGATCTCCCGGCACCAGCCGGTATCCACGAGGATCAGTCCCTTCGGGTGCTCGATCAGATAGGTGAAGACAGGAAGCGTGATCCTGTTCTTATCTGCTGCAGTCAGCTGCCTGGCCGCTTCGATCAGGTCAAACCGTTTCCCAAAGGGCACAGTTGGATCGACCCGGATGCATCCGCACTGCAGCACATGAATCTTCATGGAATCATCCTTTTTCTATGAATGTGTCAGATTTCCCAAATATCCTATAATATTGTCGCTGATCTCGCCGGTCAGCGCACCGTTGTAGTTGCAGATGAAGGTGCCGGCAATGAGGATCATCATGGCCTCGGCCTCGTGCTTGCCGACCTCCGGGCCGTAGATCGCGATCAGGCATTGCTCCATCGTCTCGCGCCATTCGCGGAATTCGCCCTTGACCAGATCGGCGACCACGTCGCTGTAGTGCGCCAGTACATAGGTCTGTGTGGTGGCGTTGGGGCGCTGCTCGCCCTCCTCGCCGCGCGCGACATAGGACATAAAGGCGTTCATATAGGCGAGATTGCTCTCGTAATTTGCGCGCGGATGCATCGCAAACCAGAGCTTGCATTTCTCGGTCATATAATCCTTCGTATAGCGCAGATAGCTTACGACCAGATCGTCCCGGTTTTCGAAATAGTGCAGGAGCTTCGGATGGGACATGCCCGCCTCCTCCGCAATATCCCGCAGCGTGATCTTCGTCATGGGCTTCTTTTCGATGCAGCGCTCAAAGGCCATCAGGATCTCCATCCGGACGGCTTCTTTATCAACGATCAAAGGCATGGTAACTCACCTCGCCCTCATTGTACCACGACGAAAAAGACCGGTCAACGCAAAAGCAGAAGCCCGCGGATCAGCATTTTCAGCCCCATGGCGACGACGATCACTGCGCTGCCTTTGAGCAGGTATTTGTTCCATTTCTTCGGCAGGATCGAGCCCACGGCGCCGAAGAGCAGCATCAGCGGCACGGTGCCCAGCGAGAAGGCCAGCATGCTCATCGCGCCGTAGGCCGCGCTGCCGCCCGTGATCGCGTGAAGCCACATCGCGTACAGCGGGCCGCAGGGCATCACGCCGGTGAGCAAGCCGATCACAAGCGGGCGGCCTGCAAACCGACCCCGTGTGTCGACGCTCAGGCGGCATGCGCTGTTCTGCTCCGGGAAGAGCGCGCGCAGCCCCGGCAGCAGACCCCACATGTTCAGCCCAAGCAGAGCCACGGCCAGCCCAAGCATGGTGAAAACCATGGATTTCACGCTGATGGTATAGCGGATGACCGTTCCCAACGCTCCGAAGATCGCGCCGACAAGCGTATAGGAAAGGACGCGCCCCGCATTGTAGCTTGAAGAAGCCAAAGCCGGAGAACGGCTGCCCGCGCTCTGCCCCAGCAGAATGCCGCCGCACATACCGACACAGTGCGGGCTTGTGAGAAGGCCGGCCAGGAAAATGGCGACGAAACCCGAGCCCTCGCTCAAAGCCGGGGCAGACGCTTTGCCGTGCAGAAGAAGCCAGGCCAAAAGCACAGTGAGCGCAAGGCAAACACCGTCCAGCGCATAATCACGGGCGGTCCGCGCTCCCGTCTCATAGCCGCCGTCGCGAATGCGCCGCTCGATCTCTTCCAGGCTGACCAGCTCCGGGTCATAGCGAAGCGTTGCCGTGCCCTTCGCGTAGGCGACCTTTGTTTCCAATACGCCGCGGGTGTGCAGAAGCAGCTCCTCCACTTCTTTGACGCAGCTCCGGCACATCATGCCGCGGATGCGGATCTCGGCTTGTTCTGTTCTCATTTCTCTTCTCCGATCTTATTCAGCAGCAACGAATGCAGCAGTACACCCAGCGAGGACAGCGACATCGCGGCCGCGGCCATCGAGGGATTGACAAGGCCCATCGCGGCAAGGGGGATACAGACGGCGTTGTACAGCAGAGCCCAGGCGAAGTTCCGGCGCACCGTGCGGATCGTTGCGCGGGAGATGCGCAAGGCGAGCGGCACGCGCCGCAGATCGCTGCCGGGCAGAACGATCCCGGCGCAGTCGATGGCAATGTCCGTTCCGCTGCCCACGGCCACGGCCAGATCGGCAGCAGCCAGAGCCGGGGCGTCATTGATCCCGTCTCCCACCATGGCGACGGTTTTTCCCTCTGCCTTGAGCGCCTCTACAAAAGCTGCCTTGTCTCCCGGGAGGACGCGGGCGTGGACATGCGTGACGCCGCACTGTCCGGCAACGGCCTCCGCGGTTACCTCATTGTCTCCGGTCAGCAGCCAAACCTCGATACCGGATGCCTTGAGACGTTCCACGGTCTCACTGGCCTCGCCGCGAAGACGGTCCGAGACATAGAGCGCGCCGAGGAGTTTTCCGCCAGCCGCGACGCAGATCTCGGTCAGAACACGCGAATCGAGAGAAGGCAGCGACGCGGTATCGACGTTCTCCTGTGCCAAATATTCCCGGTTGCCGCAGAGCACGCGGCAGCCGTCCAGCTCTCCGCTTACACCGTATCCGGGCAGACTGTGAAAGCTCTTTACGACAGGCGGGAGCGCAGCAGAGCGACGTCCATGCGCATAAGCCGTGACCGCCGCGGCCAGCGGATGCTCGCTCAGCCGTTCCAGAGCGGCGGCCAGGGCGATCGTCTCCTCTGCGTCTGTTTCCTCTGCGGTGAAGATCTCCGTGACCTCCGGCCGCCCGACGGTCAGCGTCCCCGTCTTGTCAAAGACGACCGTATCAACCTTGAACGCACGCTCAAGCTCGGAGCCGCCCTTGAACAGGACGCCGAGCTCGGCGGCCCGTCCCGCGCCGACCATCAGGGCGGCGGGCGTTGCCAGCCCCAACGCGCAGGGACAGGCGATGACCAGCACGCCGCAGACGGTGTACACCGCTTTTCCGAGATCTCCGGGCGCGGACCAAAAGAACCAGACCGCGAATACCAGCAGCGCAATGCCGATGATGCAGGGTACGAAGACGGCGGCGATCCGGTCTGCCAGACGCTGGATCGGCGCTTTGCTGTTCTGGCTGCGCTGTACCAGCTCCACGATCTGCTGCAGGGCGGAGTCCTTGCCCAGCCTCTCTGCGGAGACGAGCACACTGCCGGAGCGGTTGAGCGTGCCGCCCGCGACCTTGCTGCCCGGCTGCTTGAACACCGGCAGACTCTCGCCGGTGAGCATGGACTCGTCCACCGAGCATTCGCCCTCCAGCACCATCCCGTCCACCGGGATGCGCTCGCCGGGGCGGACGCGGATCAGGTCGTGTTCTTCGATCTCGTCGATACTCAGCTCTTTTTCTTCTTCGCCGCGCAGCACCAGCGCCGTGCGCGGCTGAAGGCGCAGCAGCTTCCGGACGGCGCTGCGGGTCTGGGTGACCGCCATGGCCTCCAGATAGCGCCCAAAGAGAATCAGCGAGGTCAGCACGCCGTCGCTGAGGAAATACAGCTTGATCTCCTGATGCACCGTGAAGCAGACGACCGCGCTGTAGAGATAGATGACCATCGTCGAGAGCGCGATCAACAGATCCATGCCCATGGTTTTACTCCGCAATCCACGGATGGCGTTGCGGTAGAAGTACAGGCCGGGACCGAACTGCAGAGCCGTCGCGAGCACGAGCTGGACAAAGGGCGGAAGATCCCACAGCAGCGGCATGGTCAGCGCCGTTGAGAGGATCAGCGTGCGCAGAACGGAAAAACGGTGGGAAAGCTCGGCTTCCTCCTCGCCGCTTTCGACCTCACCAAGCTCAGCCCAGACACCGACTTCGCGCGCGGCGAGGATCAGGCGACGGCTGTCGGTCCCGATCGGCCAGAGCGAGACGGTCACACCGCCGTTTCCCATTTCCGCACGATACGCGCCGGGGACGGAAAGCAGAGCCTCCCGCAGCGCCTCGGCGGTCTCGTTATCCGTTGCCGCACAGCGCAACTCGATCCGATCCAAAGGCACCTCATAGCCCGCCTTTTTGATGCAGCGGGCAAGCTCGTCGATACCCATCCGCGTCTCGTCATAACGGATCGCCACCTTGCCGGAGGCGTAGTTGGCCGCGGCCGCTTCCACGTCGGGGAGCGCCAGAAGAGCCCGGTCGATCCGCTCCACGCAGGCGGCACAGTCGATATGAGAGATTTGAAGTTGGATCTCTGTCATAACGATTATGAACGGACGGCAAGACCGTCCTTATGCT
>JAFOPS010000084.1 GCA_017394205.1 Clostridia bacterium | reverse complement strand
TTGACGTGCGGAAAACGGCGGGCATGGTCTTTCAGAATCCCGACAATCAGATCGTCGCCACCGTGGTGGAGGAGGACGTGGCCTTTGCCTGCGAAAACATGGGTCTTCCGCCCGAAGAGATCCGCAAGCGGGTGGACGAGTGTCTGGCCGCCGTGGGCATGAGCGAATATGCCAAGCATGCCCCTCACCTGCTCTCCGGCGGGCAGAAGCAGCGGGTGGCCCTCGCCGGCGTGCTGGCCATGCGTCCCAGATGCATCGTCATGGACGAGCCCACGGCCATGCTGGATCCCTCCGGCCGTGCCGAGGTCATCCGGGCCGTGCAGAAGCTCAACCGCGAGACCGGTATGACCGTCGTGCTCATCACCCACCATATGGAAGAGGCCGCGCTGGCCGACCGGGTGATCGTGATGAAGCAGGGCAAGGTGGCGCTGGACGGGACGCCAAAGCAGGTCTTTTCCCAGGTGGACCGGCTGCGGGAGCTCTCGCTGACCGCGCCCCAGACCGTGCAGCTTTTATACGAGCTGGATCCCACCGGCGAGGCCCTCTCGCCCGAGGCGCTCTCGGTAGAGGAATGTGCCGACCAGCTCATGAAATATTTGGAGGCCTGACCGTGAACGAAGTATTGCGTGTGGAGAACCTGACTCATACCTACAGCCCCGGCACGCCTTTTGAAAAAACCGCCGTGGATCATGTGGATTTCACTGCCCATCGGGGCGAGTTTATCGGTCTGATCGGGCACACCGGCAGCGGAAAATCCACCCTGATCCAGCATTTCAACGGGCTCCTCCCTCCCACCGAGGGGCGCGTTCTGATCAACGGCGAGGACATCCATCAAAACAAGGACATGACCCGCGCCGCCCGGTTTGCCGTGGGGCTGGTCTTTCAATATCCCGAATATCAGCTTTTTGAAGAAACGGTTTTCAAGGACGTGGCCTTCGGCCCCAAAAACATGGGTCTGGAAAAGGCCGAGATCGACCGCCGCGTGCGGGAAAACTGCCGCATCGTGGGTCTGCCCGAGGACGTGCTGGAAAAATCGCCCTTTGAGCTCTCCGGCGGACAAAAGCGCCGCGTGGCGCTGGCGGGCATCTTTGCCATGGAGCCGGAGGTCATGGTTCTGGATGAGCCCATGGCCGGTCTGGACCCCGCGGGGTGCGCCGACGTGTTCCGCTTCATCAACGAATATCATCAAAAGCACGGCACCACCATCATCTTCGTCACCCACAGCATGGAATATGCGGCTCAGATGTCCCAGCGCATCGTGGTGATGGACCACGGCAGGATCCTGATGGACGGCACGCCCGCCCAGGTCTTTGCCCGCTCCGACGAGCTGATCGCCGCCGGGCTTGACGTTCCCCAGGTGACGCAGGTCTTCCTGGAGCTCAAGCGCCGCGGGGTGAAGGTGGATCCCGCCGTCTATACCGTGGAGCAGGCGGTCGCCTGTCTCCGCGCACTGAAAGAAGGTGACGCGGCATGCTGAAGGACATCACTCTTGGCCAGTATTTCCCCGGCTCCAGCCCGCTTCACCGGATGGATCCGCGAAGCAAGCTGCTGATCCTGATCCTGTATATCGTCACCATTTTTGTGGTTAAGGGCTTTTTCCCCTATCTGATCTGCGTTTTTGCGCTGGCATTCGCCGTGATCGTTTCCACCATTCCGCCCAAAATGGTGTTGCGGTCGCTCAAGCCCATTCTCATCATCGTGCTGTTTACCGGCCTGCTCAATCTGTTCTACACGCCGGGCGTCGAGCTGTTCCGGGTGTGGATCTTCAAGGTGACCCGCGAAGGTCTTGCCACCGCCGCCACCATGGCGCTGCGGATCATGCTGCTGGTGGCTTCCACCTCGCTGCTCACCTATACCACCTCTCCCATGGCGCTCACCGACGCGCTGGAAAATCTGCTGGGCCCGCTGAAAAAGATCAAGGTGCCCGTGCATGAGTTTGCCATGATGATGTCCATCGCCCTGCGCTTTATCCCCACGCTCATCGAAGAGACCAACAAGATCATGTCGGCCCAGAAGGCCCGGGGCGCGGATTTTGAGAGCGGCAACCTTTTTTCCCGCGCAAAGGCGCTGGTGCCCGTGCTGGTGCCGCTGTTCGTTTCAGCCTTCCGCCGGGCCGAGGAGCTGGCCACCGCCATGGAATGCCGCCTGTATCACGGCGGCGAGGGACGCACCCGTCTGCATACGCTGCACTACGGCCGGGTGGATCTGATCGCAGCGATTTTGGCTCTCGTCCTGTGCGGCGGCGCCATCGCTCTGCATATCCTGCTATGAAAACGGCGCTGATCCTTTCGTATCTGGGGGCCGACTACCACGGCTGGCAGCGGCAGGAAAACGCCATGACCATCCAGCAGCTTCTGGAAGAGGCGTGGGAAAAGACCTGCGGCGGCAAGGCGTATCTTTCCGGCTGCGGCCGCACCGACGCCGGCGTCCATGCCAAGTATTACGTCGCCTCCACCGACGCGCCCACCACCATTCCTCTGGACCGGCTGCCCATGGCGCTCAACGCCCGCCTGCCCGAGGCTGTGGTCGTCCACAGGGCCGTGGCGGTGGACGACGGGTTCGACGCCCGGTTTTCCTGCGTGTGCAAGGAATATACCTATCTCATTCACAACAGCCGCACCCGGGATCCCTTTTACACCGACCGTGCTTGGTTCTACCCGCAAAAGCTGGACGTGGCCGCCATGCGGCGGGCTGCCCGGGACTTTGTGGGGACGCAGGATTTCGCCGCCGTGAAAAACGAGGGCACCCCCGTGCGCTCTACGGTACGGACGATCTTTTACTGCGAAGTGGAGGAACGGGGCTGCGACATCATCGCCGTGCGCGTCTGCGCCGACGGGTTTCTTTACAATATGGTGCGCGCCATCACGGGCACACTGGTTTATGTGGGCGTCGGCAAGATCCCGCAAGACGGGATCCCCGCCATCCTGCGCAGCGGCGACAGGCTGGCCGCCGGCCCCACCGCGCCGCCCTGCGGTCTTTACATGACGGCGCTTACGTACAACAGGGAGGAACTGGATGGACGAGCGGATTGACCAGAAAAAATCGGGCAAGCTAAAGGACAATATCACCCGCTTCCGGCAGGACAAGCGCCTGGCGGTAGTGGGCGCTTTGCGCTCTCTGGCTCTGCTGGGCATGCTGGCCATCGTGGTCTTCTGTATCTTCCGCTATCACGAAGACCTGGCGCCCGGCAATCTCAAGCGGCTGAGCGCCTATCTGAAAACGGCCAACGCCGCCTCCGCCCCCTTTACCGAATACCGCTTTGAAACCGGCCTCAGCACCGATTATGCCCCCTTCCGCACGGGGTTGGCCGTGGTTTCGGGAGACACCTATTCCTTCGTCAGCGGGACAGGGAGCCTCTATTCCCTCCAGCTGAGCTACCGGAACCCCGCCGTGTGCGCCTCGGAAAAATACGTTTTGATCTATGACCGTGGCGGAAAGGGCTTCTGCGTGGCCAACAGCTACTCCGAATATCTCAGGGACGAGCTTTCCTCCCCCATCATCTCCGCCTCTATGAACCGGGAGGGCGACTTTGCGCTGGTGACCGACGAAGAGGGCTACCGCTCGGCGGTGACCGTTTATAACGGCCGGCAAAAGCTTTTGTGCAAATGGATGACCTCGCAGTATTACGTCCTTTCGGCCACGGTGAGTCCCGAAGGCGACGCCTTTGCGGCGCTGTGCCTCAGCCAGAAGCAGCTGGAGCCGTGTACCGAGATCCGCTATTTCACCATCGGCAGCGAAACGCCCGACTGGAGCTTTTCTCTTGGAGAAAAGCAGGTCTATTCCCTCACCCATGATAATTCCGGCGGGCTGCTCATACTATGTGACGACGGTCTTTATCGGCTGGACGACGAAGGAAAACAGACTGCCGCACTCCCCTTCTCTTTGCCTCCCATCCGTTTCTCCGCCCGGGAGGGCGGCGATCTTCTGATCGCCTTTTCCGACGTGGCCCGGAACAGCCAGGCCGCGCTGGTGTGGGTCGTGGGAGATGAGGGCAGGATCCTCTGGCGCGACAGCATCCCCGGGACGCTTTACGCGGCGGACTGCGCCGAGGGCACGGCCTGTATCCTCACCGGCGACCGGCTGTACGCCGTCCGCTATCGGGAGGAAGACCAGCCCTCGCGCTGGATCTCTCACAACGGCGCCCGCGACGTGATCATCGACCGGAGCGCAAGCCCTGTTCTGGTGTATTCCGACCGGGCGGAAAAAGCCGCCTTTGCGGAAAAGGAGACCCCATGAATCTGACGTTTTTTGACCGTCCCTTTTTCTGGGACATCCTGTTTGCGGCGATCCTGCTGATCTGGATCGCGATCGCCGCGAAAAAAGGCGCCTTCCGCGCCGTTTCCGGCATTGCGGGGACGGTGCTGGGCGTGATCGTGGCGTGGATCTTTCAAGGCGGGCTGGCCCAGATCATCGAGCCGCTCCTCCGCCCGCTGCTGCAAGGGCTGGCGCAAAAGGCCGACCTTTCGGCGGTACGCGGTCTGGAGCACGGCTCGACCCTTTCGGAGCTGGTCTCGCAAAGCGGCAGCGTCACCGACAAGCTCAGCGAGCTTTATCAATCGCTGATGGCCCGTCTGGCCATACAGCTTTCCCAGCGGCTGGCGCCCATCATCGCCTTTCTGCTGCTGTTTGTTCTGGTGAAGCTGGTGATCCGGCTTTTGTGCTTCGTGCTGGATTGGGACATCCCCGTCCTCAGCAAGCTCAATCACTTTGCAGGCGGCCTGCTGGGCGCGCTTTCAGGCGCGCTGATCGTTCTGGTGCTGTGTTGGGCGGTGATGCGCTTTGCCCCGGCGGACAATGTGGGCTTTCTCAGCCGACCCTGTTTGCAGCAAAGCCTGATCGGCGGTCTGGTCAGCCGACTGTTCGCCGCTCTGTCATAATATAAGCATACAGCTATTCACTCTTTTACCCCATTTTACCCGGAGGAAACGAAACTATGGAAAACATGCCCATCTGTGCCCGCTGCAAGAAAAACATGGCAGTGGTGTTCATTACCAAGCTGGAAAACGGAAGATCGGTGAACGAGGGCCTTTGCCTGAAATGCGCCAAGGAGCTCGGCATCAAGCCCGTCACCGACCTGTTG
Organism: Clostridia bacterium; assembly: GCA_017394205.1. Classification (GTDB taxonomy): domain Bacteria; phylum Bacillota; class Clostridia; order Oscillospirales; family Butyricicoccaceae; genus UBA4644. The sequence goes on along the minus strand of JAFOPS010000084.1, from coordinate 395 downwards.
GATAAATTCGGCCTGAAGGACGAGGATCTGGACGGCCTGACCCCCGAGGCGCTGGGAGAGAACCTGCCCGCCATGATGCAGGAGCTGGGTCTGCCCGGCGTAAGCGGCGAGGAAGATGACGACGAGGAGACCCCCTCCCGCGCCCCCGCCTTCCCTCTGTTCAATCTGTTCCGGCAAAAGCAGGAATCCGGCGAGCAGAAAACCGCCGAGGGCGGAAAAAAGCCCCAGAAAAAGAAAAAATTTCTCACCAATTACGCCATGGATCTCACCGCAAAGGCCCGGTCCGGCCAGTTGGACCGCATCGTGGGCCGTGAAAGCGAGACACTGCGGGTGGTGCAGATCCTGAACCGCAGGCAGAAAAACAACCCCTGTCTCATCGGCGAGCCCGGCGTGGG